>NZ_JBYOJV010000007.1:0-331087 GCF_057798835.1 Cupriavidus sp. 291-E7
AAAGCTCGTTGAGGCAATAAGGCGCAAGTCAGCGGATTTCATCGGGGCCCGCAGCAGAGAAACCGGCTGCAACAAGGCCGGATATACAGCTGCAACCCATCCTGTCCGTCTACACACAAGAGAGCTTGCTCAAACGGGAGACGTTCATATACAAACTACTATCGGCAGCTTCAAATGCCTGCCGCTGAACCGCTATTAACTTAAACCAACCAGCCTCCACGGTTCCCGGGGCGGTTCACTCCTGATCTGAAGGTCATCTTTCAGGAAAACCGAGACCTGGAGCGGTTTCGCTTTCTCTATCGCTTGAAAGTAGAGACCATGACGGAGGTGCGAAGGCTCATTTTATGGATGAGTGAACATGGAGTTGGCATGTTCCGTCTTCAAAAAATGAGATCATGGATTGATGTAAGCACCTCAGAAATTTTGGTGCAGCCGCCAAAACACTTTCTTCCGAGCCGACTCGCTATCGCATGCGCAGCGTTTCTCGCGATGGTTTGTGTAGGGCAGGTTGCTGCATCCCAGTTCGCCTATTTTCAAATGCGAGCGTCAAAGACTTGGTTCAAGACTGATGCAACAACAGTAAGCGCGCCTCTCGGGGGCTGGACGTTTACTGCGGCTGAGTGCACAGATAAGTCGAAATTGTCTCAGATGACCGGCTTTCTCGACTCCGAAACCGATGTAATCTGCAAAGCGCTGCAAGAGAAATCCATCGACTCGCTTGTAAAACAGACCGTCAAGTTGCAATCTTGGACCGGCCTAGGATTTATGCTGGTCGCTTTGATAACAGCAATTTTCAACATTCTCGCTGCGGTCGCGGCGCAAGAAGCGGCGCGCTTGTGGAAGCGCCTGCATGTGGCGGACGCACATTAGACGAGTTCTTTCGACTAAGGTCGCCACAGTCGCAGCGACGCGCGCGGCCTTTTCCCTTCTATGAACTCGGATGGTTTATTGAGCACTCTGCTCGCAATGGTCCAGGGTGAAACATGCGCGGTGGTCTCGGGCCCATATAGTCCTCATCGCTTCACCCAGCTCGGATTCTTGTTCCGTTAGAGGTTTGCAATGAGCGACCCCACTCCTAAGCCGCCGTCGGGTGGCGCAATCGCCGCAATCATTGCGGCTCTTCATGAAGATGCACGGGGCATCTTGAGCGCCATGCTTGTGTTCTTCGCCTTCTTTGTCTTGATCTTCGCACTCGGGAATATGCCCGCGTATTTCAAGAATCTGGTTGCGGCGCCGGTTGTGAAGGACCAATGCTGGGATCTGAAGGAGGCGCTGGGGATGTTGTTCAAATTCAATAAATGCAGCGGCGAAGTGTCTCCGGTTGAGGTAAAGCGCCCCTCACCCGCTGGGGCATCGGTAACCAAGCCCTGAACTAGCCACATGAGTTTCACTGTTCGCAATCACTATGTGCCGCAGTGGTATCAGCGGCGCTTCCTGGCACCTGGACAATCGAAGCTCTGGTATCTCGACCTAAAGCCGGAGGTGATTAAGCGCCCCGACGGCACCACGACAACCCGCAAGGCATTGCGGCACCTTGGGCCGGTCAACTGCTTCCAGCAGGATCATCTCTACACGCTCTACTTCGGCCAGTATGCAACAGACGTACTGGAGAAGACCTTCTTCGGTAGGGTAGACACCATTGGCGAGAAGGCGGTGGCCTTCTTTGCCGACTACGGCATGCGCGACGGTGTGCATGAGGCATTCCGCGGCATGGTCGACTACCTGTCCGCGCAACTCTTCCGGACGCCCAAGGGGTTGAGCCTGCTGCAGGCGCTCGCCAGAAGCACGGATCATCAGCAGACGCTGCATACCCTCCATACCGCAGGGCAGGTGTATCACACGATCTGGGTGGAGAGCGTATGGGCCGTAATGCACTGCAAAGACTCGCCGACGAAGCTCATCATCAGTGACAGCCCGGTGACAACGTACAACCGGCAAGTATTTCCGGGATCGGCTGAGGTTCAGAACTTCGGAATGGCACGCATCGAGCGCATTGGCACGCAGACTTTGTTCCCGCTCGATAGCGAGCATTGTCTGATCATCACCAACCTCCAGTACGTCCGCAATCCCAAAGGCAATCAGCTCAAGATCCGCGAGAACCCCCGTTACTTTGCCAACGCCCATTTTGACCTGCGCAAGGTGCAGCGCGGCCATGCGCTGGAGGAACAGGAGGTGGTGGCGATCAACCACATCCTGAAGAGCCACGCCCGCAGGTACATTGCGTCCCCCAACCGAGATTGGCTGTATCCCGAAAAAGCGTTAGCAGAGCGCAACTGGCCCAAGCTGGGCGGTAGCCGATTCTTCCTGCACCCGGATCCGCGCCTGGTTAGCTTCACAACGGCGATCATCAGCGGTGGCGACAAGGGCAGCTGGGGCTACAACGAATATGGCCACTTCGACCTTGACGGCCCGAGAGCGGAGAAGCTGAGAGAAAGAGAATGGAAGACGTTTCAGGCCGCTAAGCAGGCTTGGGATGCGCGCGACCGCCGCGCCGGCCGAGAGCCATCCAAGGAATGGCTCGACTACATCTAAAAACAGCGAACGGATGCAGGAGAAAACGGCAACATGCGTTGAGAAATGGCTCAGGGTCGCCCCGCCGAACCGGCCCCGACGTCGCACCACCGGCCGACCCTTGCCCTTCAGGAATCGCTTGAATTGGCTGCGCAGGGGACCGGCTATTTCGGGTTTCCGGTCTAGCAAAAGCGCGGCTGGTCCAGCTATTTCCGGTTCTCTACGGCGGTCGCCGTGCCGTCGAAATAGAGCTGCACGTCTCCTCCGTGCAACAGCGTCCTTGAGTTATCTGGTCGCGCTCCTGGCGCACACGCCGCCTGATCTCGAGGCATGTGCACGCCAGTCGCACTAATTCCAAATTTTCAGTCTCACAGAGAAGCACGTAGTCTCACGAATTCCGATTCCGTACACTACAGGCGAATATCAAACATCAATATTCCGTGCCACCAACGCATTCGACTCGATGAAGTTCCGGCGCGGCTCCACCTCGTCGCCCATCAGTGTCGTGAAGATCTGGTCCGCGGCGATCGCGTCTTCGATCTGCACCTTCAGCAGGCGGCGTTGCGTGACGTCGAGCGTGGTTTCGAACAGCTGCTCGGGGTTCATTTCGCCCAGGCCCTTGTAGCGCTGACGCGAGACGCCGCGTTCGGCTTCGGTCAGCAGCCATTGCATGGCCTGGTGGAAATCCGCCACGGTCTGTTCGCGCATCTTTTCGCCTTCGCCGCGCTTGACCCTGGTGCCGTCCGGGATCAGGCCCTGGAACGTGGTGGCAGCGCGAGCCAGCGCAGCGTAGTCGGCACCGTGGACGAAGTCCGCGTCCACGTGCGACAGGCGCACGTTGCCGTGGTGGCGGCGCGCGATCATCAGACGATGCTTGTCGGTCTTCTCGTCGAACTGTGCGTAGACGTCGGCGGTGCCGTCGTCGTTCACAGCGGCGCCGATCAGCGTCTTGGCGTGCATCTCGGCAAGCTTGGCTTTCAGGGCCACGGCCGATGCTTCCGCCGCGGCGGCGTTGTCCAGGTCAAGCACCACGCCGTCGGCGATGGCGCGCAGCGCGTCTGTATCGACGATACGCGACAGGCGGCCGATCACGCCTTCGGTGAGCTGATACTGGCGAGCCAGCTCGCTCAGCGCGTCACCGGCGATTTCGCTGCCGTCCGGACGAATCAGGCCAGCCTTCTCCATTGCGAGCTTCAGCATGTACGCGTTCAGCTCGGTGTCGTCCTTGATGTAGCGCTCTTCCTTGCCGTGCTTGATCTTGTACAGCGGCGGCTGCGCGATGTAGACGTAGCCACGCTCGATGATGTCGGGCATCTGGCGATAGAAGAACGTCAGCAGCAGCGTGCGGATGTGCGAGCCGTCCACGTCCGCATCGGTCATGATGATGATGCGGTGGTAGCGCAGCTTGTCGAGGTTGTAGTCTTCCTTGCCGATGCCCGTGCCCAGCGCGGTGATCAGCGTCAGCACTTCCTGGCTCGACAGCATCTTGTCGAAGCGCGCACGTTCGACGTTCAGGATCTTGCCCTTGAGCGGCAGGATTGCCTGGAACTTCCGGTCGCGGCCCTGCTTGGCCGAGCCGCCTGCGGAGTCACCCTCCACCAGGAACAGCTCGGACTGCGCCGGGTCCTTTTCCTGGCAGTCGGCCAGCTTGCCCGGCAGGCCCATGCCGTCCATCACGCCCTTGCGGCGCGTCATTTCGCGGGCCTTGCGGGCGGCCTCGCGGGCGCGCGCGGCGTCAACGATCTTGCCGCAGATGATCTTGGCGTCGTTCGGCGTTTCCAGCAGGAAGTCGGTCAGCGCCTTGCCGACCAGTTCCTCCACGGGCAGGCGCACTTCGGACGAGACGAGCTTGTCCTTGGTTTGCGAGCTGAACTTCGGCTCGGGCACCTTCACCGACAGCACGCAGGCCAGGCCTTCGCGCATGTCGTCGCCGCTGGTTTCGACCTTCGCCTTCTTGGCGATTTCGTTTTCTTCGATGTACTTGTTGACGACGCGCGTCATCGCGGCGCGCAGGCCGGTCAGGTGGGTACCGCCGTCACGCTGCGGAATGTTGTTCGTGAAGCAGAGCACCTGCTCGTTGTAGCCATCGTTCCACTGCATGGCCACTTCCACAGTGATGCCATCCTTTTCCGCGTTCGCGTAGAAGATGTTCTGATGCAGCGTGGTCTTTGCACGGTTGATGTACTCGACAAAGCCCTTCACACCGCCCGCGAACGCAAAGTCCTCTTCCTTGCCGGTGCGCTGGTCGACCAGCTTGATATGCACGCCGTTGTTCAGGAACGAGAGTTCGCGGATGCGCTTGGACAGCACTTCGTAGTGGAACTCGACGTTCGTGAAGATTTCCTCGTCGGCCAGGAAGTGCACTTCGGTGCCGCGCTTGTCGGTGGCGCCAATGATCTTCATCGGCGAGACTTCCACGGGCTGGCCATCCGGGCCGGTCACCGTTTCGACGATGCGGTTCTGCACTTCGCCCTTGGCGAATTCGATCAGGTTGACCTGACCATCGCGGCGCACCGTCAGGCGCAGCCACTTGGACAATGCGTTCACGCACGACACGCCCACGCCGTGCAGGCCGCCCGACACCTTGTAGCTGTTCTGGTTGAACTTGCCGCCGGCGTGCAGCTCGGTCATGGCGATTTCCGCCGCGCTGCGCTTCGGCTCGTGCTTGTCGTCGAACTTGACGGCCGGCGGAATGCCGCGGCCGTTGTCCACGATCGAGATCGAGTTGTCGCTATGGATCGTGACCAGGATCTCGGTGCAATAGCCGGCCAGCGCTTCGTCGATCGAGTTGTCGAGCACCTCGAACACCAGGTGGTGCAGGCCGGTGCCGTCGGACGTATCGCCGATATACATGCCGGGACGCTTGCGCACCGCTTCCAGGCCTTCCAGGATCTGGATCGAAGAGGCGCCGTAAGTGTTTTCCTGCTGCGGTTTCTGCTGATCGGTCATGTTTTCCTACTCACGATACTCACGGCAAATGCGAAGAATTCCGAACCTGCGCCGGATGGCGGCGGGTGCGGCAAATCCGCATCTGCGGGTTACTTAAAAACGGCAAAAGGGGCGGATCGCCTTGATCCGGCCCCTGCTGCGGTGTGTGCCCGATTGTGTATGGATGGCGGCTCGGTGCTGGCCATCAAATGCGCATCGGCATCACGACGTACTTGAAGTTGTCGTCTTCCGGCACGGTAATCAGCGCACTCGAATTGGAGTCGCCGAGGCTGACCTGCACCTGCTCGCTCTTGAGGTTGGCGAGCACGTCGAGCAGGTACGTCACGTTAAAACCGATATCGAGCGCGTCGCCCGAATAATCGAGTTCCAGTTCTTCCTGCGCCTCTTCCTGATCGGCGTTGGTCGAGCTGATCTTCAGCACGTGCGTATCCAGAATGCAGCGCACGCCCTTGAACTTGTCGGTGGTCAGGATCGCCGTACGCTGCAGCGCCTGCTGCAGTTGCACGCGGTCGATCGCAAACGCATTCTTGTAGCCCTTCGGGATCACGCGCTGGAAGTCCGGGAACTTGCCTTCCACGAGCTTGCTGATCAGTTCCACGTTGGCGAACGTGAACTTGATCTGATTCGCGGCCAGTTGCACCTGCACGGGATCGTCGGTGTCTTCCAGCAGGCGCTGCAGTTCCAGAATGGTCTTGCGCGGGATGATCACTTCCTGGCGCGAACCCACGCCAGTGGCTTCGTTTTCGAGTTCCACGCCGCAATACGCCAGGCGGTGGCCGTCGGTAGCCACGGCCATGACCTTCTTGCCGTCCACCACCAGCAGCATGCCGTTCAGGTAGTAGCGGATGTCCTGCTGGGCCATCGCAAAATGCACCATCGCCAGCAGATGCTTGAACGTCTTCTGCGGCAGGCTCACGCTGGCGTTGAATTCGGCGGCTTCGGCAACGGTCGGGAATTCCTCCGCGGCCAGCGTCTGCAGCGCAAAGCGGCTCTTGCCCGATTGCACGGTCATGCGCTTGTCGTTCAGTGACAGCGCCACGTCGCCATCGGGCATCGCACGCAGGATGTCGAGCAGCTTGCGCGCGGCCACGGTGGTGGCCACATCGTCGCTGCCAACGCCGCATTCGGCGTGCGTGGTGATCTGGATCTCGATGTCGGTCGAGAGGAAGGACACGTTCGAGCCGGACTTGCGAATCAGCAGGTTGGCCAGGATCGGGAGGGTGTGGCGGCGCTCCACGATGCCGCTCACGATTTGCAGCGGACGCAGCAGATTGTCTCGCGAGGTTTTGACCAATTGCATTGAATTTATCCTTCGTCGTTTGTCGTCGGCGACCGCGGAATCAGGTGAAACTCGCGATTTACAAATTTACTTTGGAATCAACGAGTTAATGCCGGATTGTACCAAGGATAAGCCGCTGCGGTGAAGCGGGGCGAATCCGGCGCGGCGCCTGGTTGTGCACAAAATGCCACGCCCAGGCCGCCAATCAGCGCCAATTCGTCCCGACTCACCGCAAAGCCTTATCTGAGGCCGGAATCCCGCGATACAACAGTTGTTCAGACGCCCGTTTGCCGCCGGGCGCGCACCCAGTAGTATGCCAGCCCGGCAAGGCCGGCCTTCAAAAACGCTAATCAGCCCTTGAGCGTCTGTTCCAGCACGTGCAGCTCGTGGTTCAGTTGCGCGTCCTTGCCACGCTCGTCGGCGATCTTGCGCACGGCGTGCAGCACCGTGGTGTGGTCGCGTCCGCCAAACAGCTCGCCAATCTCCGGCAGGCTCTTCTGCGTCAGTTCCTTGGCCAGGTACATCGCAATCTGGCGCGGCCGCGCGATGTTGGCGGGCCGCTTCTTCGAGTACATGTCCGCGACCTTGATGTTGTAGAAGTCGGCGCAGGTCTTCTGGATGTTCTCCACGGAGATCTGGCGGTTCTGAACGGTCAACAGATCCTTGAGCGCTTCACGCGTGACGTCGATCGTGATGTCCTTGCCGTGGAAGTTCGAGAACGCCAGGATCTTGCGCAGCGCGCCTTCCAGTTCTCGCACGTTCGAACGCAGGTGCTTGGCCACGAAGAACGCGACTTCCTCCGGCACGCTCACGTTTTCGGCCGCGGCCTTCTTCATCAGAATCGCCACGCGCATTTCCAGCTCGGGCGGCTCGATCGCCACGGTCAGGCCGGAGTCGAAGCGCGAGATCAGCCGGTCGTCGATGCCGGTGATTTCCTTCGGATACGTATCGCTGGTGATGATCACCTGCGCGCGGTTGGCAATCAGCGCCTCGAACGCGTAGAAGAATTCTTCCTGCGTGCGGTTCTTACCCGAAAAGAACTGGATATCGTCGATCAGCAGCAGGTCCAGCGAGTGGTAATAGCGCTTGAATTCGTCGAACGCCTTCCGCTGGTACGCCTTCACCACATCGGACACGTACTGTTCCGCATGGATATAGCGGATGCGCGCGCGCGGGTTCTCCATCAGCATGAAGTTGCCGATGGCGTGAATCAGGTGGGTCTTACCCAGGCCCACGCCGCCGTAAAGGTAGAGCGGGTTGTAGGACTTGCCCGGATTGTTGGCCACCTGGATGGCCGCGGCACGCGCCAACTGGTTGGCCTTACCGGTCACGAAATTGTCGAACGTCAGGATCGGGTTCAGGCGCGAGCGCTCGTGCACCGTGTCGTTCGGCTGCGCACCGGCCGCCGCCGGCTGCTGGGACGGCACGCGGTAGGAGCGGGCACTGGCTTCCGACGCATCCATCTGGGCCATGTCGATGTCGCCCATATCCTGCATCTGCGCGTTGGCGCCGCCCTGCAGCGGATGTCCGGTCGGTGCCGCGCCGCGGTGCGGCACGGCACCCGGCGCGGCCGGGTAGGGCGCCTGACCGGACGGCGCACCGTAGCCAGGCTGGCCACCGTTGGCCTGGCCGGCATAGTCGTGATAACCGCCCGCCTGGGACGGCTGCGGATGCTGCCCGGGTGCGTGGCTGAAAGCCTGGCCCGGCATGCCGGCCTGCGCTCCGGCAGCCATGCCGGGATAAGGCGCGCCGCCCGCACCCATCGGGGCGTGCGCCATGCCGTTGTCGTGGCCCTGCTGCATGGCCTGTTGCGTATAGGTGGCCGCGCGGCCCGATGCTGCGGGATCGAGGACGAAGTGAACGCTGACCTGCGTTTCCCAGTATTCGCACGCGAGTGCTGTGATGCGGCCCGAGAACTGGCTCTTCACCCAATCGAGCTTGAAGCGGTTAGGCGCGGCAATCCGCAGCGCATGCGCTTCCTCGTCGAAGGCGACTGGCGCCAACGGCTTGATCCAGGTTTTGAATTGTTGCGGCGTCAGTTCGCGCTCGAGTTGCGCGGCTGCTGCCTGCCAGAAATCTTGCATGTGTTCTTTTAAGTGATCGTGCCCTCGCATCGATGGCACGTCACGGGTGACGCAACGCGCGCGCCACGGGTCTGCTGCATGCCTTTTCGCTTCGTGTCGACGCGCGAAAGGCAATACACCGTCCCGAAGCCAGGCATCGAAACGGCGGTCAGTCGGTATACATCGCGGTATACCGGAGGCAGGCAGTCCCGGGTTGTGCGTGCGCCACGCGGCCCGTGTAGTGTTTGGACCGGGATTGTACCCCCCGCCCCAAGTTATCCACAAAGGATAACCCTGTGGACAAGTTGTGAAAAATCAGTGGATTCGTGTGCACAACTCGTCCGGGAGCCGCACGCCTACTGGACCTCGCACGCCCGATAATCCATCGGAAACAAGAACTTGATCTCTCAAATTAACACCGATAGGTGACCGGGAATACCCACAGAGTTACCCACTGGATGTTGTGGACAATGGCGCACCGGCGTTTGCAGCGACCTGCCACGCACATGTGGCGCGCCTGCTGGAACTGATCGTTCGGTGCCTTGACACCCGCGACGAAAATCGGTTAAATGGCGGGTTCTGCGATGCGGCAGGGGATCACGTATGCGCATCGCCGGGTCTGGCCAGTACCGTATACGCGTAAACGTGTGCGGCATCAGGCAAGCGGCCTGATCCCCGCCAGCGCTTCTGCCCCCCGATGGGCAAAGCCAGCGGCGGCCGGCAGCAAGACAGAACCAGAATCGTCGGCATGGCCGCAGCAACCTCGCCAGAATAGTGAGCGTCTGCATTGCGGCAGCCCCATGCGAACCATACGCGGCGGCCAAGGCACCCCGGCATCGGCCGGCGCCCGGAAAGCCCGGATCAACCAGAGAGTGCAACATGAAACGTACCTACCAACCTTCCGTTACCCGCCGCAAGCGTACCCATGGTTTCCGCGTGCGCATGAAGACCCGCGGCGGCCGTGCCGTGATCAACGCTCGTCGCGCCAAGGGCCGCAAGCGCCTGGCAATCTGAGCGCCGGGCGATCGGCCTGGATGGCTGGCAGTGTGACGGTTCGCCGTTGCACCTGCGAAAGTCGTCCGGCCAAGCGCCTCGCACTCAGGATGGCCAGGAGCGCCGCCGCCGAAGCACGGCTTCCCCGCTAGCTTTGACCAGCGTGTCGGACCATGCCTTCCCCAAAGCCGCGAGGCTTACAAAGACGGATGAGTTTTCATCCGTTTTTGCTTTGCGGCCCCGCCGTCGCAGCACGCATTTCGTGCTGTATGTGCGGGCCAACGGCCAGCCGCAGGCGCGGCTGGGCATTGTCGTCGGCAAGAAGTTCGCACCGCGCGCCGCCGAGCGCAATCTGGTGAAGCGCATGGTGCGGGAACTGTTTCGGACCCGGCAGGCCCAATTCGCGGGCCGCGACATCCTGCTGCGGCTGCAGGCAAAGTTTCCGCGCGCGGACTTTGCCAGCCGGTCTGCCATACGGCGCGCCTGCCTGACCGAGATCAGCAGCTTGCTGGATGTGGCCGCCAAGCCGCTGCCGCCCGTCCCGGCATCCGGCGGACCCGTTGCACCTGCCGCGCCAGCCTGACCATCATCATGAAGCGAATCCTGCTAGCCCTGCTGCGAATCTACAAGATCGCCCTGAGTCCCTACCTGGGCTCGCAGTGCCGCTTCCTGCCTACCTGTTCCGACTATGCCCGCGACGCCATTGTCAGTCATGGACCGGCGCGCGGCACGTGGATGGCCGCGTGCAGACTATGCCGTTGCCATCCTTTCGCAAAGGGCGGGTATGATCCCGTGCCCGAGCCTGCAGTAAACGGAACTGCCGCCGCATCCGCGGCCGGCCGCCCGTCCGTCACGGTCCGGCTCCCCCGACCCTGATCCCCCAGACCATAGCGAGACATGGATATCAAACGCACCATCCTGTGGGTCATCTTCTCGATGTCCCTCGTGCTGCTCTACGACAACTGGCAGCGCGCCAACGGCCACGCGTCGATGTTCTTCCCGAGCGCCAACACGCAACAGCAGGCCGCACCGGCCGGTGGTGCAAGCGGCGCCACGGCCCAGGGTGACGTGCCCAAGGCCAGCGCGGCGAACGCTTCGGCACCGGGTGCCGTGCCGTCCGCCCCGCAGGCGGCCGCACAGCCCACCGGCGAGAAGGTCATCGTCACCACTGATGAAGTGCGCGCCGAAATCGACACCGCCGGCGGCATCCTGTCGCGCCTGGAACTGCTCAACGAGCACGAGAAGGACGGCAAGCCGGTCACGTTGTTCGAGCGTGACGCACAGCGCACCTACCTGGCCCGCTCGGGCCTGATCGGTGGCGATCTGCCGAACCACACCACGGTGTTCACGGCAGCGCCGGGCGCCCGCTCCCTGGCCCCGGGCCAGGACAAGCTCGACGTCGTGCTGACCGCTGAAAAGAACGGCGTGAAGTTCGTGAAGACGTACACGTTCCACAAGGGCAGCTACGTGGTGGACGCACGCTTTGACGTGACGAACGCCGGCACCGCCCCGGTCTCGCCGACGCTGTACATGGAACTGGCGCGTGACGGCAGCAAGGTGGAACAGTCGCAGTTCTACAGCACGTTCACGGGCCCGGCCATCTACACGAACGCCGACAAGTATCACAAGCTCAGCTTCGAAGATATTTCCAAGGGCAAGGCAAGCGTGCCCGCCGCCACGGAAAATGGCTGGGTGGCGATGGTGCAGCACTACTTTGCTTCGGCCTGGATTCCGCAGACCGGCAAGCAGCACAGCTTCTACGCCGAGCAGATCGACCCGAACCTGTACCGTGTTGGCATCCAGCAACCGCTGGGCCAGATCGCCCCGGGCGCCACGGTGAGCACCGATGCCCGCCTGTTCGCCGGTCCGCAGGAAGAGCGCATGCTCGAGCAGATCACGCCGGGCCTGGAACTGGTCAAGGACTATGGCTGGCTGACCATCCTCGCCAAGCCGCTGTTCTGGCTGCTGGAAAAGCTGCACGGCTTCCTGAACAACTGGGGCTGGTCGATCATCGCGCTGACCGTGCTGATCAAGCTGGTGTTCTTCCCGCTGTCGGCTGCCAGCTACAAGTCGATGGGCAAGATGAAGGACCTGCAGCCGCGCATGACGGCCATCCGCGAGCGCCACAAGGGCGATCCGCAGAAGATGAACCAGGAAATGATGGCGCTGTACCGCACGGAGAAGGTCAATCCGCTCGGCGGCTGCCTGCCGATCGTGATCCAGATTCCGGTGTTCATCGCGCTGTACTGGGTGCTGCTGTCGTCGGTGGAAATGCGCGGCGCGCCGTGGCTGGGCTGGATCCACGATCTGTCGGTGCCTGACCCGTTCTACATCCTGCCGGTTGTGATGGCCGTGTCGATGTTCGTGCAGACCAAGCTGAATCCGACCCCGCCGGACCCCGTGCAGGCCAAGGTCATGATGATCATGCCGCTGGTGTTCTCGTTCATGTTCTTCTTCTTCCCCGCCGGCCTCGTGCTGTACTGGGTGGTGAACAACATCCTGTCGATCGCCCAGCAGTGGCAAATCAACCGCATGCTCGGCAAGGGCAAGGCCGCGGCGGTAGCCAAGAGCTGACCTCCCAGGTTGCAAACCCGACCCACGAAAAACCCGGCTGCTAGCCGGGTTTTTCTTTTTCGGCGTATGCTTCATGTCTTATGTCTTATATAAGACTTAAATCCATCAATACAGCGGAGGGGGATACGCCATGACCTGGTCGGCCAACCAATACGTACAGTTCGAGGACGAACGGACCCGCCCGGTGCGGGATCTGGTCGGGGCCATTCCCACCGCCAGCGCCAGGCGCGTGGTCGACATCGGTTGCGGCCCGGGCAACTCCACTGAAGTCCTGGCGTCGCGCTACGCCGATGCCGAAGTCACCGGCCTGGACAGCGACGCCGACATGATCGCCGCCGCCCGCAAGCGCCTGCCGAACCTGCGTTTCGACATCGCCGACGTCTCGCAATGGGCGGATGCCGGCCCCTGGGACGTGATCCTGGCCAACGCGGTATTCCAGTGGGTGCCCGACCATGCGCGGCTGTTTCCGTCGCTGATCGCCAAGCTAGCGCCGGGCGGCAGCCTGGCGGTACAGATGCCGGACAACCTCAACGAACCGCCGCACCTGCTAATGCGCGAAACGGCGCTGAACGGCCCGTGGTCGCCCAAGCTCACGGCCGCCGCCGACGCCCGTACAGCGCTGGCGTCGGAACGCTGGTACTACGAAATGCTGAAGCCGCACTGCACGCGCGTGGACATCTGGCGCACGATTTATCAGCATCCGCTGAAAGGTGGCGCAGCCGCGGTTGTCGAGTGGTTCAAGGGCAGCGGGCTGCGTCCGTTCCTGGCGCCGTTGGACGATGCCGAACGCGCCGAATACCTGGCCCAGTACGAAGCCGCGCTCGCCAGGGTCTTTCCGCCGATGGCCGATGGCACGGTGCTGCTGCCGTTCCCGCGCGTGTTCATCGTGGCCACTCGTTAGTTTTCAAACGGTGACGGACGGCGTCGGCGTGCGCCATCGCCTACACTAGACGGACCTGCGCAGCTAATCTCTTTCCACATTAGAGACACCGCGATGAGCCGTCAGCCCGTGCTGCACCGGAAGATGCGTCCCGCCGCGGCGTTCGTGGCCCTGGGCGAGGTCGGCCTGCAGGCCGTCCACGATCGTCTGGACGCATTGCAGCATCGTGACGAAGTCGAGGACGTTCACGAACTGCGCGTCGCCGTCCGGCATTTGCGCGCGGTGACCTGGGCATTTGGCCCGGCACTGCCTGTCAGCGTGGAAGTGCGATGGAAGCAGGCGCTGCACGACGTGGCCGACGCCGCCGGCGACGTGCGCGACTGGGATGTCTTCATCGCCGAAACGCTTGCGCCCGCCCTGCAGAAGCAACCCGAAGACACCCTGCTTGCCGCGCTGATCGACGTGGCGCAGTCCCGGCGCGCAAGCGCCCACGCCACGATGATGACGAGGCTGTCGCGCTACCAGCAGGCCCCCCTGCCTACGCTGAAGCGTGACCTGGTGCATCTGTCGGCGCACGGCTCCAAGGGCCGGATGGAAACCTTCGCCCCTCGCCGGATCCGCAAGGCGCGTAACAAGGTCCGCGAACTCGCGAGCATTGCCCGCGACGGCAAGACCGAACACGTGCACAAGCTGCGCATCGGCAACAAGCGGCTACGCTACGCGATCGAGGCGCTGTCCGACGTGCTGCCGCGCCGCTACCGCGGCAAGCTGCGCAAGAAGCTCGTTGCGCGGCAAACGGCGCTTGGCGCCATCATCGACGGCGCCGTTGCGCGCCGCCTGATGTGCGAATGCCTTGGCATCGACCCGCAAGCCTGACCCGTGGCCATCCCGGCCGCAAAGTGATCTGCGACAATACTGCACATGACTGCATCCCAGCTTCCTATTGCCGCCATCGCCACCGCCCCGGGCCGCGGTGGCATTGGCGTCGTGCGCGTGTCCGGGCCCGACGTCGGCAGCGTCATGCGCGCCGTCTGCGGCCGTTCCCTGCAGCCGCGTCACGCCACCTATCTGCCATTCCTCGATGCCCACGGCAAAGTCATCGATCATGGCCTGGCGCTGTACTTCCCCGCGCCCAATTCCTACACCGGCGAAGAAGTGCTTGAGCTGCAGGGCCACGGCGGCCCCGTTGTCATGCAGATGCTGCTGTCGCGGTGCCTGCAAGCGGGTGCGGAGATCGGCCTGCGCGTGGCCGAACCGGGCGAATTCACGCGCCGCGCCTTCCTGAACGACAAGCTGGACCTGGCCCAGGCCGAAGCCGTGGCCGATCTGATCGAAGCCAGCACCGAGGCAGCCGCACGTTCCGCCGCGCGCTCGATGGAGGGTGAGTTCTCCCGCGCGATCCATGCGCTGGTGGAGAACGTCATCCACCTGCGCATGCTGGTGGAAGCCACGCTCGATTTTCCGGAAGAAGAGATCGACTTTCTCGAAGCGTCCGACGCGCGCGGTCAGCTCGCCCGCATTCGCGCGGACCTTGCCGGCGTTCTCAAGCAGGCCCGACAGGGATCGCTGCTGCGCGAGGGTCTGTCGGTGGTGCTGGCGGGCCAGCCGAACGTCGGCAAGTCGTCGCTGCTCAATGCGCTGGCTGGCGCGGAACTGGCCATCGTCACGCCGATCGCGGGCACCACGCGCGACCGCGTGCGCGAGACGATCCAGATCGACGGCATCCCGCTGCATATCATCGACACTGCCGGGCTGCGTGACGATGCCGCCGACGAAGTGGAGCGCATCGGCATCGAACGCACCTGGGATGCGATTCGCCGCGCCGATATTGTGCTGCACCTGGTGGACGCCGCCGACTATCTCGAACACGGTATCTCCGAAGCCGACGACCACATCGACGACCGCCTGAGCGGCCAGTTGCCGCCGGGGTCGCCAATCGTGCGCGTCGTGAACAAGATCGACCTGGCACCGTCGGCCGGCGAAATGGGCTTTGGCGGCAACCGTCCGCATGTCGTGGTGGCCAACGGTCCGAATCCCACCGAGATCTGGATTTCCGCGCGCACCGGCGCCGGCATCGACCTGATGCGCCGCGAGCTGCTGCGCCTGATCGGCTGGCAATCGGGCAACGAGGGCACGTTCCTGGCCCGCGAGCGGCACCTCACCGCGCTGCGCAACGCGCAATCGCACCTTGATTGCGCCGTGGCGCGCGCCGAGCAGCATGCGCAGGCGCTGGACCTGTTCGCTGAAGAGCTGCGGCTTGCGCAGGATCACCTGAACAGCATCACCGGTGAGTTCACCAGCGACGACCTGCTGGGGACGATCTTCACGCGGTTCTGTATCGGGAAGTGAGCGACCCGCCCGGCGTACGTGCCGGGCGTGCGAGCGAGCGAACGGATCGAGGCCAGACAGCACGCGCTCGTCGGCACTGAAGGATGACACCGCGAATCCCGCTTATGGAACGGACTGCCGATCACCGCCCCCTCACCTCCGGCGAGCAGGCCCTCGCGCGTTCTGTCTTCTCGGACACGATTGACTACGCCGCAGTCCGCGTCCACCACCATAACTTTGTCATCTGGCAGGGCGCACGCTACATCATCACGCCCAATGGCCACATCTACCTGGGGCGAAGCCTGCGCGAGCTGAACGATTTCAGCGCGGCGAGCCTGGCCATGCAGGGATTGTTCATCCACGAGATGGCGCATGTCTGGCAGTACCAACACGGCATCAACGTACTGATGCGCGGCGCGCTGGAACAGGTTCGGCACTTCTGCGGTTTCAACCAGTACCGATACCAGCTGGAAGTTGGCAAGGCCCTGGGCAGTTACAAGCTCGAGCAGCAGGCCGAGATCCTGCGTCACTACTTCCGGGCGCAACACGGCGAGCCAACGCCGTATCGCACCACACAGTATCTTGCGGCACTCGGCAGCCAGGGGCCGACCATCGTGTGACGAGTCGATGGCGCCGCGCGGCGAGGAAGGTGAAGGAAGCCTCCACGCCGCCGCGTTGACTTGAACGCCGATGTGGCGGACCATCGGCCACAATGCAAACCGGAGCACATCATGCCGCGCGTATCAAAGGCGGAAGCGGAAAGAAACCGCGCAGTCATTGAGCAGGTCTCTTCGCGGCTGTTCCGCGAACAAGGATTTCACGGCATCAGCGTGGCTGACCTGATGGGCGCCGCTGGGCTCACGCACGGCGGCTTCTATGGCCATTTCGAATCGAAGGATGCACTGGCCGCCATTGCGTGCACGCGCGCGTTCGAGGAATCGGAAGCGCGCTGGCGCAAGCGCGTAAGCGACGCGCCGGACAAGGCCACCGCGTTGTCGTCGCTGATCGATGGCTACCTGTCCGCGCGCAATCGCAACAACGCAGGCGCGGGTTGCCCCGTTGCGGCGCTGGCCAATGACGTGGCGCGAGAGTCCGAAGACAAGCCCGTGCGCGAGTCGTTTCATGACGGTCTGGTGAGCCTGCTCGACATCCTCGTCAGCGTCCAGCCCGGCGACGATGCCAGCGCCGATCGCAAGACGGCCTTGGCGCAGATGGCCACGCTGGCCGGCGCCCTGATGCTGTCGCGCGCCACGCAGGGCACGCCGCTCTCCAACGAAATCCTGGCGGCCGCCAGGACCTTCCTGCTGCAGGAAGACTGACCCGGCTCCGGGCGCGCTACACTGGCGAACTTCGCAGTCCTGTAGCCCGCCCCATCCCGATGTTGAGCCGCACCAGACAAACCCTTATCGCTATCGTTGCCCTCGTCGTTCTCGGCCTGCTGTGGTTCGTGGGCAACGAGAAGCACGAAACGGCGCCCGTCGATACCGCTGCCGTCGCCGACCAGCCCGCCAGCTTGCCGCGTGGCATTCCGCGCAACGGTACGCTCGATCCGATCAGCATCGATCCCAACCGTCCGGCCGATCCGCTGCCCCAGTACCAGGCCGACGGACTGGCCGACGACTATCGCGCCGACGCCACCGCCGCGGATGACCGTTATCGCGGCCGCTACTTCATCGTCGAGGGCGTTGCCAGCGGTATCCGCCGGGACAACGACAACGTTTTCCTGGAGATCCGCACGGACAATCCCAACCAGATAGTGCGCGCCGCGCTGCTGCGCCAGCAGATCTGCGGTCCCGGCACGCGCGCCTGCGAAGTGGAGGCGCGCGCCACGATGGTCCGCCGCGGCCAGAAGGTGGCCGTCGAATGCACCGGCGCCGGACAGGGCGATGGCGGCACCCCGCTGCTGGCCGACTGCCTGATCCGGGGTGGCGCCAACTAGGTGCCAGGCATCCCGCGGATCACTTTGACGATTTGCGGCATCTGTCACCCGCTGTTCGACGCATTGACTCTTTGCCGGCACGCCTACATTACGCAGGCATGCTGCCGGCAATGCGTCCCTGAACCGCCTCTCGATCCCTGAGACGGATCCGGACGGCCGGCGCCCTCGCCGACGCGCATCCAGGATCCAAGATGAAGAGAGCAACGATTGCTGCCACGCTGGCCTTGCTGGCCACGGGCTGTTCCACCTACCAGAGCGTGACGCCGGTCGACCGCGCGGACCAGGTTGACCCGATCGCCGGCTACCAGAACGGTGCCTATGGCGGCCCGGCGCAGTTCCGCGTGGACGGCAACCGCGTGGTGGGTGCCGACGGCGCGCTGTTCTGCGTGATTACCAACCAGGTCAATGGCAATGCGTATGTGGACAGCTTTGCCAGTTCGCTGCGCGCGCGCAATTTCGAAGTGAAGATGCTGCCGCCGTATTCATCGGTGGCGTCGTGCCCGATGACCGCCGTCTACGCGGCCCAGCGCCAGACCTACATCACGCCGTTCCTGGTGGCGGCCGACATCACCATATTCCGCAATGGCGAGCGCGTGGGCAAGGCTGTGTACAACGCCAACCGCAGCGCGGGCGGCATCAACCTGAGCCATCTGATCCAGCCCGATTCCAAGATCGAGGAACTGGTCGACCGGTTGTTTCCGGGCCTGAAGCCGCAGCCCGTGCCGGCCCAGGCCGCACCAGCGCCCGCCCCGTCGCCGGAACAGGCACCGGCGGCAGCCCCCGCGGCCTGACGCCGCGAAAGCTGGATGGCCGGTCAGGTCAGGCCAGCCGGAACACTTCCACCGCCTGGCGCAGCTCCTGCGCCTGGTGATGCAGGCTTTCAGCCGCGGCCGCCGCTTCTTCCACCAGGGCCGCGTTCTGCTGCGTAACGCTGTCCATCTCGGCCACTGCGCCGCTGACCTGGGCCAGACCCTGCGACTGCTCGCGCGACGCCACGCTGATATCGCCCATCAGCGCCGCAATCGCTTCCACACGGCGCACCATGTCGTCGATCGCCGTACCGGCCTGCTGCACGGCTTCGTTGCCACTCTTCAGGTCGGTCACGGTGCGTTCGATCAGTTGCTTGATCTCGCCCGCGGCATTGGCGCTACGTTGCGCCAGGCTGCGGACCTCGCCAGCCACCACGGCAAAGCCGCGTCCATGCTCGCCGGCACGCGCCGCTTCCACCGCTGCATTGAGCGCAAGGATGTTGGTCTGGAACGCGATGCCATCGATCATGCCAATGATGTCCACCACCTGCTGCGCGTTGCGATGGATATCGGCCATCGTGTCGACGACTCGGCCGACCGTGGTGCCTCCCGCGCGCGCCGCATCGGCGGCACTGGCTACGGCCTCGTTGGCATCGTGCGCGTTGTCGGCGTTCTGCTTGACCGTCGCGGACAGCTGCTCGATGCTGGCCACCGTGCGCTCGAGGCTACCCGCCTGCGACGCCGTGCGCGCGGACAGATCGGCGTTGCCGCTGGCGATCTGGCTGGTGCTGCCCGCGATCGCGCCGACGCTGCCGCGCACCTTGTCCACGATGCCCGACAAACCCTGCCCCACACCGTCGATGGCGCGCATCAGTTCGCCGATTTCGTCGTTGCGGCGCGTGTCCAGACGCGCGGTCAGGTCGCCTGAGGCAAGGCGTGTGGCGGCATCGGCCGCCTCCGTCAGCGGCTGGCTGACCATCCGGCGCAACAGCCACCAGAACGCGGCGGAAACCGCCAGCGCGGCCAGCAGGCCGCCTGCCAGAAACCGGTTGCGGCTGGCCACGAGTTCATCGCGCAGCGATGCCATCGGCACCGTGCCGGCGATCAGCCACTGCCAATCGGGATAGGTCGCGTATGCGGTCAGCCGCTCAGTGGGCGCGCCATTGCCGATTGCCACGGTATTGACCACGGCACCGTCCTTGGCGGCGATCATGTCGCGCACCCATGTCTTGCCCTCGGCATCCTTCGCGTCGATCTGCACGGTACCTTCGGAACCCGAGCGGTCCACCATCACCTTGCCCTGATCGGCGCCGGGCTTGGCGTCGATGACGATGAACTGGCCGTCGTCGCCAATTTTCTTGCGGCGGATGCGGTTCTTCAGCGCGGCCAGCTCGGCCTCGACGTTGACGCCCACATAGAGCGCGCCGACGATCTTGCCGGCCGCGTCGCGCACCGGCTCGTATTTGCTCATATAGGGCTTGCCGAACAGCCATGCCAGCGAGCGGTAGGACTTGCCCGACGCCACCGCGGCATAGGCCGGGCTGGCGCGGTCCAGCAGCGTGCCGACGGCACGTTGTCCATCCTGCTTCTTGAGCGACGTCGTCACGCGGATATAGTCGTCGCCGGTACGGGCGAACACCGTGGCCACCACGCCGCCGGTGTTGGCGAAGAATTTGTCCGGCACCTCGAAGCTGTTGTTCAGCACCAGCTCGCCGCTGCGAAAGGCTGGCGTGGCCTTGCCGGCGACCTCGATGGTCTGCGAAGGATCCACCGCATACGGGCCGGGCAGCACGGCGGCAAAGTTCAGCAGAAAGCGATCGGCCTCCTGCAGCATGGTGTCATCGAGCTGCGCCACCAGCTCGCGCAGGGTCTGGCTCTCGGCGCTGATGGCGTCGCGGGCCTGCGATTCGAGCTGGTTCATGCTGCTCAGCGACAGGGCCAGCGAGAAGGCACCGAACGCAACGAGCTGGACGGCGAGCACGACCAGCGCGATGCGCGTGCCGATGCTCCAGCTGCCGGCGAGCGCGCGTACGCGGCCCGCCGCAGCCTGTCTCGGCAGGGTAAGGGAAGAGGTAGAAGACAAAGGGCGCTCCGTGAGTATCGCCGTGCGCCGTCATGACGCACGGGCGACGTCTGCTCTGACGGCAGATCGTCACAACGGAGTTATCGGATGTCGAAACAATACCCTTGAATTCAGGAAATACTTAATCTAGCTGCCGCCAACATATATCACGGCATGACAGGAAAAACGGGCGCCGGGCGCGGCCTCTTTGGGGGGCCGCTTGCCAGCGCGCGCCGTTGAAACACCCCTCTGCAACCAGTTTCAGAGTGCTGGTTCAGCCGTCCAGACGTCCCAGGCGCACAACCGTCACCCCTGGCCGAAGCTGCCGCAGCGACGGCATCACCAGTACGCAGTTCGGATACGGCGTCACCACCGGTTCACCATCGCGCCAGCCGATCACGGTGCCAGCCTCGGCAAACGTTTCAAGCCCGGTGTAGGCATCGGCAAAACGGAAATCCATGCTGCTGGCCACCACCGGATCGGTCACGCGCACCACGCGCTGCGCGGCAGGCAACGGCCGCAGCCAGCCGGCCGGCAGGTCGGCCTCGTCAATCACGCCCGCATTCAGCAGGAAGCGCGCGGTACTGTCGCGCGCCACATCCACCGCCGAAGTCTCCCAGTGCTGGCCGCATTCGATCAGTAGCGCGTTGCGCGGGCTGGCAGGATCGCCAAAGTCCGCGTAATCGCGCATGCGGCGGCCTTCCGGATGGCCTTCATCCACGATGATGTCGGCCGGCGCGCCGACGGCCTGCGACAGCGCGATGCCCTTGTCCAGCGGACCCGACACGATCAGCGGCCGGCTCTTTTCGTGCATCGAATGCAGGTCGAGCAGCAGGTCCACGGTGTCGATTACCGGTCGCATGGCGCGGGCGCGGCGCAGCTCCGACGAATCGCGCGACAGGTCGTCCAGCACCGCGGCGGTCCACACGCGGTTGAAGTCCTGGTCCACAAAGCGCGACGCATCGGGCCGGGCGGCATCGAACGTCGCGTAGGCGTCCACGTTGGCGAACGACAGCGTCAGCCGGCCGCGGCGCGGACGCAAGCCGTGATCGAGCAGCCCAGCCACGGTGATCGCGCCGCACACTTCGTTGCCGTGTGTCAGTGCATTGATCATCACATGTGGACCCGACAGGCCGCTGTCGAACGTATGGACGTAGGCGACGCCGGCGTTGCCCTGGGCGTACGGGCGGATATCGGGAAACTCGACTTCGACCGGATAAGCGTCGAAGGACAGGGGGCTATGCGTCATCTGGACTCCCTTGCGCATGACTTACTGGTGAATATCGGCCACCTGCACGATCGTGCGGTACTTGGCTGTCTCGCGTTTCACGAAGCTGGAAAACTGGGCCGGATTGGCCGGATGTACCTCGACACCAGCCTCCGCCAGCTTCTTGCGCACGTCCGGCAACGCCAGTACCGCCTGCATTTCAGTATTCAGCCGATCGATAATTGGCTTCGGTGTAGCACTAGGCGCCATCAATCCGAACCATACTCCCATGTCCACGCCCTTCAGCGACGGCGTCTCGGCCAGGGCCGGGACATTCGGCGCCACGCTGGCGCGCTTGCCTTCGGTGACGCCATAGGCCCGCACGCGGCCGGCCTGGATATGCGGCAGTGCCGACGACAGGACCATCACGGCCAGGTCGATCTGGCCGCCGAGCAAGTCGGTGGCCATCGCCGAGGCGCCCTTGTAAGGCACATGCGTGATGTTGACCTTGCCCTGCTGCTTGATCAGCTCGCCGGCCAGGTTCAGCGGCGTGCCCACGCCTGAGGACGCATACGACAACGAACCCGGCTTGGCCTTGGCCAGCGCGATCAGTTCACCGGCGTCCTTGGCCGGCAGCTGCAGCTTGCCCACCAGCACCATCGGCTGCGTGCCGACGAAGGTGATCGGCGCCAGGTCCTTCTCGCCGTCGTAGCGCACGGCCGGATTGGTCAGGCGGGCGATCGACACCTCGCTGCCCGAACCCATCAGCAGCGTGTAGCCGTCGGCCTCGGCCTTGACCACTTTCTGCGCGCCAATCGTGCCGCCCGCGCCACCCAGGTTCTCGATCACCACGCTCTGGCCCAGGCGTTTGCCCAGTTCCGGCGCCACGGTGCGCGCCACCAGATCGACGCTGCCGCCGGCGGTGTAACCCACCACCAGGGTGATCGGCTTGGTGGGATAGCTGCCATTCGCCAATGCGCTGGTGGTAACGAATGCACAACTGGCGACGGAAGCGGCGGCAAGCACGCGCAGCAGGGTCTTCATGATTTCTCCGGCAGGTCTGTGAATGTTTCCGGCGATGGTAGAGAGCGCGCAAGGCTGCGGCATGCGGCTTTGGCAACAGCGGTTGCCGTTTTGGCAATGGTCGAAAATGGTGCGCGGCGGCCTTGCGGACGCCGGCAGGCACTACTTCGAC
The DNA here is from genome assembly GCF_057798835.1 of Cupriavidus sp. 291-E7. Classification (NCBI taxonomy): domain Bacteria; kingdom Pseudomonadati; phylum Pseudomonadota; class Betaproteobacteria; order Burkholderiales; family Burkholderiaceae; genus Cupriavidus; species Cupriavidus sp. 291-E7. The sequence continues at coordinate 22,730 of NZ_JBYOJV010000007.1, forward strand.
GCAGCGCTCCAGAACGCCTCGGCCAGCGGCCGCATCTGTGCGCGCGGCCGGTACAGGCGGATATCGAGGGCGAGGTCGGCGGTGTCGCCGCCCTGCAGATCCGCGCGCACCAGGCGGCCCGTATGCAGGTCGTCGGCAATCAGCCGGGCCGGCAGCCACGCCAGTCCCATCTTCTGGCGCACCATCTCGTGGACCGACTCCGCGAAGTCGCTGACCGCAATCACGTCGAGCCAGCTCGCGAGCTTGCGGCGCGCGATCTCCTGATTGACCATGCGGCCCATCGTCAGGGTTTCGGCATAGGCGATCATCGGCACCGGCGCGGGACGTGTCCCCGCTTTCGGCTTCTGCAGCCGGAATTCCGGCCCGCCACGCGAGGTTGCCACGGACACACACACCAGCCGCTCGACCCCGACGGCATGGAACTGGTATCGCGCATCGTCGAGCATGACGGGCAGATCGTGCGGGCTGTAGCAGAGCAGAAAGTCAGCGTCGCCTTCGGTGAACATCTCCAGCGCGTCGTGCGTGGAATGCGTGGAGAGCCGCGTCCGGAATCCGGCACCAGCCGGGTCATCGCGCAATGCTTCGCGCAGGCCGGCCAGCCATGCGGGAACCATCGATCGCGCCAGTGTCTTGCCGGTGGCAATCGTGAGCGTGCGGGCATCGGCGCGATGCGCGGCACGCAGCGCCATGCGTGTTTCGTCAAGCGTGCGCAGTGCCGACTGCGCGGCTTCCAGGAACTGGCGTCCTTCGTGTGTAAGCCGCACGGGAAATGCGCTGCGATCGATCAGCGGCGCACCGGCCCACACTTCCAGCGCCTGCATGCGGCGCCCGAACGCCGGCGGCGTGACGTTGCGCAGCTCGGCGGCACGCGCGAGACTGCCGGCCTGGGCCAGGCAGACGAAATCTTCGAGCCAACGGATATGCATGGGGACGCCAGAAAGTGTTGGCGCATTGTAACGTCGACCGCTCGGTTAAAATTTTGGCCATGCCATCTCCGTCGCGCGGCGCCCAGCCCAAATCGTCCGAGTCCGCCTCGTCCAATGCCTCCGCATCGGACCGCGCGGCGTTTCCGGAATACACGATCGACGAGTTGGCGCGTGTGTCGGGCACCACGGTGCGCAATATCCGTTCGTACCAGGATCGCGGGCTGATCGACCCGCCCGAGCGGCGTGGTCGCGTGGGCATCTACACGCAGTCCCACCTCGGCCGTCTACGGCTGATTCACCATCTGCTGGCGCGCGGCTACACGCTCGCCAACATCATGGAGCTGCTCAAGGCCATCGTGGAGGGCCACGACCTCCGATCGATCCTCGGCCTGGAATCCGCCATCAGCAGCCCGTGGACCACCGAGGCGCCGCGCCATTTTTCCTACCTGGAGCTGGCCCGCCTGTTTGGCCGTGCGGTCTCGCGCCCTGCCCTGGCCAAGGCGATCTCGCTGGGGCTGCTGGAACCGGACGGCTTCGGCTATCTCGTGCGCAGCCCGCGTGCTTTGGCAGCCGGTGCGGAAGTGGCCCGTGCAGGCTTTCCGCTCGACGACGTGCTCGACATCATCGACCATGCGCGCGGCCACTTGCAGGCCGTCTCGGACCGCATCGTCGGCATGGTGGTGCGCGAACTCGACAAGTTTGGCGAAGGGCAACTGCCGCCGCCATCCGAAGTGCCGCGCATCGTCGACGTGCTATGGCGCACCCGTCCGCTCGCGCTTGTGATGCTGGAAACCGAGATGATGCGGTCGCTGGAAATCTCGGCCAACAAGTATCTGGGCGACAGGGTCGCCGCCATCATCGAGCATCTTGGAGAGAAGACGCGCGGAGACTGATTGAAGCGCGTGCTTTGGCGTTATTGAGAAACGCGGACAGTTCCACAGGTGCATTCACGAGGGCGCGCATCCGATAGCGTGCAGCGAATCGCAGTTCAGCGATTTGTTGTCGGCGGCATTGATCGTGACATTGAACGATGTCATCGTTAACCCCGGTGCCGACATGGTCAATGCGATGGACCGAAGAATTGCTCTATTTTTAGGGCGTTGCCAGTGACCATTTCCGACCGGTATCGGGGCCAATCCCCGATTGTCAGTGCTGGCGTTGACGGCGCAGAATGCTGCCACGTTGTAACGGACCATCATGGCGTGATGCGAGTATTCGCCAGGCGGAATCGGATAAGCACGAAAGCTTGCAATTTAGAGCAAGTCTTCGAAAAATGGTCTTGTGAAACGTTCGGAGCGCTGGATAGGCTCCCTACAACCGTTTCAAGCATCCGTATGCCGATAGAGCGCGGAGCGAAGCGGTCGTGGATTGAATTTTTTTGCAGGGGTCCACAGCGGTTTTTCAGCGAGAGACGCCCCCATGAAGACCGGGAAAAGCACGGCAGGAGATACCAAGGCTCGCATCCTGGATGCGACCGAGAAGCTGTTCATCGAGGTTGGCTATGAAGCGACGTCGCTCAGGCAGGTAACTTCCCGAGCGATCGTCAATCTGGCTGCCGTGAACTATCACTTCCGCAGTAAGGAAATCATGATGCAGTCGGTGCTTAGTCGCCGGCTGGATCCACTCAACACGCGACGGCTTGCACTGCTGGATGCCTGCGAGGCACGCTGGCCGGGCAACGCCATCCGATGCGAGCACGTGATGGGTGCGCTGTTCATGCCCGCGCTACAGATGGCGCGCGAGCCAGAGGTCGGCGGCCCGTCATTCCTGCGCCTGCTTGGGCGCGTGTATTCCGATACCTCACCGTTCATTCAGTCCTGGCTGATGGGGCACTACGCACCCGTGTTCGGACGCTTCTTCGAAGCGTTTGCGCGCGCGCTGCCCGAAGTGCCACGTCAGGAACTGGGTTGGCGCCTGCATTTCGCGCTCAAGGCGTTGGCGGGAGTGCTGGCCGGCGATGAACTCGGCAACCTGATGCCGGCGTTCACGCAAGGCAAACGGTTGAGCGACGCGCAGGTGCTGGCGCAACTGACATCGATGGTCGTCGCGGCCCTCAAGGCGCCCTCGCCCGCGATGCAGGAACTCGGCGCGCTGCAGGAAGTGTTCGAGATCGGCGAGGCCCAGCACGCCGACGAACAGGCGCTCCTTGCGGCGGCCACGGCCACGGCCGAGGGCGATGCCCAGGATCTCGCCGCGGCAACCGCCGCGGCATTGGATCGCGCACGGCGCAGCGCGCGGGCCACGCGCAGTGAAGGCGCGGCGCGCCCGCCTACCGCCAGCATGGCGGTGCGGCGGGAGCATTGCGCCACCTTCCCAAGCAATCCGCTCGACGACTGGATGCGCACCCGCCCCAGAACCTAGCGGCACGCACGCGCCAGCCAAGCTCGTGTTTTTCCTGGCGGCGAAGTACAAGTTCCGAGCGGGTCCCGCAGCACAAACAAGAAGGGCGAAGCCTCATCGGCTTCGCCCTTCGTACTTCGTGCTTCGGCAAACGTCCTTACTGCACGGTCGTCTGCGGTGCGGCCTGCGCTACCGCGCCGGTTTCCTTCAGGCCACCACCAAGCGCGCGATACAGATCGATCGCGTTGGTCAGGCGCAACTGACGCGCCTGCACCAGTGCCTGCTCGGCCGAGAACAACTGGCGCTGTGCATCCAGCTCGTCCAGGTAGCTCGCCACGCCACTACGGAAACGCAGGCGCGACAGCTCGTAACGCGCGGCTTCCGCATTGCGCTGCTGCTCCTGGCCGGCGACCTGCTCTTCGAGCGTGCCGCGTGCCACCAGCGCATCGGCCACTTCGGCAAACGCGGTCTGGATCGTCTTCTCGTAGTTGGCGATCTGGATGTTCTTGCGTACGTTGGCAAGGTCCAGGTTCGACAGGTTACGGCCATAGTCGAAGATCGGCACTTGCAGCGACGGCGAGAACGACCAGATGCCGGTGCCCGAATCGAACAACCGCGAGAACGACGGGCTGATGGTGCCAGCGCTGGCCGTCATCGTGATACGCGGGAAGAACGCCGCACGCGCCGCGCCGATGTTGGCGTTGGCCGACAGCAGCTGCTGCTCCGCCTGACGGATGTCGGGGCGTTGCTCCAGCAGTGACGACGGCAGGCCTTGCGGGATATCGCTGATGATCCGCTCGTCCGACAGGCTCATCGGTGCAGGCAGGTCAGGGATTTCCGCGATCGGCTTGCCGACCAGCACTTCGAGCGCGTTCTGCGCCTGGGCACGCTGGCGCGCCAGCTGGGCCGCGGCCACGCGAGCCTGGGCGACCAGCGATTCGTTGTCGCGCAGATCGAGTGCCGAGGTGGCGCCCGCATCGAAACGCTTCTTCGCCAGCTCGTAGGTGCTCTGGCGCGCTTCCAGCGTGTCACGCGCCAGCTGGTATTGCTCGGCGGCGGCACGTTCGGCCAGATAGGCCTTGGCCACTTCCGACACCAGCGAGATATACGCGGCGCGGTGCGCCTCCTCGGTGGCAAAGTACTGCGCCAGCGCGGCATTCGACAGGCTGCGCACCCGGCCGAAGAAGTCCAGCTCCCACTGCGTAACGGACAGGCCCACCTGGTAGATGTTGCCCGTGAACGACTGGCCGCCCGCGCCCGATGTCAGGCCAGAGAACTTGCCGCGCTGGAAGCTCGCGTCGCCGTTCACCGTCGGCAGCAGGTCGGCCCGCTGGATCTGGTACTGCGCGCGTGCTTCCTCGATGCGCAGCGCCGCCGTGCGCAGGTCACGGTTGTTTTCCAGCGACGTGGCAATCAGCGTCTGCAGGCGCGGGTCGGTAAAGAACTCGCGCCAGCCGATATCGCCGGCCCGGCGCGTTTCACCGGTCTTCACCTCGGCCGTGGCATAGCCTTCCGGCGCGGCGGGGTAGCTGCCCGCCACCGGGGCGGCAGGACGGTCGTAGTGCGGCGCCAGCGTGCAGCCGCTCATCACCCCGGCCACCAGCAGCAATGTGGTCAAAGTCTTGGTCATGGTCAGATTTCCTTCTGGCTGCTTTCCAGGCGAGCCTGCTCACGCTCGTGCTGGGCCTTGCTGCCCTTGAAGCGGCCGCGCACCACCACGAAGAATACCGGCACCAGGAAGATCGCCAGCACGGTTGCCGTGATCATCCCGCCCATCACGCCCGTACCGATGGCGCGCTGGCTGCCCGAGCCGGCTCCGGTGGAGATGGCCAGCGGCAACACGCCCAGGATGAACGCCATCGACGTCATCAGGATCGGTCGGAATCGCAGGTGCACCGCTTCCAGCGTCGCGTCGATCAGGCTGCGGCCCTGCGCCTGCAGGTCCTTGGCGAATTCCACGATCAGGATGGCGTTCTTCGCCGACAGACCGATCGTGGCGATCAGGCCCACCTTGAAGTACACGTCGTTGGGCATGCCGCGCAGCGTCACACCCAGCAGCGCGCCGATCACACCGAGCGGCACCACCAGCAGCACCGCGACCGGGATCGACCAGCTCTCATAGAGCGCGGCCAGGCACAGGAACACGATGATCAGCGACAGCGTGTACAGGATCGGTTCCTGCGATCCGGCCAAACGTTCTTCGTACGACTGGCCCGACCACTCGAAGCCGAAGCCCGGCGGCAGCTTGGCGAAGTTCTCTTCCATCACGCGCATCGCCTCGCCGGTGGACTTGCCCGGCGCGGCCTGGCCGGCCAGCTTCACGGCAGGCATGCCGTTATAACGCTCCAGGCGCGGCGAACCCATGATCCACTGCGACGTGGAGAACGCGGAGAACGCCACCATGTCGCCGTTGGCATTGCGCACGCGCAGCTTGCCAAGGTCGTCGGGCAGTTGGCGGTCCTGGCCCTCCGCCTGCACGATCACACGGCGCACGCGGCCTTCGTAGATGAAGTCATTCACATACGAGGAGCCGAAAGCGATCGACAGCGTCTGGTTGATCTCGGCCACCGATACGCCCAAAGCACGGGCCTTCTCGCGGTCGATATCGATACGCAGCTGCGGCGCGTCTTCCTGGCCTTCCGGGCGCACACCAACCAGCGCGGGCGACTTCGCGGCCATGCCGAGCATCATGTTGCGCGCTTCCATCAGCTTCGCGTGGCCCTGGCCCGTACGGTCCTGCAGCCGGAAGTCGAAGCCCGACGAGTTACCCAGTTCGGCAATCGCCGGCGGGTTCAGCGGGAAGATGATCGCGTCCTTGATGAACGACAGCGTGCCGAATGCACGGCCCACCAGCGCCTGCGCGGTCTGGTCGGCACCCGGACGCTCCTTCCAGTCCTTCAGGCGCACGAACGCGATACCACCGTTCTGGCCACGGCCGAAGAACGAGAAGCCCGCCACCGTGATCATCTGGTCCACCACCTTCGATTCCTTCTGCAGGTAGTAGTCCTCGATCTGCTTGAGCACGCCGATCGTGCGCTCTTGCGTGGCACCCGTGGGCAGCTGCACCACGGTGATCATGTAGCCCTGGTCTTCGTCAGGCAGGAACGACGACGGCAGACGCTGGAACAGCACCACCACACCGGCGATGATCAGCGCATAGATGATCAGGTAGCGGCCCGAGCGCTTGAGAATGCGCGCCACGATGCCCTGATAACCGGTCGATGCCGTGGCGAACGTGCGGTTGAACCAGCCGAAGAAGCCCTTCTTCTCATGATGGTGTCCTGCTTCCACCGGCTTGAGCAGCGTTGCGCACAGGGCCGGGGTCAGCGTCAGCGCCAGCACGGCGGAGAACGCCATCGACGAGATCAGCGACAGCGAGAACTGCCGGTAGATGTTGCCGACCGAGCCGGAGAAGAAGGCCATCGGAATGAACACGGCGGTCAGCACCAGCGTGATGCCGATGATGGCGCCGGTGATCTGGCCCATTGCCTTGCGCGTGGCCTCGCGGGGCGAGAGACCTTCCTCGCTCATGATCCGCTCGACGTTCTCGACCACCACGATCGCATCGTCCACCAGAATACCGATGGCCAGCACCATGCCGAACATGGTCAGCACGTTGATCGAGAAGCCGAACGCCAGCATCGCGCCGAACGTGCCCAGCAGTGCCACCGGCACCACCAGCGTCGGAATCAGCGTGGCGCGGAAGTTCTGCAGGAACAGGTACATCACCAGGAACACCAGCACCACGGCTTCCAGCAGCGTCTTGACCACTTCCTCGATCGAGATCTTCACGAAGGCCGAAGTGTCGTACGGCACGCTGTATTCGTAGTCGGGCGGGAAGAAGCGCGACAGCTCTTCCATCTTCGCGCGCACGGCGTTGGCCGTGGCCAGCGCATTACCGGTAGGCGACAGCTTGATGGCGATGGCCGATGCCGGCTTGCCGTTGATGCGGGCCAGCGTCGAATAGTCGGCACCGCCCAGTTCCACGCGACCCACGTCCTTGATGCGCACCGACGAGCCGTCCGGATTCACGCGCAGCAGGATGTTGGCGAACTGCTCGGGCGTGGTCAGCCGGCTCTCGGTGCTCACCGTGGCGTTGAGCTCGGTACCGCGCGGCGACGGCGTGCCGCCGAGTTCGCCCACCGCTACCTGGATGTTCTGCTCTGATACGGCAGCGGTCACATCCAGCGGCGTCAGGTTGTAGCCCGTCAGCTTGGCCGGATCGAGCCAGATGCGCATCGCGTATTCGGTACCGAACAGGTCGGCCGCACCTACGCCCTGCACGCGGCGGACGGAGTCCACCACCTGCGCGGAAACGAAGTTACCCAGCTCGATCGCGTCGGACTTGCCCGACTTCGACGAAACCGTGATGAACATCATGTAGTTGTTGCCGGCCTTGTCGACCCGAACCCCCTGCTGGCGCACTTCCGACGGCAGACGCGCTTCCACGCGCTTCAGGCGGTTCTGCACTTCCACGGAGTTCAGATCGGCGTTCGAGCCGGGCGCGAACGAGATGTTGATCGTGGCCAGCCCCGACGATTCACTCTGTGATTCGTAGTAGAGCAGGTTGGGCGCGCCGTTGAGTTCCTGCTCGATCGGCGTGATCACCGAGTCTTCGATCGTCTTGGCCGACGCACCGGGGTAAGTGGTGGACACCGTGATGATCGGGGGCGCGATATTGGGGTACTGCGCGATCGGCAACTGCGTGATCGCCAGCATCCCGCCCAGCACGATGATCAGCGCGAGCACCCACGCAAATACCGGCCGGTCGATAAAAAACTTCGCCATGAATCTGGCTCCCTAAACTGATTCCTGGATGGGGCGCTTGATCAGCCCTGCTTGGCCGGGGACTTGTCCTCGGCCTTGGCGTCCTTGCCGGCCTCGGGCTTTGCGCCCTGGGCCGTGGCGGCCGATGCCGGCGCGGCGTCCGCCGTCTTCGGTGCCTGGAACGGCACGGCCTTTGCCGGTGCGCCGGGGCGAACCTTCTGCAGGCCTTCGACGATCACCTTCTCGCCGCCCTTCAGGCCTTCGGTCACGATCCAGCGGTCGCCGATGGCCTGCGGTGCCTTGACGGGCACGGCGGCCACGTTGCCGTCAGCGCCCACCACCAGCACGCTGGCACCCTGGGCGCTGCGGATCAGCGCGCGTTGCGGCACGGTCAGGGCGGTTTCGTCGATACCCTGCTCGATCTTCACGCGCACGAACGTGCCCGACAGCAGCTCGCGCTTCGGGTTCGGGAATTCGGCCCGCAGCGTGATGGCGCCGGTGGTCGGATCAACCGTCATGTCCGAGAACAGCAGCTTGCCGGTGGCACCGTATTCCTTGTCTCCGGCCTCGGGATACAGATGCACCTTCGCACCGCCGTTCACGCCCTTGACCTTGCCCGATTCGATGGCGGCGCGCAGGCGCGCCACTTCGGATGCCGGCTGCGTAAAGGTCACCCAGATCGGGTCCACCTGTTCGACGGTGGCAAGCTTGGTGGCTTCACCCTTGCCCACCAGCGCGCCTTCGGTCACCAGGGCACGGCCCACGCGGCCAGAGATCGGCGACGTCACGGTGGTGTAGCCAAGGTTGATCTGGGCGGTGGTGACCGCGGCCTTGGCGGCGGCGATGTCGGCGTTGGCCTGGCCGGCGGCGGCCACGGCATCGTCGTATTCCTGCTTGCTGACCGCGTTCACGGCCACCAGCGGCTTGTAGCGCTCGGCCTTCTGGCGCGCCGAGACGGCATTGGCTTCAGCGCGTTCCAGCTGCGCCTTGGCCGACGCGAGCTGCGCCTGGTACGGAGCCGGGTCGATGCGGAACAGCACCTGGCCAGCCTTGACCTCGCCGCCTTCGGTGTAATTGCGGGACAGCACGATGCCCTCCACGCGAGCGCGCACTTCAGCGGTACGTACGCCTTCCAGGCGGCCGGGCAATTCATTGACGACGGTAACGGCAGACGGCGTGACAGTGACCACACCCACTTCCGGCGGCGGCATCGCGCCGCCGTTGGCAGCCTTCTGGCCGCAGGCGGACAACGCCAGGACAGCGGCGGTGGCGGCGGCAGCAGCGGCTACGCAACGGATTCGTTGGGACTTCCTCATCGATAACCCCGTGATGGCAATTTGAGATCTGCCGCGCCGCCCCCAACGTTGCGTTGGAAGCAGTCGCGCCCCGGGGGCGGGGCGCGGCGGCCAAAAAGTGATGCTTGAGTCAGGCGGACTTGTGCGGCAGGGCCGACTGGTCACCAGAACTGGTGAAAAAAACGGCTTGGCCGAAGTCCGGACAGGCGCGTAGTATAGATACATTCGCGCATGTATGTAAGTCCCAATTACGAAATTAGCGCAGCACGCAACACTTCGCACCTGTTGTGTGCATTGGAATGTTCAGCCCCTGCGAGCACGATTGTTCCATTCACGGTACGATGCGGCCCGCCGGTGCCATTGAGCAATTTGAATAGAGAAACCCTTCGCCACGCGTGAAACGCGGCGCGGGAGTCAGGAGACCCGGACGGCCACCCACTGGCCCTGGGGAAAGAGGAAATGGTCAGACGTACCAAAGAAGAAGCGCTCGAGACGCGCAACCGGATTCTGGACGCCGCGGAGGCCGTGTTCCACGCCCGTGGCGTGGCACGCCCGTCGCTGGCAGACATTGCCGAGGCGGCAGGCGTCACGCGCGGCGCGATCTACTGGCACTTCAAGAACAAGAGCGACGTGTTTGCCGCCATGTGCGACCGCGTCAACCTGCCCGTCGAGGCGCTGTGCGCGCCAGAGCGGTTGGCACTGCAGGAAGACCCGCTCGGCGGCATCCGCGACATTTGCGCCTTTGTGTTCCGTCAGACGGTGACCAATCCGCAGTGGCGCCGCGTCTTCGAGATCATCTTCCACAAGTGCGAGATGGTGGAAGACAACGGCGCCATCTTCGAGCGCCAGCGCGCGTCCCACCAGGATGGCACCGTCAAGATGCGCGAGCACCTGCGGCTTGCGATGGAACGCGGCCAGCTGGCAGCGGACCTGGACCTCGATCTGGCCGTGATGGCATTCCACGCCGCGATTGGCGGCGTGCTGGCCCACTGGCTTTTCTCTCCCACCGATTTCGAACTGAACCGCGAGGCCGAACGCCTGGCGGACACCTTCATCGACACGCTGCGCCTGTCGCCCGCGCTGCGCGTGGGCTACGTGCCGCGCCCGATGGCACCGCTCGATGCCGAAATGGCAGCGTTGTGCGAGCGGCCCCAGACCATCGTCGCCTGATTCCAGTCAGCCTTTCAGTGCCTCGCGCCATCGCGCGAGGAAGGCTTTCTTGCGTAGCGCGTCCTGCGCGGCCAGCAGTCCCGGCCCGACGCTGATCGGCTTGAGCGCATAGCCGAGCCGTTCGGCCAGCGCGTTGGCCGTATGCGAGCTCTCGGTATCGGTGCGGATGGTATAGAGCTGGGATGTGGATTGACCCAGCGATGCCTGGCCTTCGCGCGACAGCAGGTAATCCAGCCACAAGCGTGCCGCATTCGGGTGCGGCGCGCGACGCGCGATAAACGCCACGCGCGACATCACCAGCGTGTAGTCACGCGGCGCAATCACGCCGATGCCGGCGCCTCGCTCCATCAGCGACAGCGCATAGGACCCCAGCAGGTTGTATCCCAGCACCAGTTCGCCGCTGGCAATGCGCTCGATCATGTCGGCCGTCGACGCCGACAGCCGCACCTGCGCCCGGCCCAGCGCCTGCGCCAGATACCAGAATTCGCTGCCCATGCGCGCGTCCTGCTGCGCCAGCAGATAGCCCACGCCAGAACGCTCGACGTCGTACGTCACCACCCTGGCACGCCATTGCGGCGCGTGTTCCTGCAGCAGTCGCGCCAGGCCGCTGCGGCTGCCCGGCACATGAGCGCCCGCGAAATGCTTGCGGTTATAGACGATCACTGCCGGCTCGAAAGTGGTACCCCAGGCCTCGTCGCGCCAGACGGCCCAGCTCGGCAGCCCCGCGCGCTCCGGCGAGTCGTAACGCTGCGCATGGCCATCGTTGACGAGCTTGATCTGCAGGTCCATCGCCGTGCTCCAGAGCACGTCGGCGTAGGCCGAATCACGCCCGGCCTGCGCCTGGCCGAGACTCGCGCTTTCCGCCAGAAAGCGTTCGTGCAGCTCCAGCGTATTCAGGTCCTGGTAGTTCACGCGCACGCCTGGAAATCGCGCTTCGAAACCGCGGATAAGCGGCTGCACCACCTCCAGGTCAGTCGACGCGAAGACCGTCACGGCCCCTTCTTTCTGGGCGCGCGCGATGATCTCGGCATAGTCGCCCGGGTACCCTTCGGGCACACGCGGCGCGGTCTGGGCCAGTGCCGGCAGGCCAGCGGCCAAGGCTCCGCCGGCCAGTAGCAACTGGCGGCGCGTGGCGCGAAAGGACTCCGGAAGCAGGTTGGGGGCGATGGGCACGGAAGACTGTGTGAGGGCGCTGACGTTGACCCTGGTGGCCCGCGGACACCTGCGGGCAGGGCGGAGGTATTATAGGCGCCCGCGGGATGCAAGGGCGCCCGCGCGAGACAAGACAAGAGCGGGCAGAGGAGGTCCGGCATGCGCATCCTGCTGGTGGAAGATGAAGTGGAACTGGCCCGCTGGGTGGCACGCGCACTGGAACAGGGTGGCTTTGTCATCGAGCACGTCGCCGATGGTCTGCAGGCCGAGGCGCGCCTGACGGCCGAAGAGTACGACGCCGTGGTGCTGGACCTGCGCCTGCCCGGCAAGGACGGCCTGGCCGTGCTCAAGTCCATGCGTGGACGCGACGACCGCACGCCGGTACTGATCCTGACGGCCCAGGACACCCTCGACGAACGCGTGCGCGGCCTGAACCTTGGTGCCGACGACTACCTGCCCAAGCCATTCGCCATTGCCGAGCTGGAAGCCCGCATCCTTGCGCTGATCCGCCGCAGCCGTGGCCGCGCGCACCCGCGTTTGCAGTGCGGCACGCTGGTGTTCGACGGCGAGACACGCAGCTTCACACTGGGCGGCTCGCCGCTTTCGCTGACGCCGCGCGAATCGACGCTACTCGGTGCACTGCTGGCCCGCAGCGGCCAGCCGCTGACCAAGGCGCAACTGCTGGACAAAGTGTTCTCGCTCGACGCCGACGTCAGCCCCGATGCCATCGAAGTGCTGGTCTATCGCCTGCGCAAGAAGCTGACCGGCCACGGCGTCACCATCGTCACGCTGCGCGGCTTTGGCTATCTGCTGGAACCCGAAGCACCCGACACCGCTGCCGCGCCGGAAACACCCAAGGCCGGTGACTGACATGTGGCCCCGCCACCTGCGCCAGCGCGCGCGCCTGCCGGTGCGGCTGTGGTTGCGCGGCAGTCTGCGCCGCCAGTTGCTGATCCTGCTCGTGCCTGCGCTGGCGCTGATGATGGCCGTCGACACCTGGTTCACCTATGGCACGCTGCGCGACGCGGCCAATACCGCCTACGACCGCTCGCTCTACGGCTCCGTGCGAACCATCGACAACGCCATCGGCATGGCCGGCGAGAGCGTGCAGCTCACGCTGCCCGACGCCGCGATGGAAATGTTCGAAACCGCCTCGCAGACGCATGTGTTTTATCGCGTGTCGATGGAACGCGGCGGCAGCATCGAGACCGTCACGGGCTACGACGACCTGCCCCTTCCCAAGGGTGCGCTCGTCAACAACGTGCCACGCTTCTACGACGCCGTTTATCACGGCGACGCCGTACGCATCGCAACGATGGCCCGGCCGATTTATCGCCCCGACGCGAACATGCGGGTCATCATCCAGGTGGCGGAAACCGCCGAGCCACGCGCGGCGCTGATCGGCAATGTGTGGCGCAGCGCGCTGCTGCGCGATATCGCGCTGATCGTGCTGTCGGCGGTGATACTGGTCGGCGGCATCACATACGTGCTCAAGCCGCTGCAACGGGTACGCGACGACGTGCGCGCGAGATCGCCCGAAGACCTCGCGCCGCTGGAGTTCGACGTCGTGCCGGTGGAAGTCCGGCCGCTCGTCGACGCGGTGAACCTGCATGTATCGCGCTCCGAGGCGATGGCGCAATCGCAGATCCAGTTCATCGCCGACGCCGCGCACCAGCTGCGCACGCCGCTGGCCATCCTGAAGACGCAAGCCGAATTCGCCCAGCGGCAATTGCAGATACGGCAGGACGAACCCTCGCGCGAGGCCGCGTCGGAGGCCGTGGGCGGTATCGTCACGCAGCTGGAGCAGGCAGCGCGCCTGACCAACCAATTGCTCGCGCTGGCCCGCGTGCGGCAACCCGCGCGCGAAGGCGCCACGTCCGAAGAAGAAGCCGGCATCATCGACGCCGTGACCGTCGCGGAACAGGTGGCGCTGGACTATCTGCCGCTGGCACGCGGCAAGCAGCAGGACTTCGGCTGGGAGCGCCCCGCCGATCTGACCCTGCCGGTACACGCCGACGCCGCATTGCTGCGCGAGGCACTGGCCAACCTCGTGCATAACGCGATCCAGTATTCGGGACGCGGCAGCCGTATCACGCTATCGGCCGCACGAAGGAACGGCCATGCGCTGCTGGTGGTGGAAGACGACGGTCCCGGCATTCCCGAGAGCGAGCGCGAGAAGGTATTCGCGCGCTTCTATCGGCGCGTGGAAAACACCGAGCCGGGGTCCGGACTCGGGCTGGCGATCACGCGCGAGATGGCGGCCAGGTTCGGCGGAAAGGTAACGCTGCGGGATGCCACGCAAGGCAGGGGATTGCGGGCCGAAATGGATTTCGTGCTGGCGGATTCGCAAGCCTGACTTCCCTCTCCCCGGTCTGCACACCGTTTCGCGGGAGAGGAAAGCACGTACCGCGTACCGCTTACTGCCGCATCGGCTTGCTCATCACCGCATCCTTGCACGGGTCTTCACGCTCCTTTGCAGGCACGCGCACCACTTCGTCGAATCCCTTGTCGGGCGAATCGGATTCGATATAGCCCACGCTGAGCACGCGCGCGCCGTCAGGCAGCCAGCGCGGCACGCCGATGTCGCGCCGCACATGGCCATTCCCCGCGATCAGCACCGCGCCACGGCTCGCATAAGGACGCAGCGTCTGTGCCATCACCGCATCGCGCGCAGCCTGTGCGTTCAGCATGCCGGGCAGCATCACCTTCGGAAAATGGCCGCAGTGGCCGGCGTCCAGCACGGCGGTCTGCGCCGTAACGATGTCTTCCGGCAGCGCGCCGCCAAGCCCCAATGTCTTCTGCTGGTCCGTCGCAAAGACATCGCCAAAGCCGCCACGCACGATCTTGCCGGCGTCGGCACGCGACAGGTTCGCGGCACGCAGCGGCAGGTTGTATTGCAACGCCAGTGCCACCACGGGCTTGTACAGCGTCCAGTCCCAGCCGCTCTTGCCACCGCCGGCCTGTTCGATCAGATAGTCGGCATCGTGCGGCCGTTCGATGCGCGCCCGGTCGATATCGGCCTGGCGTTCGCGGTCGAACTGCTCCATCGCGATGGCCGGCCGCCATCCCGCTTCCACCGCGCGCGTCAGCGCCTGCAAACGCTGTTGCTGCGCCGCCGCGCTGTCATGGACTTCGCCCAGCAGCACATAGGACTTGTCAGCGAACTTCAGACTGATGGCCTGCGGTGTTGCCGGGGGTGCGGTGACGGTCGACGCGCAGCCGGCGGCAAACGCCACGGCGGCCACCAGCGAGAGCAGCGTGAAAGGCTTGAACGGGCGCGTCATGGCTTGGCTGGCTCCGGTTGCGTTTGTGCCTGCGTGGCGCCGGTGGCGCCGCTGGCATTCCCGCCAGCCGATGCTTCCGGCACATAGACCATCGAACCATCCTTCATGCGATATGCCACGCCGGCCTTGATGCCGTCGCCGGACCCGACCTGGCCGCTCGCCTGGTAGCGAACAATTTTCTCGCCCTGGCGCGACACGATTTCCATGTTCGGCTTGCCCGGATTGGAAATGATGGTCACGTCGTTATGCGTAAACGGATTGAGCGGGTTCTGCGCGATGGTCACCAGCAAGGCGGCGATCACCACCAGGAACACGTCGATCAGGTTGACGACCGACAGGATGGGATCGTCGGCTTCGCTTTCCTCCAGGAATTTCATGCCTCGGACTCCCATTGCGGATGCGACTGGCCCAGCCACACGAGTTCCTCGGCCAGCCAGCGCCGGCGCACGTTGACCACCCAGAACGTGATACTGGCCGCGATCAGCGCCAGTATCACCGCCGAGAACGCGATGGTCAGGTTCTCGCCCACATTCGCCAGATTGCCGCCGGACAGTCCCTTGAGCGCCGGCCCCATCGGGATCATCGTGGCGACCAGGCCCAGCATCGGCGCCACGCGCGAGGCAATGCGCGGCCGCTCCAGCAGCCTGTGCGCGGTCACGTCGAGCGCATCGGGATTGCTGACCTTGTGGCGGCGTGCCCAGGCCACCAGCGGATAGCCGCGTCCCGAGCCGATGGCATGCCGGCTACGCAGCCAGGCCTGCATGGCGAAATCGCCCAGCGCCCAAAACGCATAGAGAAACAGCAAGCCAATCAGCGCCAGCGTCGGGTACAGGAACAGCTGGCCGACGTCATACATCAGGGTTTCAAGCAGGGTAGGTGTCATGGTCAAACAGGATCAGATATATCTATGCGATTAATGACTCATGCGAAAAACATCGAATCAACATTCTTCGCCTCAATGAATTCTGGCTCCACGGGCTTCAGCCGCTCAAGCGCCGGCGCGCGCTGATGGCGCCGCCAACGATCGCCGCCGCCAGGGCAATGCCACCGGCCAGCCAAGATAGCACCGGCACGATGGCCGCGGCCGGGGGTTTCCGCTCTTCCAGCTTCATCCCCTGAACCGCTTGCGCCGGAGGCTGGGCTGGCGAAGGCTGCGGTTGCGGCGGCTGCGGTTGCTGCTGCGCGGCCGGTGCCGGTGGCTTCGGGCTGGGCGGCGCTGATTTCGGCTGCGCGGGCGCGGCGGGCGCCTGCAGACCGTATCCGGGCGCCGCGGGTGCCAGGGTGTCACGATACGCGTTGAACTGGCGATTGTTGCTGCGGATGTCGTGGCGCTGCGCCAGTTCGTCATACCGTTTTGCCAGCGTCTTCAGCATCGCCGGGTCGGCATGCCAATAGCCCTTGCGCGCGGCTTCGAGCATGCGCTCGATCACCTGCGCCTGTGCCTGCGGCGCGTTGCGTTCGAACCATTCGTTCAGCCCGAGCTTGTGCTTGTCGTTGACGTAGACGTCGGCGAATTCGGTCCACTGATCGTCGCGCACGATCTCCGGCGAGACGGCGGTCCAACCCCAGAAGTTGTTCACCGTGTCGAGCACGTTCAGCGCACCGCTGTATCCCTCGGCCTTCATGCCTTCGATCCAGCCCGGATGGAAATAGCGCGTGCGCAGCTCGGTTGCCAAAAAGCTCGCGGCCGTTTCCGTCTTCGCGTTGTTCGCATCGCGCAGATTCGAGATCAACAGCTCCGGGGCCTTGCCGGTCAGATGCCTTACGGCCAGGCCAATGCCGCCCAGGTACTGGAACGGGTCGTCGGTCGTCAGCATGCCGTACAGGTTCGAACTGCGCGCCAGCAACGCGCCGTCCACGCCCTTGAGATTCTCGGCGTAGAGGTTCGCTTGCGGCAGCTTCTCGCCCCAGTATTTTTCATCGGGACCGTACGCGTACTGCATGCGCGACAGATACAGGTTGGCCAGTTTCGCGTCGGCTGCCTTGCCGCTGCCGAACGTATCGGTTGCCAGCGTGGCATCGTTCAGCCCCGTGCCATAGTTGCCCGATTCACTCGCGAAGATGCGCGTGATGGCCAGCCCGTCCAGGCGGTCCGGCGCGACACCGATCCTGGCCAGTTGCGCGCGCATGTCCCGCGTATTCGCCGCCACGACGTTGCCCGGTTCCGGTTGCGCGGCGGCCAGCTTCACGGCCTCGGCCAGCCACTTCATCAGGTTCGGAAAATGATCGCGGTACAGTCCGGTCGCCGACAGCACCACATCGACGCGCGGCCTGCCCAACTCGCTAGCCGGAATCGCTTCCACGCCCACCACACGTCCACCGTCATCCCACTTTGGGCGTATCCCGAGCACGGCCATCGCTTGTGCTTCGAGCATGCCCTGATGACGCATGGTCTCCACGCTCCACAGCGAGAACGCCAGCTTCTTCGGCCATTGGCCGTGCCGCTTGCGCCAGTCCGCGATCATCGCTTCGGCGGCGGCCTGACCCGCCTTCCACGCCTCGCGGCTGGGTACCTTCGACGGATCGAAACCATAGAGGTTGCGGCCGGTGGGCAGCGCGTCGGGATTGCGAACCGGATCGCCGCCGGTACCCGTCATCACATGACGCCCGGCCAGCGCGGCCAGCAAGCCCTCGTTCTCGGGGCTAGCATCCAGGCTCGCATACAGTTGCCGCGCCCGTTGCATATCTTCGCGCTGCTTCGCATCCTTGAGCGATTCAAGCGGTGCATTCTCGATGACGTAACGACGCACCATCGCGTAGGGCAGGGACGTCGACAGCTGCGCGTAGTCCACCGCGAATACCTCTTCCGGTTCCTCGGGGAACACGCGCTTGATCCAGTCCCTGCCGAGCATCGCCATGACCGTGTACAGACGCAGACCTTCGTCCTGCGATTGTCCGAACGTATGCAGACCGTACGGCTGCAGCGTGCCGCCAAGTTCATGCAGATGGATGTGCAACGCATCGAGGTAGGCCGCGAATCCGGTGCGCGCGCGCGCCTCGGTCCAGCCCATGTCTTCGAACACATGCATGGTCTTGCTGCGTGCGAGGATGTCCGCGGCCAGGGTGTCCTTCACCGCGCCTTCGTCCTGCGCCAGATAGGCGTGCAGTTGATCGTGCAGTTGCGTCAGCTCCGTATGCAGGCCCGCCGGCTTGAACGGCGGCGTCTGGTGGCTGACGATGACCGCGCGGCCGCGCCGCTTGGCCTGGATTGCTTCACCGACGTCATCGACGATGTACGGATAGATGACCGGCACATCGCCCAGCACCAGATACGGTTGATCGGTGACGGCCAGTGCGCGCTCCTTGCCGGGGGTCCATTCCTGCGTGCCGTGCGTGCCGTAGTGCACCAGCGCTTCGCGGTCCTGTCGCGCCCACAGATACGCCGCCATGTAGAAGTGGTTCAGCGGCGTTTTGGTCGAGTGATAGAGCGCTTTCTCATCCGACTCATTACGTTCGCCGCGCGGCGGCACCGGCATCAGCGCGACATTGCCCAGTTGCACGCGTGGGATCACAAAGCCGGACTCACCATTGCGCGTGGTGGCCATCGACGATTGCTCGGGCTTGCCCCAGCGCTCCGTCACCGCCGCGCGCATATCCGCCGGCAGCGCATCGAACCAGGCACGGTAGCGCGACATCGGCATCCACACGCCGAGACCGGCGTCGAGCAGCGGTTCCAGGTTGCCGGGCCGATAGAACGGCGCCAGCAGTGCGCCCAGATCACGTTGCAGCGTGGCTTCGTCGGCGGCTTCGGTGCGATAGCCCGCCGCGCGCAATGCCGCCAGCGTGCCTGCCAGACTCCTGGGCAAGTTGAGGAACGACGCGGACAGATTCTTTTCGCCGGCAGGGTAGTTGTAGAACAGGATCGCCACGCGCTTGTCGGCGTTCGGCGTGCGCTGCAGCCGGGTCAATGCGATTGCCTTGTTGGCCACCGCATCGATCTGCGCAGGCAGGCTCACGATGGCGCCATCGCCCTTTGCCGTGGCAGCAGCCAGCATCGGGTCCACCACGCCCGCCAACTCGGGCTGCACCAGGTAGAACGGCGTGTCGGTCAGGCTGATGCCGTGCGGATCGGCTGCCCAGTCCGCGGCATCGCCCTTGCGATAAGGCATCACCTGTAGCACCGGAATGCCCAGCGCCTCGAACTCGGCCTTGCGACCCTGCGGGTTCAGCATGATCTGACCGTTGATGAGAACGTCGACGATGCGCTTGCCGTCGGGTGCGGCCATGCGCGTGATGCCGTCGGCGTCCATCACCGGGCCGTAGAACACCAGCGCGCGCGCATGGCGTGCCTCGATTCGCGCCACCAGGTCGTCGATGAACGCACTGTCCAGCCCCGACACGTAAGCCTGGTGGATCGCCACGCCGATCACAGGCGCGTCGTCGGCGCCCGATGCGCGCAACGCCTCCGTCGCCGATGTGGTGACCACGTTCGGCAGGCGCGGATGGTAGTACGCGGCCTTCGGAAAAATCGTCGGCGCCGGAATCGACGCATCGCCGCGCAGGCGGAAGTGATCCGCCGCCAGCGTGCGCATCATGGCATCGAAGTTGGCGCGGCCACCATTGGCGTAGTACGCCAGCAGGCGCGTTGCGAGTGCGTTATCGATGCCGTGCGCCTCGGCACGATCGGTCGCCAGCAGCACGCGCGCGGTCTTCGAGTTGGTCCACAACGATCCGAGCTGCGCAAGCATCGCCGTGACGATATGTTCGCGCGGTGCATCGACGATCAGCAGGTCCGTCTTCGTGGCAAAGACATCGAGATCCTGCGAGGAGAGCTTTTCGATATAGCGCGCCTCCAGCGTCATGCCGTGCTGTTGCGCCATGTCGCGCAGCGGCGCGAACTTGCCGGCCGGCACCGGTGACGTGGTCAGGATGTGGATGACCGGCGCCGCGAAAGCTATCCGCGCGGACAGCGCCAACAGCAGTACACCCAGCCACACCGCCAGCCATCTTGTCGTTATTGATTGTGGGGACATCGTGCCTCCTGTCTCGCGTCAGAACGCGACCTTGACCGCAGCGGCGAACGTGCGGCCCGGTTGCGTGTAGAAGTCCAGCCCTGGCTCGGTGGCCGACACGCCGGTCTGGCGCACATCGCCCCACAACCAGTACTTCTTGTCGAACAGGTTATTCACCGCCAGCGTCAACGTGGCGCGTTTGCCGAAGCGCCACCATGCCTGCAAATCGACCACGCCATAGCCACCGGGCTTGAAGTACGTGAATGATGTGTCGTCCGTGCGCGTCACGGCCTTGGCGCCGCGCCAGCGCAATGCCGCGCCGGGGCCTTCGCCGACCGACGGCTCCCACGTCAGGCCCGCCGCCGCGCGCAGCGGCGATACGCTGTTCAGCGGCTGGTTGGTCTGCTCGTTCGTGCCATGCGCGTACGCCACCGCGCCATCCACACGCCATTGCGGCAGGAAGCGCCACACGCCGCGCCATTCCGCGCCATAAATGCGGACCTTCGCCTGGTTGCGGTACTGGTAGGTCGCGCGCAGGCCCGGCAGGCAAGAGGGGTCCGACGGACAGGTCAGCTGGACCTGTTCGATGAAGTCCTTGTACCGGTTGTCGAAGAGCGCCACGCTGGTCTGCACGTTCTCGTCGGTATAGCGCACGCCCACTTCGAACGATCGACTCTTCTCGGGGTTGAGTTCGCCGTTCGGCGCCGCGCCATAGCCCTGCACCGGATTACGGAAGCTGCCGTTGATCTCCTGATAGTTCGGCGCCCGATAGCCGAACACGTACTGCGCCCACAGGTTGATGCGGTCAGTGGCCTGCCAGAGCGCCGACAGCTTCGGCGACAGGTTCGAATCGCTCTTGCTGATGGCTGGCTTGGCCGCCACGCTGTTGTACTGCGGATCGTTGTCGGGTCCGAGCGAGTAATGATCGAAACGCAGGCCCGGCGTCACCGTGAAGCGGCCGTTCATGAAGCGCAATTCATCCTGGACGAACACACCCACCTGGCGCGTCTCGCCCTTCGGGAAGTCGTGCAACGGGAAGTTCTCGCCCGCCAGCGACTTCGTGGTGGTGCCGGTCGTCGTGTTGACGACGGTGGCATCGCGGTACTCCTGGGACTCGGTGCGGATGAAGTCGACGCCGCCAATCACGCGGTGTTCCACGCTACCCGTGTTGAATGACTTGTCCGCCTGAAAGTTGAAGCCGGTCTGCTGCTGTTCAAAGCCGAAGCCCAACGCCACGTTGCACAGGCTCGTGCCCGCCGTGGTGGCGGAACATCCGGTGCTGGTGCGGCTGCGCACCTGGTTCGTGTTCGTGGTGGTCTGGCTCTTCTGGTAGTAGACGGCGGCGGTCAAGCGGTCCAGCACGCCGTTTTCAGGGCGCCACTCGTAGTCGAGCGACACACGGTTGCGCTCCAGGTCTTCGGTGCCGGTGGCCGACGTCACGCGCGGCAGCGAGGTGGACAGCCGCAGCAGGTCGGTGCTGCTGCTGGCATCGCGATGTTCGTAGGTCAGCTTGAAGCGCTGCCGTGGCGTGGCATTGAGCACGATCTTGCCCAGGTACGCATTGGTTTCCACATCCTGCGGGTTCGGCGCCGTGCGCGACGTCGACACGGAGTTGTCGCCGCCCATGTTCTGCATTTCGTGGGCCTTGCGGTGCGCGTACATGAACAGGCCCTGGACCATCTCGTTGCCACCGGCCACGCCAGCGGTCTGGCCGAAGCCATTGTCGATACCGTTCCAGCTCAGGCCAAGCTCGCCGCCGGCGGACTTGCCGCGCATCAGGTCCTGCGGGTCCTTCGTCGCGTACGACACCACGCCGCCGATCGCATCCGATCCGTACAGGCTCGATGCCGGGCCGCGCAGCACTTCCACGCGCTTCAGGAAAGAGAATTCGGGTGCGTCGCGGGTGGACGTCGAAATGTTCGAAGGTCCGCCGCCGTTGAAGAAGTCGGGCAGGCGCACGCCATCGACCATCTGCAGCACGCGGTTGTCCTCGATGCCGCGGATGTTGATGCTGCCGGCGCCAAAGCGGCGACGGTCGCGCGGCACGTCGATATCCGGCTCGTCCGCGAACAGGCCGGCTTCGTCGACCGGCATCGATTGCTCGATCTTGCGGGCGTCCTCGACGGTGATCGTCGACGCCACGGCATCGGCGCGTTCCTCGGTGCGTGTGGCCGTCACCACGACTTCACCCAGTTGCGGAACATCGGCGGCCCATAGCGGCGCGGACAACGGCGCGCACAGCGTGGCGCATACGGCCGCGACCGGCGTGACCCGGATGGAGGCGCGCAGGCGACGCGCCAGGAAACAGCGTTTCATGGATTTCCCCTTCAAGAAAGCGAAACGCTGGCTGGCTGATTGGCGCACCGGACGGGTCCGGCGGCATAGGGCGGTTGGCTGGCTGGCGTGTACGGGCGTGCCCTTTGTTGTGATGAATGGGGTCGCGCCGCTGAAAACGAGAATTATTCTCGTTTGTTACATTTCCGGCAAGCCTTTGTTACGAAAGGCAGTCGAAACCTGTGGTTTTTATGGGGAAAAATCGCGGGGAAAACCGGGGGAAGAATCGGGGAGGAAGCCGTGGGCGCGCGCAAGGCGCCCACGGCTTGATCGATCAGTGCGAAGAAACCGCTTCGGCCTGCTTTTCTTCGAGCGGATTGCCTTCGGAGTCGATCTGCAGCGGGCCGGTACCCGAGTAACGGTCCAGCGCCAGGTAGATCACCGGCGTGATGAACAGCGTGATGACCTGCGAGAACAGCAGCCCGCCCACCACGGCCAGACCCAGCGGCTGGCGCAGCTCGGCGCCGGCGCCGAGCCCCAGGGCCAGGGGCAGGGCGCCCATCACGGCGGCGAACGTGGTCATCATGATCGGGCGGAACCGCAGCAGGCAGGCCTGCCGGATGGCCTTCGCCGGCAGCATGCCCTGCTCGCGCTGCGCGGCCAGCGCGAAGTCGATCATCATGATGGCGTTCTTTTTCACGATACCGATCAGCATCAGCACACCGATCGTCGCAATCAGCGACAGCTCGACGTTGAAGATGAACAGCGTCAGTAGCGCGCCGATGGCCGCCGATGGCAGGCCGGCCAGAATCGTCAGCGGATGGATGTAGCTCTCGTAGAGCACGCCCAGCAGCGTGTAGATGACCGCGATGGCGGCCACCAGCAGCACCACCTGCGTGGCTTGCGATGACTGGAATACGGCGGCGTCGCCGCCCCAGCTCGTGAAGATCGAAGCCGGCATCTCGATCTCCTGGCGGTAGCGATCGATCAGCTTCGATGCATCGCCCAGCGCCGCGCCCGGTGCCAGGTTGAACGACACCGTCACCGACGGCAACTGGCCCTGGTGATTCACCGCAATCGGCCCCACGCGGCGTTCGGTGGTGGCGAACGCCGACACCGGCACCATCTGCCCGGTCTTGCTGCGCACGTAGAGCTTGGAGAATGCGGTCTCATCCACGCGATCGATATCGGCCGCGGTCAGGATCACGTAGTAGTTGTCGATCGGCGTGTAGATCGTCGACACCTGCCGCTCGCCAAATGCCGTGTACAGCGCGGCGCGCACGTCCTGCATCTGCACGCCCATCGCGTTGGCCTTGTCGCGGTCGATCGTAAGCTGCGCCTCCAGGCCCGATTGCTGCGAATCGCTGGTCACGTCGCGGAACACCGGCTCGGCGCGCATCTTCGCCATGAGCTTGTCGCTGTAATCCTGCAGCTGGCCGGACTTCACGCTCTGCAGCGTGTACTGGTAGCGGCTCTTGCTCTGACGCCCGCCCAGGCGCAGGTTCTGCACCGGCGAAAAATAGACCTGCAGGCCCGGCACGCCCGCCACGTCGTGGCGCAGCGATTCCACCACCTGCGGCATCTTGGGCCGCTCACCCAGCGGCTTCAGCTCCACGAACATACGGCCCGTGTTGATGGCCGGCGACGGCCCGCCACCAATCGACGCCACCACGCTCTTCACGGCCGGATTGGCGCGAATGCGTTCCGCTGCATCGCGCAGGCGGTCCGACATCGCGTCGAACGAAATGTCCTGCGGACCTTCGGCGTTCACCTGGATCTGGCCAATGTCCTCCTCGGGGAAGAAGCCCTTGGGAATCTTCACGAACAGCACGGCCGTCAACACGAAAGTCAGACCCGCGATGGCCAGTACGAAGCGGCGATGCGCAAGGCACCAGTCCAGCCCGCGCGCGTACTTGTGAAGCGTCCATTCGAACAGGTCTTCGAACCACTGCGTGGCACGCAGGCCGATGGTTTGCTTCTGCGGCGCATGGTGTGCCGGCGCGCCTTGCGGATGATCGCCATAGGCGTGCTGCGATTCATCGACGGGTACGTTCTCGGCCGACAGAAAACGCGCGCAGAGCATCGGGATCAGTGTCAGGGACACCAGCGCCGATACCAGGATCGACAGCGACACCACCGCGGCGAATTCGTGAAACAGCAGACCGATCACGCCCGGCATGAAGAAGATCGGGATGAACACCGCCACCAGCGAGATCGAGATCGACAGGATCGTGAACCCCATTTCGCGCGAGCCGACCAGCGCGGCCTTCAGCGGCGGCACGCCTTCCTCGATATGGCGGACGATGTTTTCCAGCATCACGATCGCGTCGTCCACCACCAGGCCCACGGCCAGCGTGATGGCCAGCAGCGACACGTTGTCGAGGCTGTAGCCGAACGCCTTCATCAGCGCCACGGTACCTATCAGTGAAATCGGCAGCGACACCGTGGGAATCAGCGTGGCCGCCGCGCGGCGCAGGAACAGGAAGATCACCATCACCACCAGCGCCACGGTCAGCGCCAGCGTGAACTGCACGTCGTGAATCGATTCGCGGATCGAATTCGACCGGTCATTCACCACGCTCACGTTCACCGATCCCGGCATCTGTTGCACCAGGCGTGGCAAGGCATTCTTGATGGAATCGACCACGGCCACCGTGTTGGCGTCCGGCTGGCGCAGCACGGCCAGCACAATCGACCGTTCGTTGTTGAGCCAGCTGCCGGTCTTGATCGTCTCGACGCTGTCTTCCACATCGGCCACGTCCGACAGACGCACCACGGCGCCGCTAGGCTGGCTGGCCACGATGATGTTGCGGAACGCATCGGCGCTGGTCATCTGGCGGTTGGCCTGGATGGTCAGCGTCTGGCGCGCGCCATCGAGCGTACCCACGGGCGTGTTCGCATTGGCGCGATTGAGCGCGGTAGCCAGCTCGTCCAGCGTCATGCCACGGGCGGCCAGCGCGTCGGGGTGGGCGCGCACGCGCACGGAGAAACGCTTCTGGCCGAAGATCTGCACCTGTGCCACGCCGGGCAGCGTGGCCAGCGTGGGCGAGATCAGGTTATCGCCGAACGCATTCAGTTCGCCCAGGCTCATCGACGGCGAGTTGATGGCCAGCAGAATCACCGGCGCATCGGCCGGATTCACCTTGCGATACGACGGCGGTACCGTCATCTCGATCGGCAGCGAACGTTGCGCGCGGAACAGCGCCGCCTGCACGTCCACGGCCGCGTCGTCGATATTGCGGTCGCTGTTGAATTCGATCGTGATGCTCGAATTGCCAAGCGTGTTCGACGAACTGATCACGGTCACGCCGGGAATCGTCGCGAACTGCTTTTCGAGCTGCGTGGCCACGGATGCGGCCATTGTCTCGGGGCTGGCCCCCGGCAGCGTGGCCGTGACCTGGATCACGGGTGAATTGAAGCTGGGCAGGGCCGCGATCGGGATCGTCGGATACAGCACGATGCCGGTAACGATGACGGCCAGGCACAGCAGCACCGTCATGACGGGCCGACGGATACAAAGCTCGGACAGCGTCATGATCTTAGTGCCCGCCGTTGCCGGCAGCCGCGGCCGGTGCCGAAGCGGCCCGTTGCGTCGCTTCACGGACCAGGCTGCCCGGACGCAGGTTCTGCGCGCCCTCTGTCACGACGCGAGCGCCCGGCTGCACGCCATCCACCACCGCGGCGGCGGCCGTGGTGACCAGTACTTTCACCGGTACGCGAGCCACCTTGTTGTCGGGCCCCACGGTATAGACGAAGCGGCCCTCGGGGCCGGCCACCACGGACTGCGGCGGCACGCTCAACGCATTCTTCAGCACCTGCACCGTGGCATTCACGTTGGCGTAGGTACCGGGCCAGAGACGCTGTTCCTCGTTGGGGAACATCGCCTTGACGCGGATGCTGCCGTATTGCGGATCGACGGTGTTGTCGATGAACGTGATCTTGCCCGTCACCGGCGCCGGATTGCCATCGTTCGGCTGCGCCGTCACCGTGACCGGACCAGCGTGCAGCGCCTCGCGCAGCGCGGCCAGTTGGCGTTCGGGCAGCGTGAACATGACGGTGATCGGTGCGATCTGGGCAACCGTCACCATCGCCGGCGTGGTCGTGGTGTTGGCCGGGGTGACCAGCGAGCCGGGGAACACGTTGATGACGCCGGTACGGCCGCCAATCGTCGCGCGGATCTGTCCGTAGCTGATGGCCACCTGGCTGGCTTCGATCGCGGCCTGGTCGGCGCGGATCGTGGCTTCGAAGCCATCGACCTTGGCCTGGGCCGTGTCCACGGCGCTGCGCGAAATGAAATTACGCTGCAGCAGTTCCTGGCTGCGCGTCAGCGTGCGGCGCGCATCGGACAGATCGGCCTGGTCGCGCATCAACTGTGCGCGGGCCTTGGCCAGATTGGCCTCGTCCATGCGCGTATCGAGCGTGAACAGCAGGTCGCCCGGCTTCACGGCCTGGCCTTCCTTGATATGCACGGTGCGCACGGTGCTGGAAACCTGCGGACGGACGTCCACGGTCTGCATCGCGGTAACGGTGCCGTTGGCGGTCACTTCGACCGGCACGTCGCCCTGCTGGACGATGGCCGTGCTCACGGTGGCCACGGACGGCCCCTTGGCCGCCGGCTTCGGCGCAAACCATGTCTTCCAGCCAAACCAGCCGGCCAGTGCCAACACCAGCATCACCGCAATCGCCACCCAGGGCTTAGTGCGGCCGCGGCCCGCGCTAGCGGCCGCGCTCCAGTTGCCATCGACGAAGCCTTTCGGCTGGTCGATCCCATCAGTTTTCATGTGAGGACCCTCAAATACCGCATGGCGCGCTCCCCAATCGGTCCCGGCTTCTTGGAACCGGTTATGCCCGCGCAAATTGCTACTAGTACCGCATTGGCCCTGTCAGGCCAAGCGCGTGGTATTACAAGCCATTACAGCATCGTTGGGGAAGGATGTCCGGACCAGCCGGGAGGGTCGGTCGAATTGCTTGTATCAGAAACAAAACATTAGCAGAAAAGCGTGACGACTCAACTTGGGACTAACGCGGGAGGGAGCATTCAGACACTCGGGTGCCCATTCAGGCATTCGACCGATACCCGACGCGGTCCGGGGGTGAGGACCATCGTGTCACCGGCGCGAAGCACGCCGGGCCGCGCCACGCTCAGGTACACGCCGGAAAAGCCGCTGCGCGTCATGTCGCGCGCGGCCTGGGCGTAGCCCATCACGGCGTTGAGCTTTTCGCAGGGGCGGCGTGGCGATTCCACCACAAATTCGACTTCGCCGATGCGCACGCGGTCTCCGACCCAGAGCGAAACCTCCAGCAAACCCTGCGTGGTCAGGTTCTCGCCCATCGCGCCGAAAGCCAGGGGCCGCTCGGCTTCCTCGACGCCCGCCTCACGACGGCGGGCATTCCACCAGGTGTAGTGTTCGATCGGATAGGCATACACGGCCCGGCCGGGGCCACCGTGAACGGTGCGATCGACCTGTTCATCGCCCGCCATGCCCAGGCGATGCACGCCCACCGCGATCGGATGATGCAGGGTGCTCAGAGGATGCTTGCGGATGCCCGACATCACCACGGCCTCGGTACCGGCGCCCGCCACCACCAGCGGCAGCGCGGTGCCGACATTGACGGCCAGCACACGGCCGACGGCAGTGCCATCGGCGCCTGCGGAATTCGGACGCGGATCGGATTCGGCCACGGGACGCCCTCCTTGCGTGTACGGGCCTGCGCGCGATGCACCGGAATGCGGATGTCACGCACTGACGTTGTCCACCGAGTGTACCGGCTGGTCCGCTTGCCTGAAGGCTGGGAATGTGGGGAAACAGACGCACGCGCGAGTGGCGTGCGTCCGTTGCGGCGGGCCGCTGAAGGCCGCCGGAGGCCGAACCGAACGCTCAGCGCGACAGCGCGGGCGTGAGGGCTTTCGGATTGACGATGCTGTCGTGCTTGCCGCTCAGTACGTCAAGAATGTTCTGGAAGGCGGTGCGGAAGTACAGCTCGTAGCTGTCGCGCTCGACATATCCCAGGTGCGGCGTGCAGATGCAGTTTTCCATGCGCAGCAGTGCGTGGCCTTGCAGGATCGGCTCCGATTCGAACACGTCCACCGCCGCCATGCCCGGCCGGCCGCGGTTCAGCGCGGCCACCAGCGCGTTCTCCTCGATCAGCTCGGCGCGGCTCGTGTTCACGAACAGCGCCGTGGGCTTCATGCGTTGCAGGTCGGACAGCTTGACGATGCCGCGCGTGTCGTCGTTCAAACGCAGGTGCAGCGACAGGACATCGCTGTCGGTGAACAGTTGCTCGACGGATTCGGCCACGTTCAGGCCATCCTCGCGCGCAGCCTGCTGCGACGCCTCGCGGCCCCAGACCAGCACGTTCATGCCGAAGGCGCGGCCAAAGCCAGCCAGCAGGCGGCCGATCTTGCCATAGCCCCAGATACCGAGCGTCTGGCCGCGCAGCACCTGGCCCAGGCCGAAGTTGGGCGGCATCGTGGTCGATTTCAGGCCCGACTGTTGCCAGGCGCCGTGCTTGAGGCTGGCCACGTATTGCGGAATGCGCCGCTGGGCCGCCATGATCAGCGCCCACGTCAGTTCCGCCGGCGCCACGGGCGAACCCACGCCTTCCAGCACCACGACGCCACGGTCGGTGCAGGCTTCCAGATCCACATGGTTACCGGCGCGTCCGGTCTGGCTGATGATCTTGAGCTTGGGAAGCTTTTCGAGCAGCTGGCGGGTCACCCGCGTCCGCTCCCGGATCAGGACCAGCGCTTCCACGTCCGACAGGCGCGCCGCGAGCTGGCCCACGCCTTTGACGGTGTTGTTGAAAACCTTGACGTCGTGCCCTTCCAGCAAGGAAAAGCACGGCAGCTTGCGTACGGCGTCCTGGTAATCGTCGAGAACGGCAATCTTCATGAGTGACTCATTGGGGGCTTGGTGCGCACGACCACAGAATCGGAGCGCGCCCGACAGTATTGTTGGCTTCCCTGACGCAACATTGACTGCAGACAAGTCCGCGCGGACCACCCCGAGCGCCGACGCTGCGCGGTGGCGAACAGGCATTCTGACAGGGGAAACAATGCTGCGCAGCAAAAAACAGGGCGTCCGTACAGTGGTATTCTTGCCCGCTTCCGCGACACGACAGTACGGTCGAGCCATGCTCCCGCCCACTGTTCGCCGCCGGACAATGCCCGACCGGACCCTGCCGCCCGCCAAAAGCGGGCGAACGCAACTGTATCGCAGCCGCAGGGACCCCCGCGACCATTTGCGCGGATTTGGTCGGCGCCGAGTTGTAACGGGATGTGACGGTCAGTCAGCGAGTGCGCCATGCCCAACGTGGCGCGCCGCCTGCCCGTCTTTCCTCGTGACGCCGGCCGATGCCGTGATCGGGCATGACAAGGTTTCCTTTTTCGCTTTGGAGCAGTAAAAAATGAACCACCCCACCATGCAAGGCACACCTGTACTGAAGTTGCCGACCTGGGTAAAGAACCAGAAACTGGTCGCCTGGGTTGCCGAAGTTGCCGCCCTGACCAAGCCCGACCAGATCTACTGGTGCGACGGCTCGCAAGAAGA
Organism: Cupriavidus sp. 291-E7; assembly: GCF_057798835.1. Taxonomy (NCBI): domain Bacteria; kingdom Pseudomonadati; phylum Pseudomonadota; class Betaproteobacteria; order Burkholderiales; family Burkholderiaceae; genus Cupriavidus; species Cupriavidus sp. 291-E7. The sequence continues at coordinate 52,440 of NZ_JBYOJV010000007.1, forward strand.
ATATGACCGGCTGTGCGAGCTGATGGTCGCCGCGGGCACCATGCAGCGGCTGAACCCGGCCAAGCGCAAGAACTCCTTCCTGGCCCTGTCCGACCCGTCCGACGTGGCCCGTGTGGAAGACCGCACCTTCATCTGCTCCGACAAGAAGGAAGACGCCGGCCCGACCAATAACTGGATCGCCCCGGCCGAAATGCGCACCACGCTGAATGGCCTGTTCGACGGCTGCATGCGCGGCCGCACGCTGTACGTGGTGCCGTTCTCGATGGGTCCGCTGGGCTCGCCGATCGCGCACATTGGCGTGGAACTGTCCGATTCGCCGTACGTCGCCGTGAACATGCGCATCATGACCCGCATGGGTCGCGCCGTGTACGACGTGCTGGGCGCCGATGGCGAGTTCGTGCCGTGCGTGCACACCGTGGGCAAGCCGCTGGCCGCTGGCGAGAAGGACGTGCCGTGGCCGTGCAATCCCACCAAGTACATCGTGCACTTCCCTGAATCGCGCGAGATCTGGTCGTTCGGTTCGGGCTACGGCGGCAACGCGTTGCTGGGCAAGAAGTGCTTCGCGCTGCGGATCGCTTCGACGATGGGCCGCGACGAAGGCTGGCTGGCCGAGCACATGCTGATCCTGGGCGTGACCTCGCCCGAGGGCAAGAAGTACCACGTGGCCGCCGCGTTCCCGTCGGCCTGCGGCAAGACCAACTTCGCCATGCTGATCCCGCCCAAGGGCTTCGACGGCTGGAAGATCACCACGATCGGCGACGACATCGCCTGGATCAAGCCGGGCAAGGACGGCCGCCTCTACGCGATCAACCCGGAAGCCGGCTACTTCGGCGTGGCACCGGGCACGAGCGAGAAGACCAACTACAACGCGATGGCGACGCTGAAGGAAAACGTCATCTTCACCAACGTGGCGCTGACCGATGACGGCGACGTGTGGTGGGAAGGCATGACCCGCGAAGCGCCGGCGCACCTGATCGACTGGCAGGGCAAGGACTGGACGCCCGCGATCGCCAAGGAGACCGGCGCCAAGGCCGCGCATCCGAACGCACGCTTCACGGCACCGGCGTCGCAGTGCCCGTCGATCGACGACAACTGGGACAACCCGGCTGGCGTGGCCATCGATGCATTCATCTTCGGCGGCCGCCGCAGCACCACCGTGCCGCTGGTGACCGAAGCGCGCAACTGGACCGAAGGCGTCTACATGGCCGCCACGATGGGTTCGGAAACCACCGCCGCGGCCGCTGGCCAGCAAGGCGTGGTGCGCCGCGATCCGTTCGCGATGCTGCCGTTCTGCGGCTACAACATGAGCGACTATTTCGGTCACTGGCTCGCGCTGGGCCAGAAGCTCGAAGCGTCGGGCGCCAAGCTGCCGAAGATCTACTGCGTGAACTGGTTCCGCAAGGACGCCGACGGCAACTTCGTGTGGCCGGGCTTTGGCGAGAACATGCGCGTGCTGTCGTGGATGATCGATCGTGTGGAAGGCCGCGGCCAGGGCACGGATCACGTGTTCGGCACGTCGCCGCGCTATGCGGACCTGAACTGGGATGGCCTGCCGTTCACGGCCGAGCAGTTCGACCTGGTCACGTCGATCGACCTCGACGCCTGGCAGAAGGAACTCGCGCTGCACGACGAACTGTTCACGCAGCTCAAGCACAACCTGCCGCAAGCCCTGGTGGAAACCAAGCAGGCGCTGGCCAAGCGCCTGGGCTGATTCTCCGCAGCCTTGAACAAAACGCCGAACGGTTTGTAGCCGTTCGGCGTTTTTGTTTCCGGCGATGCTCGGGTTGAGAGGCGCCTTGCCTCCTACCGATACAACACCTGGGGCAGCCACAGGCCGATACCCGGGAAAACGTACAACAGCGCCAGCGCCACAATCTGGATCGCCATGAACGACGGGCGCCGATGAGGTTATGCGGTGTCGCTGTCCAGTCCCAGTTGCTGCACCGCGTACTTCACCAGTTCCGCGCGGCCCTCGATGCCCAGCTTGCGCTTGAGGTTGAGGCGATGCGTTTCCACGGTGCGCACCGAGACACCAAGGCGCGATGCGATGTCCTTGTTGGACTGGCCGCGGCCGATGCCGTGGAGGATGTCGCGCTCGCGCGGCGTCAGCGCGTCGAGCGGGCTGATCGCCTGCTCGGCCATGCCGCGCGCGATACGCGCGCTATAGAACACGCGCCCGGCCAGTACAGCGTGGATTGCGGCCATCAGTTCGTCGGCCGGCGCGTCCTTGAGCACGTAGCCACGGGCGCCGGCACGAATCGCCTGGCGCACGTACTCCAGGTTGTCATGCATCGAAACGATCAGCACGGCCACTTCGGGATATGTGTCGTGCAGCGCGCCAGCCAGCGCGATGCCGCCCATGCCGCGCATGCCGATATCGGTGATCACCAGCTCGGGCAGACTGGCGGGGCCGGCGCCGGCCAGCCACGACAGCGCGGCCTCGCCGTCATCGGCTTCGCCCACGACTTCCAGCCCCGGTTGCAGTGCCAGGTGCATGCGCATGCCATCGCGCACCAGGGCATGATCGTCGATCAGCAGCACGCGGGCCGGCGCGTTGGACGGAGGAATGACGGGATCGTCGTCTTGCGAAACGGTCATGACAGCGGAATATCGGAGGGAACGGAAATGACGGGCAGCATCGCCACAAGGCGGGTGCCCGACGGCATCGACACGATGTCGAACTGCCCGCCCAGCGCGGCCATACGCTCGCGCAGGTTGCGCAGGCCGATGCCGCGTTGCGGATCGTGCTGCATGCGGGCCACGTCAAAGCCGGTGCCGTCATCACGGACGGTCAGCCGCGTGGCCGATGGTGAAAAATCGAGTTCGATATTGACGCGCGTGGCATGCGCGTGGCGCTCGACGTTGGTGAGCGCCTCCTGCGCGATACGGAACAGCGCCGTTGCATGCTCGTCCGACAATTCGCGCTGCTGGCCCGTTTGCGTGACATCAACGGTCAGCGTGCTGCCGGACTGCATCTCGCGCGCCAGATGTTGCAGGGCCGCGTACAAACCCAGGTCATCGAGCAGGGCGGGGCGCAGATTGCGCGCCACACGCCGTACCTCGTTGAAAGCAGAGTCGAGCCGGTTCAGCGCCATGCCGAGGATGGGTGCCACCGCCGCGCCTTCCGCGGGCGCCACGCGAATGCGGTTGGCCGCGGCCTCCAGTACCAGCTTGACCGACACCAGCAACTGGCCAATGCCATCATGCAGCTCGCGCGACAGCCGCGCGCGTTCTTCTTCCTGCGACTGCACTACACGCTGCGCAAGCTGGCGCAGCTTGGCGTCGGCCTCGCGGTGTTCGCTGATGTTCAGGGCAAGTCCGCTGGCGGCCACCAGCAGGATGCTGATCGCGGCGATCACGCCGATCCAGGCCATCGTTTCGCGGATATCGGTCTCGGCGCGTGCGTCGAGCTGGCGCAACGTCTGCTCGACGTCGTCCAGGTAAATGCCGGTGCCGAGCATCCAGTTCCATGCCGGCACGGCCACCACATAGCCAAGCTTGGGCACGGTCTGCTTCGACGACGGCTTCTGCCACATGTACCGCACCGAACCGCCGCCGGCCTTGGCCGCCGTCACCAGTTTCTGGATCGTCAGCGCGCCTTGCGGATCGCGCATCAGCCACAGGTCCTGCCCGACCAGCTCCGGCTGGCGCGGATGCATCAGGTTCCGGCCCTGCAGGTCATACAGGAAGAAGTAGCCGTCGGGGCCGTAGTCGAGCCTGGCCAGCGCTTCCATCGCCGCCTGCCGCGTGGCGGCGTCGGTGCGCCCCGACTGCACCATCGGCGCGATGGCGCTCTGGGCCAGGTCGACGTAGTGGCGCAGCTCGGTTTCCTTGCTTTGCAGGTACGCGGCTTCCACCAGTGCGCGCTCGTGGCGGGCCAGCGCGGTGGCCTGGTAACGCACGGCCAGCGCAATGCCAAGCATGGCGACAGCCAGTGGCGCCACGGCCAGCAAAAGGATCTTTTGGCGGAGTTTCATTTGAACCGGGGGTAAACACCGATGCCGGGAAGGCCGCGTGAAATCGTCGGTCTACGTATTACTACGCACGGGTGTTGCGTAGTTTCGCGCTTGTGCCGACATGGGCGGGTGTCAATACTACACGCCGGATTGTGCCCAGGCCCGCCCGGCGCGCAAATCCGACGCAGTAGGTGCGTCCCGGCCCAGCGATTTCGCGTGATCGGGTGCACTGCCTGCCTGCACGACAAGATCCGGTTCCAGACGAGAACAGACCGGGCGCCGCAGACATCCAGGAGACACCCTTCCACGCGATCGTCAGCAGACGCTATCCGGCACCGCCCCCGCTGCCCGGGCTCCCAGTCGCCGCAGGTTTTTTCAGCCGGTCTGAGGAGACCCTTCAACATGAATCGCATCGGACAACACCTGTTGTGGCTGGCCGTCGCCGTGCTCGGCGCGTTTGCCTTCGCCACCGTCGCGCTGTCGCGCGGTGAAGCCGTCAGTGCATTGTGGATCGTGGTTGCCGCGCTCTGCATCTACCTGATTGCCTATCGCTACTACAGCCGCTTCATCGCCGACAAGGTGATGCAGCTCGACCCCAAACGCATGACGCCAGCATGGCGCCATAACGACGGTCTGGACTACGTGCCGACCAACAAGGCGGTGCTGTTTGGCCACCACTTCGCCGCCATTGCCGGCGCCGGGCCGCTGGTGGGACCCGTGCTGGCCGCGCAGATGGGCTACATGCCCGGCATGCTGTGGATTCTGGCCGGCGTGGTGTTTGCCGGCGCCGTGCAGGATTTCATGATCCTGTTCATCTCCACGCGCCGCGACGGCCGTTCGCTGGGTGACCTGGTGAAGTCCGAAATGGGCACCGTGCCCGGCCTGATTGCGCTGTTCGGCTGCTTCATGATCATGATCATCATCCTGGCGGTGCTGGCGCTGATCGTGGTGAAGGCGCTGGCCGGCTCGCCGTGGGGCACGTTCACCGTTGCGGTGACGATCCCCATCGCGCTCTTCATGGGCATCTACACGCGCTACATCCGCCCGGGCCGCATCGGCGAGGTATCGGTGATCGGTTTCGTGCTGCTGATGCTGGCCATCATTGGCGGCCAGTACGTGCATGAGAGCGCCGCGCTGGCGCCGCTGTTCACGTACGACGGCAAGGCGCTGACCTGGATGCTGATCATCTACGGTTTCATCGCCGCGGTACTGCCCGTGTGGCTGCTGCTGGCGCCGCGCGACTACCTGTCGACGTTCCTGAAGATCGGCACGATCATCGCGCTGGCCATCGGCATCCTGATCGTCGCGCCGGAACTGAAGATGCCGGCCTTCACGCAGTTTGCGCAGGGCAACGGTCCGGTGTGGTCGGGCAACCTGTTCCCGTTCCTCTTCATCACCATCGCCTGCGGTGCGGTGTCGGGTTTCCACGCGCTGATCTCGTCGGGCACCACGCCGAAGCTGCTGGAAAATGAAACGCACGCGCGCTTCATCGGCTATGGCGCCATGCTGGCCGAGTCGTTCGTCGCCATCATGGCCCTGGTGGCCGCGTCGGTGATCGAGCCGGGTGTGTACTTCGCCATGAACAGCCCGGCAGCCGTGATCGGCACCACGCCGGAAGCCGTGGCGCAAGCGGTGTCGAGCTGGGGCTTCGTCATCACCCCTGACGTGCTGATCCAGACCGCCAAGGACGTTGGCGAAAACACGATCATTTCGCGTGCCGGTGGCGCGCCGACGCTGGCCGTTGGCATCGCGCACATCCTGCACCAGGTGGTGGGTGGCCAGGCCATGATGGCGTTCTGGTACCACTTCGCAATCCTGTTCGAAGCGCTGTTCATCCTGACCGCGGTCGACGCCGGCACGCGCGCTGGCCGCTTCATGCTGCAAGACCTGCTGGGCAGCTTCGTCCCGGCCCTGAAGCGTACCGAATCGCTGCCCGCCAACCTGATCGCCACGGCGCTGACCGTCGCGGCCTGGGGTTACTTCCTGTACCAGGGCGTGGTCGATCCGCTGGGCGGCATCAATACGCTGTGGCCGCTGTTCGGTATCTCGAACCAGATGCTGGCCGCCGTGGCGCTGGTGCTGGGCACCTGCGTGCTGGTCAAGATGAAGCGCGGGCAATACGCCTGGGTGACGCTGCTGCCCACCTGCTGGCTGCTGATCTGCACGCTGACCGCCGGCTGGCAGAAGCTGTTCCACGCCGACCCGAAGGTGAGCTTCCTGACGCACGCGGCCAAGTTCAGTGCCGCGATTGCCGAAGGCAAGGTGCTGGCACCGGCCAAGTCGATGGAGCAGATGCACCGCATCGTGTTCAACGACTACCTGGACGCGGGCCTTTGCGCGCTGTTCATGTTCGTGGTGCTGTCGATCGTGTTCTACGGCTTCAAGACGGCCATGTCGGCCCGCACGGCGGCCCGCCGCACGGACAGCGAAACGCCGTTCGAACCGCTGCCGGCCCAGGCATCGGCCGCCGCGAACTGACCGGAAGGAGCCACACATGCTGGAACAGATCGGAAGCATGGGGCGTTACCTGGGCCAATCGCTGCGGCTGATGGTCGGCCTGCCCGACTACCAGACCTATGTGGCCCATATGGAAAGCACGCACCCGGACCGCGAGCCGATGACGTACGAGGAATTCTTCCGCGAGCGTCAGGAAGCCCGATACGGCGGCGGGCAGGGGAAGTGCTGCTGACCCGGCAGTGCTCCCCAGAAAAATGGAAAGGCGGCCTCGCGGGGCCGCCTTTTTCGTTGGGGAGTTTTGTGACGTACCATCGCGCGCTGTTGCGCCGGAACATCGTTTTTTAACGGTTCGATACCGTTTCTGCAGCGGGTTACAGGGCCTCACAACTAGTTACAGCAAGGGCAGGGCTGCTTCTCTACACTCCGCTACCAGATACACACCACATAAGGAAAATACGATGTCTCGCCATCCTCTCCGCAATTTGACTCTGGCTCTTGCCCTCTCGGCGGCTACGCTGCCGGCGTTTGCAGGGGGTGATCTGAACAACGCACTCGGCGGCGGCCTGGGCGGCGTTGCAGGCGCCGCTGTGGGCGGCGCGCTGGGCGGCAGCACCGGCGCCGTGATCGGTGGTGCCGTAGGCGGTGGTGCCGGCGGCGCCATCACGTCGAATCGCCGCGAGCGCACCGGCGCCATCATCGGCGGCGCCCTGGGCGGCGGCGCGGGTACCGCGGCCGGTAACGCCGTGGGCGGCCGTACCGGCGGCCTGGTTGGTGCAGGCCTGGGCGGTGCCGCGGGCGCGGCGCTGGGCGGCAACGTGTCGCGCAGCAATTCGTACGACGACGACCGTCGCTACTACAAGCGCGGCAAGCATCGTCACCATCACCACGATTGATGAAGAAAACGGGCCCTGCGGGGCCCGTTTCTATTTCAGGCTTGGGGATGAAGATCGCGCGGCCGTCCGGATGCGCGCACCGGCTAGCCGCAGGTGCGCAAGTCAGCGCCTATCGGCCAACCATCCGTGTCGTCCGATTCAAGCAGTCCCAGAAAGTAAAAAGCCCGTACCAACTGGTACGGGCTTTTTGCGGAATGCCTTGGAAAATCAGAGCTTGGCGCCATCCGAGTAGACGTCGAAAGACTTGGCGCCGTCGGTGAACGAATCAAACTTGCCCGACTTTGCACCGTCCGTGAAGGTGTCGAACTTGCCAGCCTTCGCGCCATCGGTGTACGGATCAAACTTCGTAGCCTTGGCACCGTCGCTGTACGGGTCGAAGTTGCCGATCTTTGCAAACGCGGGAGCGGCGGACAGGGCGATGGTCAGTGCGGCGATCAGGGTGATTTGGCGCTTCATGGCGAATCCTTCACTTTATTCTGGGTTGCCCGACGAATCAGATATTGCTGCGTCGCGGCATCGGATATGGGGATATTAGGCATTCCCCTGATATGAATAAATATGCGCCTACACAATGATTGATTGTGGTTTCAACAATAAATAGCCCGTACCGTGTAAAAATTCACGGCTGAGGCGGGGGACTATGTCATGGATCGGCTCCAATCGATGCGCGTTTTCGCCAAGGTGGTCGAACTTGGCAGCTTCGCCCGTGCGGCGCAGCAACTCGAAATGTCCAATGCCGTGGTGACGCGGTATGTCGCCGATCTGGAGAGTCACCTTGGTACGCGGCTGCTGAACCGCACCACGCGCAGCCTGTCGCTTACCGATGCTGGCGAGACCTACCTGCAGCGCTGCGCGCAGATCCTGGAGGACGTGGAGGAGGCGGAATCGATAGTCACCGCCCGCAGCCAGTCGCTATCGGGCACGCTGCGGCTGGTGGCACCGGTGATGTTCGGCCTGCATCTGCTGCCGCAGACACTGGAGCGTTTTCACCAGCTCTATCCCGATGTCGTCTTCGATGTGCAGTTGTCCGACCGCGTGATCGATATCGTCGAGGAAGGCCGCGATGTCGGCGTGGTGCTTTCCGATCTGGGCCTCGGATCGCACCTGGTGGCCCGGCCGCTGATTTCCGCCGAGATCATCCTTTGTGCTTCGCCTGGTTATCTGCGCGAGCACCCGCCGCTGCGCACCGCGCACGACCTGACCAACCATCGCGCCATCGCCATGCGCCTGCCCACGGCAGAGCATGAATGGACGCTGTCCGGGCCGGAAGGGGAGGTCACCGTGCCGATTCGCCCCGGTCTGCTGTGCAGCAACGCGGAGCTGGCCCACCAGGCGGCGCTGGCCAATATGGGGATCGCGATGCTGTCGTCATACCTGGCCCGGCCCAATATCGAAGCGGGCCGCCTGATGCATATCCTGCCGCAATACCAATTGCCGCGCCGCGACGTGAGCGTGGTCTACCCGAGCCGCAAATTCCTGCCCACCAAGGTGCGCGCCTTTATCGACTTCCTGCTCGAAGAGGGCAAGCAGCGGGCAGGCGAGACGGTTGGCAAGGTCGTCAACAGATAAGAAAACGGCGAGGTATCAACCTCGCCGTTTTGCTAACCACCACTACCGGTTGTAAGCGATTACTCTTCCGCCTCGGCAGTCTGCTTGGGCGTCGCACGCGTCTTCTTGGCCGCGGAGGTCTTGCCGGCCGCGGTCTTCGTGGCAGCCTTCTTGGCCGGGGCCTTCTTTGCCGGCGCCTTCTTGGCCGCCGGAGTCTTGGCCGCGGTCTTCACCGGAGCGGCTTCGCCATCGCCAGCCTTGTCACCCTTGGCGGCGGTCTTCGCCGCAGCGGATTTGGCTGCCGGCTTGGCGCCTGCCTTTGGCTCGCGTGCCTCGAACTCGAAGCCGATCTTGCCGTCCGGCTGCTTGACCAGGAACGCCTTGAAGTTGCGGCCCGTACGCGACGACTTGAAGCCGGTCAGCAGATCCGTCTTGCCGCCGGTCAGCAGCTTGCCGATCTGCTCGCGGGAGATTTCCTGCTGCAGGATGATCTTGCCCGTGGTGAAGTCGCAGGTCTTTTCGCTGCCGACCGCGTTCTCGCACACGTACTTCATGCCGTGCTCGTAGACCGAGCCATTGCATTTCGGGCAGTGACCCACCGGCGTCTGCTCGCTGAAATCCACCGGTTCGTCGTCTTCCTCGTCGTTCTGACCGAAGTCGAACTCCATCTTCCAGTGGCCTTCGTCGTCCTTGGCCAGCTTCAGGATGGCCGCAAACGGACGGCCCATCTTGCTACGGAAGCCCTGCAGCGGACCGATTTCCTTCTTCAGCAGCAGTTCCTCGACCTCGTCGATCTCGAACTGTCGTCCGCCCGGAATCTTGCTGATCGAGAACTCGCACGCGGTGCAGGCAAAGCGACGATAGTTCTCCTTGACCTGCCCGCCGCACTGCGGGCACGGCGTGTCCAGCGTGGCGTAGTCGCCCGGGATCGTGTCGCTGTCGTACTCCTTGGCGCGCTTGACGATCTGCTGCGTCATCTGCGCGATCTCGCGCATGAATTCGTCACGCTTCAGGCGGCCGCGCTCGATCTGCGACAGCTTGTGTTCCCATTCGCCGGTCAGCTCGGCTTGCGTCAGTTCCAGGACACCCAGGCCGCGCAGCAGCGTCATCAGCTGGAACGCCTTGGCCGTCGGGATCAGCTCGCGGCCTTCGCGCACCAGATATTTCTCGGTCAGCAGACCTTCGATGATCGCAGCGCGCGTTGCCGGCGTGCCCAGGCCCTTGCCGGCCATCGCCTCGCGCAATGCGTCGTCGTCCACGAGCTTGCCCGCGCCTTCCATTGCCGACAGCAGCGTGGCTTCGTTGTAGCGCGCCGGCGGCCGCGTAGACAGGCCGACGGACTCGACCTTGTCGGTCTTGACCTTTTCGTCCTTCTGCACCGGCACCAGGTTGGCGTCCTTGTCGTCCTTGCCCTGGGCCTCGCGGCCGTAGATCACGAGCCAGCCCGGATTGACCAGTATCTTGCCTTCCGTCTTGAAGTGATGGCCCGACACCTCGGTAATGCGCGTGGTCACCTGGAACTCGGCGGCCGGGAAGAACACGGCCAGGAAGCGGCGCACGACCAGGTCGTACAGCTTCTGCTCCGGCTCGGACAGGTTCTTCGGCGCCTGCAGCGTCGGGATGATGGCGAAGTGGTCGCTGATCTTGCTGTTGTCGAAGATCTTCTTGTTCGGCTTCACCCAGCCTTGCGACAGAATCTTCTTGGCATGCGGCAGGTAGTTCGGCGAGCTGTCGGCCAGCATGTCCATCGTCTGCTTGACCGTGTCCATGTAGTCCTCGGGCAGCGCGCGCGCGTCGGTACGCGGGTACGTCAGCACCTTGTGCTTTTCATACAGCGCCTGCGCCAGACCCAGCGTGTTCTTGGCCGAGAAGCCGAAGCGCGAGTTGGCCTCACGCTGCAACGTGGTCAGGTCGAACAGTGCCGGCGACTGCTGCGTCGACGGCTTGGACTCCTCCGTGACCGTGCCCGGCTTGTCGCGGCAGGCGGCCACGATGCTCTTGGCTTCGGCCTCGCTCCACAGGCGCGACTCGCGGGCCTCCGGGTCGAACTCGTTCTTCTTGAACTTCGGGTCGAACCAGCGGCCTTCGTACAGGCCGGCGGCAGCGATGAACTCGGCGCGCACTTCCCAGTAATCGCGCGGCACGAAGTGTTTGATCTTCTCTTCGCGCTCCACCACGATCGACAGCGTCGGGGTCTGCACCCGGCCCACCGTGGTCAGGAAGAAGCCACCGCCCTTGCTGTTGAACGCCGTCATCGCGCGCGTGCCGTTGATGCCCACCAGCCAGTCGGCTTCGGAGCGGCAACGGGCGGCATCGGCCAGCGGCAGCATGTCCTCGTCCTCGCGCAGCGCGGCAAACCCATCGCGGATGGCCTGCGGCGTCATCGACTGCAGCCACAGCCGGCGTACCGGCTGCTTGGCCTTGGCCTGCTGGGCAATCAGCCGGAAAATCAGTTCGCCTTCCCGCCCCGCGTCACATGCGTTGATCAGCGCGGTGACATCCTTGCGCTTGATCAGACGATTGAGCACCTTCAGGCGAGATTCGGTCTTGGCGATCGGTCGCAGGTCGAAATGCGGAGGAATCACCGGCAGGTTGGTGAAGCTCCACTTGCCTCGCTTGACCTCGTATTCGTCTGGCGCGGCAATTTCCACCAGGTGGCCAACGGCCGAGGACAGCACGTAGTCGTCGCTCTCGAAATACTCGTCGTGCTTGGTAAAGCCCCCGAGGGCGCGCGCAATGTCGGCGGCGACCGATGGCTTTTCCGCGATGATGAGGGCTTTAGACATTAAACGGGTCCTTGTGGCGCCACTGCCTTAAAGAGCAGTTCACGCCTCTTGAAATTCACAGCAAACTATGTAAACACCACGCCGGGGCTTTGAGGCGCCAATAATAAGCGCGGTTTCGACGGGCGTGCAAGCAAACGCCGCCGCACGGCCTGACGGCGCTCAACCGCCGCCGGCCCCCCCTTCAAGCAACCAGGGCAGCACTTCGGGAATCTCCGATGCGGTTGCAGCCATTGCTTCACTGCGCGCCAGCATCCTGTCCAGCACATCGAGATGCGGCAGCACGGTTCCATAAAACTGCGGCGCGCCTCCAGCAATGGGCTGAATCAATACAGTAGGAAAGTTTTCGATGTCGATGTCCTCGCCCAGATAGTCAGAGTGGGTTTCGACGTCGATCCAGACAAAACAATCGTCCTGATAACGTGCTGCCAGCGCCGCAAAGCCCGGCAGATATTCCTTGCAGGTGCCGCACCATTCGGCGCAAAGGCACGCCACCAGCCGCCCCTGCGGGCGTGCAAGTAGGGCGTGGCGCACTGCTGCGGCATCCTGCTCGGGAAAGTAAACGGCCATTGGAGTCGAAATGTGAAGCGAGGGAGATACCGCCAATCATGCCAGACGACGAAAGCGGTTGCCCGGCAGGCGCTCGGCCGCACCGGACAGCTCCATCTGCAGGAGCGCTGCTGACACGGCTTCCGCCGCCATGCCGGTGCGCTCGCACAATACATCAAGCGTGACAGGATCATAGGCGAGTGCCGCCGCGAATGCGTCGCCGGGAACGGGCGGTGGTGCAACGCCCGGGGCCGGCATGGCGAGCGGCAGATCCGCGAATTCCTCGAACACATCGGCGGCCGACTCCACCAGCTTGGCGCCCTGGCGGATCAGCTTGTGGCAGCCACGCGAAAGCTCGGCGTGGATCGACCCAGGGATCGCGAAGACCTCTCGTCCGATCTCCGATGCCAACCGCGCGGTAATCAACGATCCGGAACGCTCGGCCGCCTCAACGACCAGCACGCCGCGCGCCAGCGCCGCGATGATGCGGTTGCGGCGCGGAAAGTGGTTCGGCAGGCCGGGCGTCCCCAACGGGAATTCGCTGACAATCGCGCCGCCGGCATCGACGATCTGGTGCGCCAGCTTGTGGTGCCGCGCCGGGTAGACGATATCGACGCCGGTGCCAATCACCGCCACGGTGCCGCCTGGCCCTGGCAACGCGGCCGAGTGTGCCGCGGCGTCGATGCCGAGTGCCAGCCCTGACACCACGGTCAGCCCTGCTTCAGAAAACGCTGAAGCAAACACTTGCGCGTTGCGCAGCCCCTGCGCCGTGGCATGGCGCGCGCCGACGATGCCCAGCGACTGGCCACCCAGTTTCGCGGCATCGCCATTCACATAGAGCACCAAAGGCGGATCGGCGAGGTCGAGCAACCGCGCCGGATAGGCGGCGTCCGCCATCGTCACCAGACGATGGTTCGCTGCCTCGAGCCATTCGAGCGTGTGGGCGATCCGCGCGGACATCGCGGCGTCTGGCGGCGCCGCCAGAGCGCGCGCCACGCCAGGCTCCGCGGCATCGCGCAGGCGTGCGGCGTCAAGGGCCAGCACCGCTTGCGGCAGCCCAAAGGCAGCCAGCAGGCGGCGTCCGGCCTGTGCTGAAACACCTGGTGTTGCCGTCAGGCGCACCCAGGCAGCCACTTCGGCTGGGTCGCGTGTCGATTCGGTCATCGGAAACGCGGCAGCGCGTGCTCTCGCACGCGCCCGCCGGTTACTGCGGCGTGGTGGCCAGGTCGCCCACCTTCATCACGTTGCTGGCATCGGTCACCAGCGCGTAGGCAATGCCCGGGAACACGCGGTAGACATAGGCCAGGCCGTAGCGGTCGTCCGGCAGCGTGATGGTGCGGTTGTTGTCGGTGGGGTCCTTGACCACGCCGCCCACGCGCGACAGCGCCAGCACGTGACCCGGCTCCAGGCCGGCATTGGCGCCCACATTCAGCACCACCACCTGCTTGGCGCCGCCGTACTGCACCCCGCCGTAGACGGCTGCGATATGCGCCTGAACATTGTTGTCCGGTGCATGCGGGACGTAGCGCACCAGTTCGCGCGCCGGTTGCGGCAGCAGCAGCGAACCCGCACCCATTTCCTGCGGAGACTGGGTTGCCTCGACCGTGGTGACGGAATCCGGGCCTTCCGGCCCACGCATCACACGCACGCTGCCCTGGTACTGGGCTTCATAGCCAATCACGCTCTGCGTGACGGGGTCGCGCACCGCCTGTGCAGGCGTAAAGGCCTGCCAGTCGCTGCCGATCGTCGCATCGGTCGGCGCAATGCCGCGCACGAAGCCGGTATCGCCGCGCCCCATGTAGACGCGGGCATCGGGCAACGCCACGATGCGCGCCGAGGTGTCGACGGTACCCTTGTCGACCACCAGCGGCCGGCGCAGGAACGGTTCGATATCGGATGCCGGAATCGTCAGGATCGCCTCGCCATCGGCGCCGTCACCGCGCACGCGGGGAGACATCCGGGAGTCCCCGCTGGCGCCGCCCGGGCCGGTGGTCGACAGATAGGCGCGGCCATCGCGCTGGATCAGGTACAGAATCTGCCCAGGGTAGATCAGGTGTGGATTGCGGACCTGCTGGCGGTTCATGCCCCACAGCGCTGGCCAGCGCCACGGCTGGCGCAGATACTGGCCCGAGATTCCCCACAGCGTATCGCCCGTGCGCACCGTGTACTGGCTGGGTGCATTGGGAGCGAGTTCGGAAACGGGGATACCCTGCTGGGCCGTCACATCGGCCTGGGCGAGTTGCGCCGGTGAGACGCTCAGCTCGGCGGCCTGAACGGCCACGCCAGCCCCGGCAGTGATGCCGGCGACACATAGCATGCTGAGGGTGAACGCGTGCAGCCTGCGGCCCGACGCCGCCTGTTCTTTGGTAAGATCGCGCATTTTCCTGAACCGGTCGGGAGAACGACCGGATTGACCCTAGGTAGAGCGTGCCTGCTGCGGCGCGCCTTGAATTTTTGTACTAGCGCCCCGATTCTGCATGGAAACCCTGCACGCCGCAACGGCGGGCGGGCAGTGGACGGCAACCGGCGTTGCGCCCGAGCATCATGGCCAAACTCGACATCCTCACCTACCCCGATCCTCGCCTCCATACCGTGGCCAAGCCCGTGGCGGTGGTGGACGACCGTATCCGCCAGCTGGCTAGCGACATGGCGGAAACCATGTACGACGCGCCCGGCATCGGCCTGGCCGCCACGCAGGTGGACGTGCACGAACGTGTGATCACGATCGACATATCCGAGTCGCGCGACCAGCTGATGGTGTTCATCAACCCGGAAATCATCTGGGCCAGCGACAACCGCAAAGTCTGGGAAGAGGGCTGCCTCTCGGTGCCGGAGGTCTACGACCGCGTGGAGCGTCCGGACCGCGTCAAGGTACGCGCGCTCAATGAGAAGGGCGAAACCTTCGAGCTCGATGCCGACGACCTGCTCGCTGTATGTATACAGCACGAGATCGACCACCTGAACGGCAAGGTATTCGTGGAATACCTGTCCCCGCTCAAGCTGAACCGCATCAAGAGCAAGCTTCAGAAGCGAGTGCGCGCTCGCATGTAAGGATGTAACAGTAGCGCGCCACGGAAATGGCGTCTGCTATCGTTACAGCTTCTGAAGACACATCACGTACCGGCCGCTATGCGGCCGGTGTCGTTTCTACTCGCGGATTTCCTGCCATGACTCAAGCCCAGCCACTGCGCGTCGCGTTTGCCGGCACTCCCGAATTTGCGCGCGTTGCCCTTGAGGCCATCCACGCCGCCGGCTTCCCGGTGGTGGCCGTCCTGACCCAGCCCGACCGTCCCGCTGGCCGTGGCATGCAGCTGCAGGCCAGCCCGGTCAAGCAGTTTGCCCTGGAAGCGGGGCTTGGCCCCGTGCTGCAGCCGCGCTCGCTGCGTCGCACCGGCAAGTACCCCGAGGAAGCCGCGGCGGCCGTCGACGCGCTGGCCCAGATCGCCCCGGATGTGATGGTGGTGGCGGCATATGGCCTGATCCTGCCGGCCGAGGTCCTGGAATTGCCGCGCTTTGGGTGCCTGAACATCCATGCCTCGCTGCTGCCGCGCTGGCGCGGCGCCGCGCCGATTCACCGGGCGATCGAGGCGGGCGATCGTGAAACCGGCATCACACTGATGCAGATGGACGAAGGACTCGATACCGGCGCCATGTTGTCGCGCGAGTCGGTCCGGATCGGCCCGCTGGATAGCACCGGCGGCCTGCATGACACGCTGGCGGCGCTCGGCGGCCGCATGATCGTCGATGCGCTGCGCCAACTGGCTGCCGGGCAGCCGCTGGCCGCCACACCGCAACCGGAAGACGGCGTGACCTACGCCGAGAAAATCGCCAAGGACGAGGCCCCGCTCAACCTGACCCGCCCGGCCGCCGAGCTAGCCAACCAGGTGCGGGCGTTCAACCCGTTTCCCGGCGCCACGATCCAGGTAGGCGACACCGTCATCAAGTGCTGGCAGGCGCTGCCGCTGGCCGCCAGCACGAGCCTGCCGCATCCGCCGGGGACTGTGCTGGCGTCGGACACGTCCGGCGTGATCATCGCCTGCGGCGACGGTAGTGCCCTGCAGGTGACAGAGCTGCAGAAGCCTGGCGGCCGCCGTCAGCCGGCCCAGCAGTTCCTGCAGGCCATGCCGCTGCCCCCTGGCACACGGTGCCTGGTGCCCGATACGGCGGCATAAGCGGTTTATCGATCACCCACAACCCGGCGGCGTTGGTGCCACCGGTGCGATAAAACCCTGCCATCAGCATTGAATTTCCACGGTCCCGGCCCTATCTAACCGTCATCGCGTCCCGCAGGGGCGGGTACGCGCCCTGATCGATTCGATCGTTTTGGAGACCAAGCCATGTTCAACTGGGTCAAGACCTTCATGCTGATGGCGGCCATCACGGCGCTGTTCATCGTCATCGGCGGCATGATCGGCGGACGCAGCGGCATGATGTTCGCGCTGCTGATCGCGCTCGGCATGAACTTCTTCTCCTACTGGTTCTCGGACAAGATGGTCCTGCGCATGTACAACGCGCAGGAAGTGGATGCCAGCACCGCGCCGCAGTTCTACAACATGGTGCAGGAACTGGCACAGCGCGCGCAGCTGCCCATGCCGCGCGTGTACCTGATCAACGAGGATGCGCCGAACGCCTTTGCCACGGGCCGCAATCCCGAGCACGCGGCGGTGGCGGCCACGACGGGCATCCTGCGCGTGCTGTCCGACCGCGAGCTGCGCGGCGTGATGGCGCACGAACTGGCGCACGTGAAGCACCGCGACATCCTGACGTCGACCATCGCCGCCACGATGGCCGGTGCCATCTCGGCGCTGGCAAACATGGCGATGTTCTTCGGCGGCCGCGACGAAAACGGCAACCGCAGCAACCCGATTGCCTCGATCGCAGTGGCCATTCTGGCCCCGCTGGCCGCGTCGCTGATCCAGATGGCGATTTCGCGCGCCCGTGAATTCGAGGCGGACCGCGGGGGTGCCGAAATCAGCGGTGATCCGCAGGCGCTGGCCAGTGCGCTGGACAAGATCCACCGCTATGCGCAGGGCATTCCGTTCCAGGCGGCCGAAGAACATCCGGCCACCGCGCAGATGATGATCATGAATCCGCTGTCGGGCGGCGGCATTGCCAACCTGTTCTCGACGCACCCGGCCACCGAGGAGCGGATCGCGCGCCTGATGCACATGGCACAGACCGGCAGCTATCCCGCCTGATGCCGGATCTGGCTCGATTTGCCCCGTTTCACTGGTTGACCCGCGACAACGGGTAAACTGCCCGCTGTGTTCCTTTTGGGACCGGCGGGCATTTTTATGCCCCCGCGTCCCGACGCCACGGCGTCGCCGTTCCGATTTTCCGTTGATCTTGCCTGTCTGATTTTCCGTATGCGCCTGCCTCACGAATCCCTTGCCTTCCAGATGCTCGGTGCTGCCGCGGCTGTTCGCGGCGTGCACGAAGGCACGGCCCTGCCGCAGGCCATCGAAGATGTTGCCACGCATCTGCGGCTCGACCGCGTGCGCGACGCCGCCACGCGCGGTGCCATCCAGGATCTGGCCTACCGTTCGGTGCGCCTGTTCGGCACCACGCGCGCGCTGGTCACCCAACTGGTGACGCGGCCGCCCGGCGCACTCGTTGACTCGCTGCTTGCCGTGGCGCTTGCCTTGCTGATCGAAGGCGAGGACGGCGATGGCAGCAAAGTGGGGCGGGGCGGGTATTCCACGTTCACGGTCGTCGACCAGGCGGTCAGCGCCGCGGCATCGGAGCCGAAGACCGCGCACGCGCGCGGCCTGGTCAATGCCGTCCTACGCCGCTTCCTGCGTGAGAGCAAGGCACTGATGCCCAAGATCATGCAGGACGAGGAGGCACGCTGGAACCTGCCGTCGTGGTGGCTCGCCGAGTTGCGCCGCGCGTATCCGGAGCAATGGATGGCATTGGCCGAAAGCGTCAACGAACGGCCGCCGATGACACTGCGCGTCAATCCGAAACGCATTTCCGTGCCCGAATACCTGCAGGAGCTTGCCAATGCCGGCCTGGCCGGTGTGGCTGTGGGCGAGCAGGCAGTGCGGCTGGTGCGCGCGTTTCCGGTGACGCAGATTCCGGGCTTTTCCGAAGGCGACGTGTCCGTGCAGGACGCCGGCGCGCAACTGGCCGCCCCGCTGTGCGAGGTTTCCGACGGCATGCGAGTGCTCGACGCCTGCGCGGCGCCTGGCGGCAAGACCGGCCATTTGCTGGAGCTGGCCGACATCCACGTCACGGCGGTGGAAAGCGATGCGCAACGCGCCGCACGCATCCACGACAACCTGGCCCGGCTGGGACAGCGCGCCGACGTGATCGTTGGCGATGCGAGCCGTCCCAAGGACTGGTGGGACGGCCAGCAGTTCGACCGCATTCTCGCGGACGTGCCGTGCTCCGCCTCGGGCATCGTGCGGCGTCATCCCGATATCCGCTGGCTGCGGCGCGAATCGGATGTCACGAAGCTGATGACCGAGCAGCGCCGCATTGTTTCGCAGCTCTGGCCGCTGCTGAAACCGGGCGGCATCCTGGTCTATGTGACCTGTTCTATTTTCCCAACGGAAGGTGAGGAGCAGGCGCTCTGGTTTGGTGCGCAGCTTCCAGATGCGATACGATTGCAGGCGCCGGGGCAACTGCTGCCCGGCATCACGGCGCCTGAGACGTCCGGCAGCGGGATTGCCGGCAAGGCAAGCCTGCCATCGGACCACGATGGCTTCTACTACGCCCGCTTCCAGAAACGCGCCTGAACCATCCACCAATGCCCAGCCTGCTGCGCCTGTTCGTCCTACGTGCCCCCGGCCGCGCGGTGCGCGGATGGCCGGTAGCATCGCTGGCCGGCGCGTGGCGCCTCTGGCGCGCGTGGTACGCGGCTGCCCTGTTGCTGCTGGCATTGGTGGTGTACGTGCCCCATGCCGGCGCACAGCTGATTGAAACCACCGAGGCGCGCATCGACTACCAGGACGGTGGTTTCGAACTCGGTGCATCGTTCGATTTCGACTTGCCGCCCGCGCTGGAAGACGCGCTGCACAAAGGCATCTCGCTCTATTTCGTCGTCGACTTCCAGCTGTCGCGCGCGCGCTGGTACTGGTTCGACGAAAAGCCCGTGAACACCTCGCGTTCGGTGCGCTTGTCCTACCAGCCGCTGACACGCCAATACCGGGTATCCACCGGCGGCCTGCAGCTGCCGTTCAACCGCCTGAAGGGCGCGTTGCAGTTCATCCAGCAGGTACGTGGATGGCGGGTCTTCGAGCGCAGGGATGTCAAAGCCGGCGAGACCTATCACGCCGAGACGCGCATGCGCCTGGACCTGTCGCAATTGCCCAAGCCGTTTCAGATCAACGCCGTGAACACGCGCGAGTGGAACCTGTCGTCTGACTGGAAGCGCTTCAACTACACGGTGCCGACCAATCTCGATGCACCGCCGCCAGCGCCGCCGCCCGTGGCACCGCCCGCACCGCCGGCCATGCCGGGGTCCGCACCGCCCGCTGCTTCGGCGCCTTCGGCCGAGGTGCGCATGCCGTTCGCGCAAACTGTGTCGAACGTGCTGTCGCCCAACCAACTGGTCCAGCCGGTCAGCCAGCCATGAACGGCAATCCGTGGGATAGCAGATTCCGCCGCGTACTCTATCGCGTGGTGGTGGGGATCATCGTCTTCCTGGCGTTGGTGCTGGTTGGCCTGCTGGCGGGTGCGTCGGCCAATACCGAGTTCTTCGACCGGTATTTCACGCTGCTCTTCAAGGTCAACCTGGTTGTCGGTGTCCTGCTAGTGCTGACAGTGGGCGCGCTCGCGCTCACGCTCTGGATCCGATATCGCCGCGGCAAGTTTGGCACGCGGCTGATGAGCAAGCTGGCTGTGTTCTTCGGTGTGGTGGGCGTGTTGCCCGGCGTGCTGATCTATCTGGTGTCGCTGCAGTTCGTGTCGCGCAGTATCGAATCGTGGTTCGACGTGCGCGTGGAGAATGCGCTGGAAGCCGGCCTGAACCTGGGCCGCTCCACCATCGACAGCCAACTGGCGGACCTTCAGGGCAAGGCTCGCCTGATGGCCGACCAGCTCACGGGATCGTCGGGCGTGGCCACCTCGCTGCAACTGAATCGATTGCGCGAGCAGTACGGCATTCAGGAAGCGGCGATCTTCACCGGCAGCGGCCGCGTGCTGGCTACGGCATCGAGCAGTTACGCGGCACTGGTGCCGGACATTCCCTCTGGCGTACTGGCGGAACAGGCCCGCATGGCCGGTGGCTACGCGGCCGTGGAGGGCGGTACCGATCCCACCGGCGGCGACAACACCCCGGTCAACATCGACAGCAGCCGCCTGTACCGTATCCGGGTCATCATTCCGCTCGGTCCCGCTCCGACCGCGACGTCGCCCGATGAAGCGGCGCAGGCCACGGCTAACGCGGCCGCCGCCGCGGCGCGGTCGCGCAGCCGGCTGGTGCCGCCAGGCAATCGCTGGGCGGGCTCCGGCCTGTCCATCGAACGCCGCCCCGAGGACGCCCCGGCAACCGGCTTTGGCCTGGTGGGCGATACCGTCCGCGAGGAACGCTACCTGCAGGTCCTGCATCCGGTGCCGGCGGTGCTGGCTCGCAATGCCGACGAAGTCCAGCGCGCGTACCAGGAGTATCAGGAAAAGGCGCTCGGTCGTACTGGCCTGCGCAAGATGTACATCGGCACGCTGACGCTGACGCTGTTCCTGGCGGTTTTCATCGCCGTGATGCTTGCACTGTTACTGGGCGGGCAGTTGGCACGGCCGCTGCTGATGCTGCTGCAGGGGACCAAGGAAGTCGCCGAAGGCGACCTTTCGCCCAAGCGCGAACTGAAGAGCCGCGACGAGCTGGGCCAGCTGACGCAGCAATTCAACCAGATGACACGCCAGTTGTCCGAGGCCCGCATCGCGGTGGAAGACAATCGCGTGGCGCTGGAGCAATCGAAGGCGTATCTGGAAAGTGTGCTGCAGAATCTGACGGCGGGTGTGCTGGTGTTCGACCGCCGCTTCACGCTGATCACGGCCAATCCGGGCGCCGAGCGCATCTTCCGCCAGCCGTTCGCGGGCGTGCTGAGCCAGCCGGTGGAGCAGATCCCCGGGATGGGTGACTTTGCCGATATCGTGCGCCAGGCGTTCTCCGAGCAGACCACGCGCGAGGTGCTGGGCGGCGCGCAGCACTGGCAGAAGCAGATCGAACTGCCCCAGGGCGACGAGGAACAGCCGCTCACCTTGCTGGTGCGTGGTGCCCACCTGCCTGGCGGCAGCCGCGACGAACCGGGCTACGTGGTGGTGTTCGACGATATTTCGGATGTGATCTCGGCCCAGCGCTCGGTGGCTTGGGGCGAGGTGGCGCGCCGGCTCGCACATGAAATCAAGAACCCGCTGACGCCGATCCAGCTTTCGGCCGAGCGGCTGCAGATGAAGCTGTCGCCGAAACTGGAGCATGCCGACGCCGAAGTGCTAAAGCGCGGGGCCACAACGATCGTTAACCAGGTGGCGGCAATGAAACGCATGGTGGACGACTTCCGTGACTACGCGCGAACACCGCCGGCGGTGATGCAGTCGCTGCCGTTGAATGGTCTGGTGGCAGAAGTCTTGCATCTGTACGGCATCGATGATCCCGCCGTGCACGAGCATCCGGTGATTCATGCGGCGCTGGGCCCGAATCTCCCTGAAATCAAGGGCGATCCAACGCAATTGCGCCAGGTGATCCACAACCTGCTGCAGAATGCGCAGGATGCGGCGGCGGACAACGTGGCGGCCGGTAGGGCGGCGCCCCATATCACTCTGCACACCGAGACTGTAGAATACAAAGATTCTGCCGGCGAAGACCGGCAAGCCGTCAAGTTGTCCATTACGGACAATGGTCCCGGATTCGCACCACGCATCCTGAGCCGTGCGTTCGAACCGTATGTGACCACGAAAGCCAAGGGTACGGGTCTCGGGCTTGCGATGGTGAAGAAGATCATTGACGAACATGGCGCGCGCATCGAACTGCGCAATCGCATGAACGGTAGCGAGATCACGGGAGCCCAGATCTCGATCCTGTTCGTTAAACTGGCTTAGTCAATCTTGCGCGCCGGCGCCTCCGGTTGCGCTGCGGTGGGGTTAAGAGGGGAAGTATGGCAACCATCCTCGTAGTCGATGACGAAATGGGAATCCGGGAACTGCTCTCGGAAATCCTCAGTGACGAAGGACATGTGGTCGAGCTCGCGGAAAACGCCCAGAAGGCGAGGGATTTCCGTGCGCAGGCCACGCCTGACCTGGTGCTGCTCGATATCTGGATGCCGGATACCGACGGCGTCACGCTGCTCAAGGAGTGGTCGGCGCAAGGCTATCTGACGATGCCTGTGATCATGATGTCGGGCCACGCCACGATCGATACGGCCGTGGAAGCGACGAAGATCGGCGCGCTGAATTTCCTTGAGAAGCCGATTGCGCTGCAGAAGCTGCTGTCGGCTGTCGAAGCCGGCCTGGCTCGTGGTATCGAACGCCCGCGCACCGCACCGGTGACGGCCGCGCCGCTGACCACCTCCGGTGCCCCGGAAGCCGCCGCGGCTGCCGCCGCGCCGGCCGAGGCACCTTCCGAGATTGCAGCCAACGGCAATCCGTCGCGTGGCGTGCCCGAGGGCGAAATGCAGTTCTCGTTCGACATGCCGCTGCGCGAGGCGCGCGACCTGTTCGAACGCGCGTATTTCGAGTATCACCTCGTGCGCGAACACGGCAGCATGACGCGTGTGGCCGAAAAGACGGGCCTGGAGCGTACCCACCTGTATCGCAAGCTCAAGCAGCTGGGCGTGGAGCTGGGCCGCAACAAACCCGAGCCGACCGAGCAGTAGGAATCCAGCCAGAAAACGCTTGACGCGTCCAGATCTGCCCGTTATAGTTTCGCTTCTTTGGCCCGGTAGCTCAGTCGGTAGAGCAGAGGATTGAAAATCCTTGTGTCGGCGGTTCGATTCCGTCCCAGGCCACCAGATTCAAAAAAACGGACGCTTCGGCGTCCGTTTTTGTTTTGGCGGCGTCTAGCTTTCGGCCTTCGCCTGCCCTCTGGTGCCGGCTCGCGCACCAATCACCCGAACAATTCCTCGGCCACGGTCGGATGCAGCGGCATCGTCGTCTTCAGGTGCGATGCCTTCACACCCAGCCGCAGCGCCAATGCAAGCGTCTGGACGATCTCCGGGGCGGCGCCATCCATCAGGTGCACCCCGAGCACACGGCCACTGCGCGCGTTGTACACGAGCTTGAATACCGAAGGCGTCGGCACCCCGCCAAAGCGGTTTTCGAGCGACACGAACCGTTTGATCTCGGTGCGCACGCGATCAGCCTTGCCGCCGGCTGCCTCGATGGCTTGCGCCTCCGTCAGTCCTACCGCGCCAATGGCCGGTTCGCAGAACACCGCCGTCGGCACGAACTCGAAATCGACCATGTCTCCGCGTTTGCCGAACAGCCGATCGGCAAGCCAGCGCCCCTGTGCCACGGCGACTGGCGTGAGGTGCACGTTGTTGGCCATGCAATCGCCGATCGCATGAATCGATCGGACGCTGCTGCGGAACTGGCGATCCACCGTGATGCCACCCTTGTCGTCGAGCTGCACGCCCAGCGCTTCAAGACCCAGCCCCGATACGTTCGGTTTGCGGCCGATTGCGGCAAGCGCGGCCTGCGCGCGCACGGTCTGCGTGCGGCCAGGATTGTCACCCTGCGTGTAGCACACCTCGAACGCGCCGTTCGACTGCGACACCATCGTGACTGCCGCGCGGAAATGAATGCGTATGCCCTTGGCTGTCAGCGCCTCGGCCAGCGCGGCGGCAATGTCGTGATCGAATTTCGGCAGCAGGCGGTCTTCGCGCACCAGCAGGTCCACCTTCACGCCGTAGCGCGACAGGATCGACGCCATTTCCACGGCGATATATCCGCCGCCGATCACGATGATCGAACCCGGTACCGTCTGCCAGGTGAAAAGATCGTCCGATGAACTGACCAGCTCGCCACCTGGCACCGGCAGATCGATCGGACTGGCGCCGGTGGCGACCAGTACCTTTCCCGCGTGCACAACTTCGTTGCCGACGACGATGTCGCCGCGTTCGTTGAACTCGGCCGCGCCGTTCCAGATCTCCACGCCGGATTCATTAAGCCGCTGCTTGTACGATGTATTGAGTCGCGCCACCTCGGCATTCACGCGCACGATGGCGTCGCGCCAGTCTTCCTTGCCGCCAGTGTGCGAGAGACAAGTGGAGAGAATCGACGCCCATCCGGCACCATAGGACAGCATCTTCTTTGGCACGCAACCGCGATTGACGCAGGTGCCGCCAATCGCATCGCGCTCCACCAGAATCACGCGCGCACCGTGCGATGCCGCGCGCCGTGCCGCGGCCACGCCGCCGGAGCCGGCACCGATCACAACGAAGTCGGTCTGGCGTGCCTTGGGGCGCGCATCGCGCTTGCGGGGTACGCGCTCGACGATGGGTTCCGCGCTGGCCTCGCTGGCGCGACGCCGCGCTTTCGCGGTCGTTGCCCGGGTGGCGGTTTCGGTTGATGCCTGACGTTTTGCCATTCAATCCTCCTTGCCTGCGCGGCCTACCGTGGGTATCGCCGCATGCCAATCCACCAGCGCCACACGTGGCGGAACCTCCCTATGACGCCGGAAAAAGATCCTGCTGAATGTCGGGCCATTCGCGCAGAAACACTTCCGCGTCTCGCCGGCCCAGGTCGTACGCATGCGTCATCGCCTCGGGCTTGGTGTAGTCCCAGCTCGAAATCGGCACACGTTGTGACGGTTGCAGATACAGGCGGCGCTGGCCGCCCGTTTCGATGACAAAGCGGCGCGGGCGCGGATAGAGCCGCGTCACAAGCACCAGCACATTGCCCGGCGTCTCATCGAGGGCGTCGACGGGCACGTTGTCGACCAGGCCGCCATCGAGCACCGCTCGTCCATTCCGGCGCAGTACCGGCGTGAACGGCGGTGTCGATGCCGACTGCAGCAGCAGGTCCGCCAGATCCTCGGGCGAACGGCAGTCCTGCGCCAGCACGAACTCCGGATGAAAACCGAGCTTGCGGCCCAGCCTCGGGTGCAGCGTCTTCAGCAGATGCTTGTCGATGTTGTAGGCGAGCAGCCCCGCGGCCACGGCCAGGCGCGGCCCGGTCCAACGCGGAATGTGCGCCACGCCGATGCGAATCTCGGGCGCTTGCTGCAAGCGGTCCAGGCGGTTGTCGCCAAACAGCGAAAGCAGGGCGTTGCGATAAATGCCGTAGTGCGGAAACACGCGCTCGCGCCGTAGCAGGTTGCCCCAGTACGCATTGCGCGAATTGTTGGCCAGCACATCGCGGTAGTAAGCCATCGTCTGATGCGAGTCGTGCGCATAGACCATGCACGCCGTGGCAGCCCCCGCTGAAATGCCGGCTATCACGCGCGGACGCAGCCGCAGTTCCGGCGCCACGGTGTCCCACCATCCGGCCTGCCACCAGCAGCGGTTGCCGCCTCCGGCAAAGACGATTTGATCGAACGGCTGAGGGATGGAAGCTGACATCGCGTTCGCGGGATTCAAAGCAGCGCGTAAGTCGTGGTGGCCTGCACCGCGAGCTTGCCGTCCTGCCCGGTCAATTCGATCTCGCCGAACACCACGGTCTTGCCCAGGCGCAGCACGTTGGCGCGCACCAGTACGTCGCCATCGATCACCGGACGCATGAAGTTGGTGGTCAGCGTGACGGTGGTCATCGGCCGGAATTCGCCCAGCGCGGCGGAGACGGCGACGATCATCGCGGTATCGGCCGCCGACATCAGCACCTGGCCGCACACCACGCCGCCGGCATGGCGAAAGCTTTCCTGGAAGGGCAATCGAAGCGTCACGCCGTCAGCGTTCACGGCTTCGGCACGCAGGCCGAGCTGACGCACCCAGGGGGCCAGCACGCGTTCAAGCGTGGCGTCGATATCGGCGATGGTGAATGTGGCAGGCACGTCCCGGTCTCCTCGGCGCGCGGATGTTGTTTGCGCCAATGATACAGGGGGTCGGGGGATGTGGCTCCTCTCTCCCATCAAGCAGGAGAAGGGCCATGAGAGTGGGTGATGCGGCGCTGGCTTGCCGAACGCGGCATCCCGAATCGCGGGGCGCTTCCCCGGCCCCTTTCCCGCCAGGCGGGAGAGGGGGGGAAAGCCAACAGCGACTTTATGCCGCGTTGTCCGCCTCGGCGCGCGCGGTCGAGCGGTTGGCATGCCAGCGCAGCAGGCGCGGGATCACGACGACGCCCACCGTCATGGCCAGGATCGTGGCCGAGATCGGCTGCTTGATGAACAGGCTCCAGTCGCCCTGGCCAATCGACAGCGCGTTGCGCAGCTGCTTCTCGGCCATCGGCCCCAGGATCAGGCCGACGATCACTGGCGCGGTCGGGAAGTCGAAGCGACGCATCGCCATGCCCAGCAGGCCGATCACGAACAGCAGCAGCAGGTCGAACCACGACTGGCGGATGCCATAGGCGCCCAGGCCGGCAAAGATCAGGATGCCGCCATACAGCAGCGGGGTCGGCACGCGCAGCATGCGCACCCACAGTCCGATGGCCGGCAGGTTCAGCACCAGCAGCATCACATTGCCGATGTAGAGCGATGCCAGCAGGCCCCACACGAGGTCGCCCGAAGTCTGGAACAGCATCGGACCCGGCTGCAGGTTGTAGTTCTGGAACGCCGCCAGCAGGATGGCCGTGGTGTTCGATGTCGGAATGCCCAGCGTCAGCAGCGGTGCCAGCGTGGCGGTCACTGCCGCGTTGTTGGCGGCCTCGGGGCCAGCCACGCCTTCGATGGCGCCAACCTTGCCGAATTCCTCCTTGTGGTTCGACAGCTTCTTCTCGGTCGCGTACGACAGGAAGGTCGGAATCTCGGCGCCGCCGGCAGGGATCAGGCCGAACGGGAAGCCGATGAACGTGCCGCGGATCCACGCCGGAATCGATCGCTTCCAGTCGGACTTGTTCATGTGCACCGAGCTGAGCTTGTTGAACGTGCCGTCCGGTTGCGGGAAGAACGCATTGAACAGTGCCTCGCCCACGGCGAACAGGCCCACGGCTACCACGACGATGTCCACGCCGTCATACAGCTCCTGGACGTTCATCGAATAGCGCGTCTGGCCCGACAGCGAATCCATGCCGATCAGGCCGATGCCCAGGCCCAGGAACAGACTGGTCATGCCACGCAGCAGCGACGAACCGAGCACGGCCGACACGGTCGTGAAGGCGAGCATCATGATCATGAAGTACTCGCCCGGGCCGAACTGCAGTGCCACATCGGCGGCAACCGGCGCGAACATCGACAGCAGCACCGTGGCGATGGTGCCGGCCACGAACGACCCGATCGCGGCCGTGGCCAGCGCGGGGCCGGCACGGCCGTTCTTGGCCATCAGGTTGCCTTCCATCGCGGTGACCATCGTCGACGACTCGCCGGGCGTGTTCATCAGGATGGACGTGGTCGAGCCGCCGTACATCGCACCGTAGTAGATGCCGGCGAACATGATCAGCGCGGCGGTGGGTTCCACCTTTGCCGTCAGCGGCAGCAGCATCGCCACGGTCAGGGCCGGGCCGATGCCGGGCAGCACGCCGATGGCGGTGCCCAGGAAACAGCCCACCAGGGCCCACATCAGGTTGATTGGCGTAATGGCCACGGCAAAGCCGTGCATCAACTGGTTCAAGGTATCCATGTCAGGTTCCTCCCGTTGGCGTAGGGGTAGGGGCTCAGAAGCCCGCTACCGGCAGCAGCGGCAGGTTGATGCCGAGCAGGAAATCGAAAAGTGCCCACATCGGCAGCGTCAGCATCAGGCCGATCAGCGCATCGCGCACGATGCGGCGGCTGCCGTAGCCACGCGCCACGCATACCATCATCAGCGTGGACGAGAACACGAAGCCCAGCGTGCCGATCAGTGCCATGTTGGCAACCAGCCCCGCGGACACCCACAGGAAGCCTTTGAAATTGTGCGGCGCCGACGGCAGCTCGGCATCTTCCTCGGGCATGTTCCGAAAGCCACCGCGCAGGCCCTGCCACAGCAGCAGCGCACCGCAGACGGCCAGGCCGATGGCCACCAGCGTGGGCACGAAGCGTGGCGACAGGCCGGCATAGCCCTCGTCACCCGAGATGCCCGGTAAGCCGGCAAAGAAGAACACGGACAACGCCAGGATGGCGACGCCGATGGAGACGTGGGATGGTTTCATGGTGGGGCTCTCGGATGGTCCTGCCACCCGCGCGGTCACGGGGCCCGGTGACATATCGGTATGGTTTTCGGTGTTGCGCAGGTGGCGGCACCGGTGCCCCGTGCCGTCCTCCGTGCTGCCGATCAGACATCGGCAGCCGGGCGGGAACGACAGGTTGAAACGGACTTGCGGTAAAGCTTCGGGGCAGGCCTTACTTGGCCACGCCCAGTTCGCGCAGCGTGGCGCCCAGGCGGGTGGATTCGGCCTCGACGAACTTGCCGAACTCGTCGCCGGTCAGCAGGAACGGCGTCCAGTCGTTCTTCTGCAGCGCTTCCTTCCACACCTTGTTCTCGGTGCCCTTCACCACGGCGTCGATCAGTGCCTTGCGTTGATCGGCGGTGATGCCGGGCGCGCCGTACACGCCGCGCCAGTTGTAAATCTCCACGTTGACGCCCTGTTCCTTCAGCGTCGGGATATCGGCGGTACGGTCCTTCGACGTCACGGCCAGCGCGCGCATCTTGCCGGTCTTGATGAACGGCAGGAATTCGGAAACACCAGCGATACCGACGGTCACGTGACCGCCCAGAATCGACGCCGATGCCTCACCACCGCCCTGGAACGGCACGTAGTTGATCTTCTTCGGATCCACGCCGATATCCTTGGCGATCAGGCCGGCCAGGATGTGGTCGATGGAACCCTTCGAACCGCCGCCCCAGCTTACGCTGCCGGGGTTGGCCTTGAGTTGCGTGGTCAGGTCCTTCATCGACTTGATCGGCGAGTTGGCCGATACCGTGATGACCATCGTATCGGCGAACAGGCGTGCGATCGGCGTGGCGTTCTTGAGCGTGACCGGGGGATTGTTGGTTTCGATGGCACCGACCATCACCGCGCCCGTCACGACCAGCGCATTCGGGTTGCCCTTGTCGGTGTTCACGAATTGCGTGAGGCCGATGGTGCCGCCGGCGCCGCCCTTGTTGTCATAGGACGCGCTCTTGGCCGTGCCTGCCGCAACCATTGCCGCGCCGATCGAGCGGCCGGTCTGGTCGTAGCCGCCGCCGGGGTTGGCGCCGATCATGACCTTGAGGTTGTCGACGGCATAGGCCGGTGCGGCAACGACGGCGGCAGCCAGCGCGGCCGAAGCGGCGAAGACATGCGTAAAGCGGGCAAGCGTGCGAGGCATCGCGGTCTCCTGTCTTTATTGGAATGTTGGTTGTGCTGTTGATTCGTCTGGCGATTCACCGCGTGGATACAGCGGTAGCCATGACCCGGATTCTAGAAGCGCGAAACTGTCAAAACCCTGTCAAAACAGTCGTCTCAAGCTCGGGGTTTACGTGGGGTTGTCTGCTTTGTCTACGCCGGGCACGGACGGCCGCTTGTCGTTTTTTGGCATCGTTGCGCCAACCAAGTCAGATCTGCACATCTTTGACTTGGCGCGCGTCTGACATCTCACTACGATTGGTCTCAGTTGCCTGCCGCACCGACTCACCGGCCGGACAGCGCGACGAAAATAAATGACAAGGACCATCGCACAACGAGGCGATGGCCGGTTCGGGATTTTCCGGGTTCGCCGGTTTTCGGGTGACGTAAAAACAAGAAGTTTCTGGGGTCAATCAATCATGGATACAACGATCAAGGCGTCGGACGGCTGGCCGCCCGAGCTCGACGCGGGGGCCGACCGCGGCCTGTGGAAAAGCACGATGGCCGCCGCCAGCCAGGCGCTGGAAGCCGCCAAGGGCATGCAGGCAGCCGTCGGGCAGACGCTCAAGCTGCAGCACAAGATCATGGCGTTGCGCGACGAGCTGCATCGTGCCGAAGCCGAGCGCGATCTCTACCGCGACCTGCATGCGCGCACCGTCGACGAACTCAATCACACACTCGACCTGAGTCCCCCCGAATGGCAGCGCCTGCGCGCCGATAACGAGACGCTGCAGATCCGCCATCGCGCCTACAAACTGCTGGTGCAGCACTACGCCCGCAGTGGCACGCCAATCGATCCAGCCACATTCTCCGAGCAGCGCAGCCGCGTGCAGCAGCACATCCTGTTCCAGCGTCGCAAAGGCATTCCCGTGTCGGTCATCACGGCCGACGACATTGCATTCCTGTTGCGCTGAAGCTTGCCGAAGGAGCTGTCATGAACTGCCTTATCCCTGGACAGGCGGCACCCCTGCATTGCCGGCCGGCACATCAGCCGCGCACACCTGGTTGCGGCCCCCTTGCTTGGCGGCATATAGACGGCGGTCGGCCGTTGCCAGCATGGCATCGAGTGTCTGGCACGCGTCGATCCCGGCTTCTGCGACACCAATCGACACAGTGAAACGGATGCGCCCGTCGCCCGAGTCGGACGGCGGCGCATCGGGGGCTGGGTCCACCACGGTGGCCTGCACCGCAAGCCGCAGACGCTCGGCGGTATGCGTGGCTTCCGCCAACGTGGTACCGGGCAGCAATACCGCAAACTCCTCGCCGCCGATCCGCGCCGGCAAGTCTATTTCGCGCAGGTTGCCGCGCAACACGCCGGCCAGCGCGACCAACACATGGTCGCCGCTGGCGTGGCCCCAGCGATCATTCACGCGTTTGAAAAAATCGATGTCGAGCATCAGCATGGACAGCGGCGAGCCATCGCGTCGCTGCCGTGCGGACTCCTTGCCGAACTCCGCGCCGTAGTGCCTGCGGTTGGCCAGTTGCGTAAGCGGATCGGTTTCCGCCAGGCGCTGCATCTTCTCGCCAGCAGCCAGGTAGTGATTGAACAGCAGCGTCACCACACGCAGCGTGACAAACATCAGCAGCGGCAGCGCGAGCCAGATCGCAAGCAGCGGCGTACTGGTACGTTGCAGGACGGCGCGCCATAGGTCGGCATCGCTGAAGGTTTCAACAAGCAGCCAGTTGTCGCGATAACCGACTCGCTGAAAGAACAGATACTGACCGTTCACGTGGCGCTGGCCGGAACCTTCTTTAAAGAGCTGCTGTAGCGATACCTTGTTCCAGGCTGGATCGACATCGTCAGGCCACTGCATGTCGATCCTGACGGTGTGCTCGCTCGAAGCGATGATGGCGCCGTGATAGTCCAACAGGAAACGCGTGGCATCCGCCTGGTCGGGCAGTCCGATCAGCTGACGCAGGCGCGGCAGGTCGACATCGACGGCCACCACACCGCGAAAGCGGTTGGACACATAGACCGGAATGCTCAGCGTCGTGCGTAGCTGCGTGCTTTCGAATTGCGTATAGACGCGCGTCCAGCGAATGTCATGCGAGGTGTCCCGATCGGGCAGCATGTCGCGGTAATACGAAATGTTGCTGAAGCGGCGGAACAGCGCGGGCGCTTTATCCACGGCCAGCGCGGGATAGGTGACGTAAAGCCCGTTGCTGGAGATAAACGTCAGCGTGCTCCTGGCATCGTCGCCGTCAAGCAGGCTGAGTCCGAGCACATGGCTCAGTTGCCGCGCCGCATACAGGTCGGCGCGCAGATCGGCATCGCGGCGCTCGAAGCCTTCCAGCTCATCGAGCTTTGCCTGCGACGTGCCCACCACCGGCGAATCGCCAAGCGGCACCTCCATCTGCCAGATCGGCAGGTTGCGCATCTGGAAGGCGCGCTCCACGGCGGGGTCGGTCTCGGCGGCGCCGCTGTCATAAATCGAAATCAACTGCTGTGCGTAGTCACGCACGAAGGTCAGCTTGGACCGCTCGGATGCGAACACGGCTTCCATGCCAAGCGAACGCAGCGTCAGGTCGTGCTGTCGTGACGAGAGGACGCGCTCGCGCAGCAGATACAGGTCTCGTATGGCAACGATCGCCATCAGCAGCATGGCAAGCGTAAAGCCGACGATCACCACGCGCTGCGGATGCATCAGTGCCGCGCGTGGCAGCCAGCGCGGCCGCGGCAGCAATTTGCGCCATGACATCGGAGGTCTCCCCGGCAGGGCCCGCCGCGCGGCGGGCATTGAAACGACTGTGCGACCAATCCCAGCTATGCCAACTGCGGTGCGGCTTGCGGCGTTTCGTCGCGGTATGCGGCCGGCACAGTGTAGTGCAGCGTCGCCGCACATGCCATCATGCGGACCACACACCGATCAAAGGAGACGTGACATGCCGCAGCATATCGGCATCGTGGCCTGTTCCGCCGAGGGGGCGGCGCTGTGTTATCGCACGATCTGCATGGAGGGCGCCCAATATCTCGGGCCGCACGGACATCCGGAAATTACGATGCATACGCCATCGCTGGCCGCCTATATCGCTTGCCTGGAGCAGGGTGACCGGCAGGGCGTGGCGGACCTGATGCTGCGTTCCGCACACAGACTGGCCGCGGCGGGCGCCGATTTTCTGATTTGTCCCGACAACACGATTCACGCTGTCATGGACCTCGTACTGCCTGGATCGCCGCTGCCGTGGCTGCACATTGCCGAAGTGGTTGCCGATGCCGCCACGGCACGCGGCTTTCGACAACTCGGCATTACCGGTACGCGCTGGCTGGTGGATAGCGAGGTCTATCCGGCCACGCTGGGGTCGCGGGGGCTCGGCTTTGCACGGCCGCCGGCGGCGGACCGCGACGCCATCGACCGCGTGATCATGGATGAACTGGTGCCCGGCGTTCCTACGCCGGACGGCGTCGCCACGTTCCAGCGTGTCATTGGTGACTTGCGTGACGCCGGTTGCGATGCAGTGGTACTGGGATGCACTGAAATTCCGCTGATCATCGACGATGACAATTCGCCGTTGCCGACGCTCGATTCCACCCGCCTGCTGGCACGCGCGGCACTGCGCCGCGCGGTACAGGGCTAGCGCGGCGACGAGTTCGGCGAGTCCGACAAGTTCGACGGATGCGTCAGATCAGCTACGCAATCAGCGGCGTTCGGTGCGGAAGTAGAGCAGGGCCAGCGCGGGCATGGCAAAACCGATCCAGCTTGCCAGCGGCCAACCCGCGCGCGCATACGCCCACGCGCCGACCGATGAGCCGATCGCGCCGCCCACGAAGAAGATGGCCATGTACAGGCCATTGAGACGGCTGCGATGCTCGTCGGACAGCGAAAAAATCGCACGCTGGCCGATCACGAGATTGGTCGATACCGCGAAGTCGAGCAGGACGGCGGCCACGGTCAGCGACAGCAACGACAGCAGCGATCCCTCGGTGCCCACGCGGCTCAACACGAACGATCCCGCACCGAGCGCAAGGGCCAGCGCCGTCATCTGCCGGCTGTGGCCGCGATCGGCATAACGGCCTGCCATCGGCGCGGCAATCGCACCCGCCACGCCGACCAGCGCGAAGATCGCAATACCGGTCTGCGACATATGAAAGGCCGGCCCGGCCAGATACAGCGGCGTGGTGGTCCAGAACAGGCTGAACACACCGAACATGCTGGCCTGGTAGGCCGCGCGGCGGCGCAGTACCGGCTGGGTACGCAGCAGATGTCCCATCGAACCGATCATCTGGGCGTAGCTCACGCCAGGCGCCGGCTGGCGCTGCGGCAGCTTGCGCGCGAGTACGACGCCGAGCAGCACCATCGCTACCGCCGACGCCGCGAAAATGGCATGCCAGCCGAACACGTCGGACACCACGCTCGACACAGGGCGCGCCAGCATGATGCCCATCAGCAGGCCACTGGTGACGTTGCCGACGGCCCGGCCGCGCGCATGCTCGGGTGCCAGGTGCGCCGCGAAAGGTACCAGCACCTGCACGGCCACCGAACACAGCCCGATGGCGCAGCCTGCGACCAGGAACACAGCGGCGTGCGTGGCCAGGGATGCAGCCAGCAAAGCGACGGCGCAACCGCCGACCAGCGTCAGCACTAGCTTGCGGTTTTCGACGATATCGCCGAGCGGTACCAGCAGCAGCAGGCCCACGCAGTATCCGATCTGGATCAGCGTCACGATCAGTCCCGCGATTTCCGGCGACAGGTGCAGTGCGTGGGCGATCGGCCCCACCAGCGGCTGGGCGTAGTAGAGGTTGGCGACGATCATGCCGCAGGCCACGGCCAGCAATGGCGTGATCCAGGCGGCGGGGGCGGCGGTACGTTGGGCGGCGGCGGTAGCGGTCATGAGGGCGCGGGATGGCTGGCGAAAGGCGTTCCCGGGTGACACTTGTCGAAGCCGCCGATTCTACCGGGAGATAGATAGAGCCGTATGACGTGGGGACTTTGGCGTGATGAAGCCCGCCGCTCAGATTTCCGTGGTGTCGTCGAAGCGGAATTCCTCCTGCACCGGCGCGGGGTCGTCCCCCTGCTCAGCCGCCGGCAGCAGGGCGCTGACCCGTACGCCCAACAGGCGGATGCGCCGCTCCAACGGAATCCGCTTGAGGCACTCGGTGGCGCCGCGCCGGATCATCGCCCCGTCGGCGGTATGCGCGGTCATCGTCAGGTCGCGCGTTACGGTGTGGAAGTCGTCGAAGCGCAGCTTGATGCCCACCGTGCGGCCGACATAGCCTTTGCGCCGAAGATCATCGGCCACGCGCATGCAAAGCTTGGTGAACTGTTCCGACAGTACCGGACGGTCGGAACGCGGATGGAGGTCGCGCTCGAACGTGGTTTCCCGGCTCATCGACTTTGGCTCGGAGCTGACCACCACCTGGCGCTCGTCGCGGCCGTGGGCCACCTCCACGAGCCAGCTGGCGTAGTTGCGTCCGAAATGAGCCTGCAGCAATCCCAGGTCGGCTTCGGCCAGATCGCCGACGGTATCGATGCCGATGGCCTGCAGCTTCTCGGCGGCCTTGGGGCCGATGCCGTTCACCTTGCGTGCCGGCAGCGGCCAGATCCGCGTGGGGATGTCCGCCGGCGTAAGGATGGTCAGCCCGTCCGGCTTGTCCAGTTCGGAACCGATCTTGGCCAGCAGCTTGTTTGGCGCCACGCAGATCGAGCAGGTCAGCCCGGTAGCCTCGTTGACAGCGGCCTTGATGCGGCCGGCCACCTCGTGCGGTTCGCCTTCAATATCACTCAGATCAATATAAATCTCATCGATACCACGATCTTCTATTTGTCCTGTGAATGATCTGACGGCGGCCTTGAACAAACCCGAGTAGCGGCGATAGGCATCGAAGTCCGTAGGCAACAGGATGGCATCGGGCGCCAGTTTGGCCGCCTTCATCATGCCCATTGCCGAAAACACGCCCAGCGCGCGTGCCTCGTAGGTGGAAGTGGTCACCACGCCCCGGCCCACATAGTCCCGCAGCCGTGCGTAGCGGCGCGAGCCGTCGGCCATGATTTCGGGCACCGCATTGCGGCCGCCCCCGATCACCACAGCCTGGCCGCGCAGATCGGGATAACGCAGCAACTCCACCGACGCATAGAACGCGTCCATGTCGAGATGGGCAATTCGCCGGGCGACGGTGGGGGGCATGGATAAGGGGCGATGCTACACTGTATAAACGTACAGTATAGTGCGGCACCTGCGATTGCGAAACAGCCCCGTTGCTGGCTTTATATTCACAGTAGAAATTGTGATGTTATTTTTCTACGCGAGTTTATTCTTGGAACCGATATCTCGCTTCTGCATCAATCTGCTGACGAGCAAGCCCTCGACGGCGTAGACGGCCAGCGATATCCAGATCAGCGCATAGCCAATCTGCTTTTGCGCCGGAAACGGTTCGTGATAAAGCCAGATGCCGAGCAGCAACTGGATCGTTGGGCCCGCGTATTGCAGCAGGCCCAGCAGCGACAGCGGAATCCGGCGCGCGCCAGCCGCGAAGAACAGCAATGGCACGGCGGTGATCGGTCCTGCCAGCAGCAGCAGGATCTGCGTACCCGTTGCAGCGGCGCGCGTGGTGTCCTGCCCGGTCAGGAACAGGAATGCCAGTGCGGCGGCCGCCACCGGGAACAGGATCAGCGTCTCAAGCGACAGGCCTTCCAGCGCGCCCAGCGCACCTGTCTTGCGCAGCAGGCCATATCCGCCGAACGAGGCCGCCAGGCCCAGTGCGATCCACGGCAGTTGCCCCGCCGTCCATGTCAGCCAGAGCACGCCGGCAGCGGCAATTGCGATCGACACCCACTGGATCGGGCGCAGCCGCTCATGCAGCAGCAGCACGCCAAGCAGCACGCTGAACAGTGGATTGATGAAGTAGCCAAGGCTGGCATCGACCACGCGATCGGCCGACACGGCCCAGATATAGAGGAACCAGTTGCAGCACAGCAGCCCAGCACTGGCCGCGAAGTTCAGGATCAGGCGCGGATTGGCGGCCACCTCGCGCAACCAGCCGAAGTGACGGCGCCAGAGCAGGATCGCGCCCAGGAATACCAGCGACCACACCATGCGGTGCAGCAGGATTTCCAGCGGCGCCACGCCGTGCAGGGATTTGATGTAGAGGGGCAGCAGCCCCCAGATGATGTACGCCAGCAGGGCGTAGAAGATGCCGAGTTGCATGGGAATGTCCCGGGTAGATGTCCGGTTGTGGGGCGGATTCTACCGGGCCGCGGCCCATCGCGTGATGCAATGAAAAACCCGGCCGAAGCCGGGCTTTCCTTGCAGGTACGGCCAGCGGCAGCCGCTTACAGCTTGCGCGCGTAGCTGAACTGCGCGAACGCCTGCTCGGCCACGTTGAACCAGGCGGCTTCGTTGTTGCGGAACACGCGCCAGTCGTCGTAGATCTTCTTGAACGACGGGTTCTTGGCGCATTCATCGGCATACGCTTCCTGCGTGGCCTTGAAGCAGGCCTCCATGATCTCCTTGGAGAACGGACGCAGCTTCACGCCGTTTTCCAGCAGACGAGCCAGCGCCTGCGGGTTCACGGTGTCGTACTTGGCCATCATGTTGGTATGGGCCTCGATGGTGGCCGTCTCCAGCGCACGCTTGTACAGCGCCGGCAGCTTGTCGTACTCCGGTTGGGACGCGTAGAACGACAGCTGCGCGCTGCCTTCCCACCAGCCCGGGTAGTAGTAGTACGGCGCCACCTTGTAGAAGCCGAGCTTTTCGTCGTCGTACGGGCCCACCCATTCGGCGGCGTCGATCGTGCCTTTTTCCAGCGCGGGGTAGATGTCGCCACCGGCAATCTGCTGCGGCACCACGCCCAGGCGCGACAGCACCACGCCCGCAAACCCGGCCACGCGGTACTTCAGGCCCTGCAGGTCGGCTACCGTCTTGATTTCCTTGCGGAACCAGCCGCCCATCTGCGCGTTGGTGTTGCCACCCATGAAGTTGATGACGTTGTATTCCTTGAAGAATTCGCGCATCAGCTTCATGCCGTTGCCCTGCATCATCCAGGCGTTCTGCTGGCGTGCCGTCAGGCCGAACGGAATCGTCGTGTCGAAGCACAACGTCGGGTTCTTGCCGAAGTAGTAGTAGCCGGCGGTGTGGCCGATCTGCACGGTCTGGTTCTGCACGGCGTCCAGCACTTGCAGGCCAGGCACCACTTCACCGGCGGCAAATACCTTGATGTTGAACTTGCCGTCGGTCAGCTCTTTCACACGCTGGCTCAGCAGTTCCGCCGCGCCATAAATCGTGTCGAGCGATTTCGGAAAGCTCGACGCCAGGCGCCATTCCACGGCCGGATTGCTGCCGACCACGGCAGGTGCCGCCGGGCCGGACGACGCGGCCGGGGCCGCGGGCTTATCTTCCTTGCCACAGGCAGCCAGCGCACCCGTAGCGGCGACGGCCGAGGCCTTCAACAGGAAGGAACGACGTTCCATGGACATCTCCTCTTTTATAGATATGTATGCAGGGCTGCCTTGCGCCAATCGCTAATGTGTTGCCGGAAAGACAGGTCGGACGATTATAGCGGTGGCGTTTTGAGCACGGAGGCCCTTCAGGATGGGGGTTTTCGCTAGGAATTCAGCACTTCCACAACGGTTTTAACGGCCCGGCACCACACGCCCGGAAAAGGCACCCCGACGGTTTCGCAATGTGGGAATTCCAACGCTTTTCCAACGCTTTGTGACGAGGGCGCGGGATTTTGTAACCCGGCTTGCTGTCAAAAAATTCGCCTGATAAAAAATGAGCCCTCCGCCGGCAATTGCATGTGCCGGCCCCGTTGAATTTGTTGTTTCGATGCTGCAAGCCGTACCGCCTCCCTATCGTCAATTTGCCCGCCGCCGACTCGCGTGCGCCGTCCTGGCCGCGTGGGGCGTTGGCGCCTGCGCGCAGACCGGCGGCACTGTGACTCCACCGCTTTCGCCGCCGCCCCTTATCGCGGAACACACCACGCCGCCGGTTGCCTCGGCAGTCGCGGCCGGTGCCGTACCCACGCCTGCGACGGCGGACCCGCTGGGAGACCTGATCCAGTCGGCCAATGCGACGGACGCGGCTGCGACTGAGGCGCCAGGCGCACCCAACGCACCGGCCGCCGGCACGGTGGCCGAGGCATCGGCGTCAACGCCCGATGCCAACCCTGACTTCGTCGGCCCGCCGGACTCGCTGGCGCCCCCACCTCCACCGCCGCCCCCGCTGGTACTGTTTCCGCACAGGCTGGGCGAATTCCTCGCGCAGGGCGGCGAGACACGGCCGGCCGCTCGCAACGCGGAAGATGCCGATATCGCCCCGGAAACGCCGTCTGATGCACCGCCGGTGCTGCGATCCCAGTTGCCGGCCGACGATCCCGCGGGCGACTCGGTCTGGCGGCTCGGCTATAGCGGTCGTGCCGCGGTGGAAGACCGCTCCGGTACGCAGCGCGCCTGTCCGGGCGGTGGTACGCCGTCGGCCGGGTTTGGGCAGGGGCTGGCGTGCACCAGCTCGGGCGAGGTCAAGATCCGCGAATCGGTGGCCGATATCGGCGGCGGCGCGCAGGTCCAGCTCGTGGCGCAGGCCAAGGGCACCAACGCCACATCGGTAAATGGCAACGCCGCCGCCGTGGATCCTTACGCGCTGGTGCCAAATTTCTATACGTCGGTGAGTGGCCTGTCAGGCCTGTCCGTGCTCGATGGCGCCAGCGTCTGGGCTGGCCGGCGCGACAGCAGCCCATTCCTGATGTCGTCGGGGCTGTTGCCGCCGAATTCCTCGTCGATGCGCTTTGGCATCGACAACGCCAAACTTGGCGAGTTTGGCGTGAGTTATCAATACACCGCGCGTAACGACCTAAATGGGGCCAAGCTTCCCAGCTATCACTCGGTGCTGAGCGCGCCGATCGGCACCAATGACAAGGGTTCCGTGCGGCTAGGCTTCACTCGCGTAGAGCCGCTGTCGCAAATCGAGGATACCGGCAGCGCGTGGTGGGCTTCGGCCATGCATGAGCAGAAGGGCGTGCTGTATGGCACCAACCGCCTGGGCTTTCAGTATGGCCAGGGTTCGCGCACAGCCATGACCGGCTTTTCGGGCATGGGCAACGCGCTGTCGCGCGTGCGGGTTTCGGAATCGATGGAGTGGAAGGGCAGGTCGGGCCTGGCGGGGTCCGTGGAATCGAGCCTGCAGCTCGACCGTTCCGGCATCGGCACGCTGCAATGGGCAGCCACCCGCGTGCGTCCTGCCTTTGTGGCCAATGACCAGTTCAAGCTCTCCTTTGAGGTGGCGCACGACCAGATCTCGTCCGGGTTTGGCGTCGGCGGGCAACGCACGGCCTTCACCGTGGCGCCAACACTGACGCTCGGCAAGTCCACGGGCAACGCAAACCTGCGGGCGTTCTACACGTATAGCCGCGCCAACGACGTGGACGGCATCACATTCGCCGCGCCTACCGATGCCTGGGCATCGCAGGCCACCGGCTCGATTTTCGGCGTCCAGCTCAATCGGCGCTGGTAAGCCCGGCGCGACGTTTCCAGATGCGGGAGGGCGTGGCGCTCCCCGCGTTCGTCGCATCCGGCACCGGTCGGCACAGCCAGTGAAATAGCAGCGTTGCATTCACCGAACCAAATATCTGAGCGAGAATAAACGCAGGAATATCGATAGCACGAATACCTGTGAATGAATCGGTCAAAGCGCAAGCCACGGTCAGTGCGGGATTGGCGAACGATGTCGACGACGTAAACCAGTAGCCGGCCGTGATATAGCCTGCGACCACAAAGGGCACCAGCCCTGGCCGGGAGCGCCCGGTGGCGATGGCCAGCCCGATCAGGCCGAACGACGCAAGACACTCGCTCCACCACATCGGGGCGCCGGTACGCGCCTGCGTCGACATCGACAGCAGTGGCAGGCCGAACATGGCATGAGCGGCCATCACGCCCAGCACCGCACCCGTCAGTTGCATCAGCACATAACCGGCGGCATCGCGCACCGACATCCGGCCCTGCACCAGGTTCGACAGACTGACCACGGGGTTGAAGTGTCCGCCCGATACCGGACCGAGCGACACCAGCAAGGCCACCAGGCCGGCCCCCGTCGCCAGGGCATTGCAGAGCAGCGCCAGCGCGGTATCGCCGGCGGCAAGCCGCTCCGCGCGGATGCCCGAGCCCACCACGATGGCTACCAGCAGCGCCGTACCCAGCGCTTCGGCAACCAGCCGGCGGGCAATATTCGGAACAGGAGTCGGAACGGTTGTGGCGAGGGAGGACGCTGCGATGGACATGCGGGAGATCGGCAAAATACGATCGCGCAGTGTTTCGCGGCAGGCACAGCCCCGTCAATGCAACGGGGCGATGTTGAGAAGCTACCTTCGGTATCGAATGCGGGTTACTGGAGATCGCTGCGCATGATCAGCAGCCACGGCATGTGCGAATTCGTGAAACCATCCAGCTGGCCAGCTTCGTTGAGGTCGATCACATCCATCGATACCGATTGCTGGACGTTGCCGCCGATGGCCTTGACCACGCGCGCCGCGCGGTCCACTTCCACCACGATGTCGCAGTGCATAGGCGTTGTGCCAAAGCCAATCTCGCTGAGATCCGTGAGGTACTTGTCGCGCCCGCGACCCGCGCAGATCATGTCGCCGGGACGTGGCAATCCCGGCACGGGTTCGACGTGAAAGGCCGGCCGAGGCAGGATGCCGTCGCGCGCGTCCACCACGTACATCGAATGTGACTGGCCGGTCAGGAACTGGTCGGTGTCGAGTCCGGCCTTGCGCATGACCCAGGAAATGAACACGGCCGACCATGCCCACGCGCCCTGCGTGACCTGGCGGCAGTCCGGCGCTTCGCCCACGATGCCCCAGTAGCGCTGGGCCATCCGGCAGCCCTTCGGCGTGGCCTCCATGCCTGTGCCATCGGGAAAGCGCAGGCAACTGGCGTCGCCATCCTCTTCCATATCGACGTCAGCGGACGGGTGGGCGGCAGCGCCATTGGCGCCCATGCCATTCGGCGGCATGGCGGGCGCCGGTGCGGTAAGCGGACTCTGCGTCACGCATGCGGAATCGTCGCGGCCGATGTGCACCACCTGGCTACCCCATTTGCGCCATTCCTGCAGGGCGATGTCGACAATCCTCTCGCGCGCCGTGGCGCCGGGCGGCGTGGCCACGCGCTCATAGTCGGGCAGGGGCACTGCCTGCGGACGTGCCGTACGCGGCGGTGCGGTGCTGCAGCCACAGAGCACGGCAAGCGCCACGACTCCGGTCAGCCTCTGCCAGGTACGCATGCGCGCCTGTGGAGAATGCTGTGGAAGTTTGTGTGGAAAGCGCTGTGAATAAGGCTGTGGAAATCTGCGCGGGCGCAAGCGGAACGACATATCAGCCCCGTAAATCCTGATATCGCGCAAAGCCTTGATCAGCCAAGCGTGAATGACATTTTCGCGCCGCGGCCGGCCCCCTGTGAAGTGGTGCTGCCGGCTGTGCGATTCTCCACGCGGAGCTGCGGGAAAAAAGGTGTGGATAACGTCCCCGCGCGCTGCGCACCTGTGCCGCTATAGGGCTCGGGCGGCGGCACGGCGGGGTCATGCGAACCGGGCGAACAGCTGGCCCGTCG
Organism: Cupriavidus sp. 291-E7; assembly: GCF_057798835.1. Classification (NCBI taxonomy): domain Bacteria; kingdom Pseudomonadati; phylum Pseudomonadota; class Betaproteobacteria; order Burkholderiales; family Burkholderiaceae; genus Cupriavidus; species Cupriavidus sp. 291-E7. The sequence goes on from NZ_JBYOJV010000007.1 coordinate 94,496, forward strand.
GCATTACTGGTTGACTGCGTCCTTGAACTTCTGGCCAGCCTTGAACTTCACGGTCTTCGCAGCTTCCACCTTGATCTCTTCGCCGGTACGCGGGTTGCGCGCCATGCGCTCGCCACGTTCGCCCTTGCTGAAGGTACCAAAGCCGATCAGGCTCAGGGTTTCGCCCTTGGCCACGGCATCCATGATGGCGCTCAGGGTCACGTTCAGGGCCTGCTCGGCCTTGGCCTTGGTCAGACCGTCCACGCCTGCTGCGATCGCGTCGATCAGTTCAGTTTTCGTCATGCTTCACTCCGTATCGAGTTGAAAAAACACTGACGTCCAGACCGGGGGCTCCCGCTGGAAGCCGCCCCGGCAAAGACGCCGCGGGCCACATCATACCGTGTCGGACACGCCTCACCGGGAACAGTTTGTTACGGGTACCTGCCGCGAAGCCGCTTCAGCCATAGCTTGGCGGGGATTTGCCCGATCTTGGCCGGGGTGTCGCAAGGTATACGTGGCGACAGGGCCGATGGGGTTTCAAGCGGCCCGAACGTCATGGAAGCGCGTATACGGCCCTGGAAGCCTCTGGAAGCGTTTGCTGGGGTCACGGCAGTGACCGGGCGCCGCGGAGCGTGCAGGGCGCGTATACGTTCCTGGAAAGGGGACTGGCAATCTCCAGGAAGGTTTACGTCGGGACGGTATACCCCGACGCATGCACCAGGCCCGTTGCACATTTTTTCATCTCGACCGAATTCGCATGGCAAATCCCCGGGGCTGCGTATACGTCCTCGACGGACGTCCTCATGCGTATGGTTTACATCTTTCTTTTATGTATACGAATAGTAGTGATAGATAAGGCACGGCCGTTTCTGTGGATAACCACGTATACGTCAACAGGATCAAGCGTTTACGTATACCGAAAGCACGGGGAAGAGATGTTGGTCCGCCGGGATGACTCATCCTTCTGGACGGGATGAGGGACGTATACCCGCCGACTTGTTCGTATACGTTCCCCATGCCAGCCCCAGGCAACCCACACCAAAACCGCCCGCTTATCCACAAAAACAGGCCCGGTTATCCACATCGGTATACGTGACCCGCGCGTATACCTGACACGGATGCGCGGGTATCATCCGGTTCGCGCCGGACTGGACCGGCCAACAACCGCACACGGGAACATCAATACATGTCGGACAAGGCCACGGACGCCCGGGAAATCAAGGCAGGCAAGAAGAAGACCGCCAGTGATCGCATCGAGGTGCGCCAGTCAGGTGTGCACGGAAAGGGCGTTTACGCGATTGGCGCGATTGCCGAAGGTGAGCGCGTGATCGAATACAAGGGCGAGCACATTTCCTGGAAGGAAGCGCTGAAGCGCCATCCGCACGACCCGGCCGACCCCAATCACACGTTCTATTTCAGCCTGGACGACGGCAATGTGATCGATGCCAAGTTCGGCGGCAATCGTGCGCGGTGGATCAACCATGCCTGCGATCCGAACTGCGAGGCGCGCGAGAAGAAGGGCCGCGTCTACATCCACGCGCTGCGCGATATCGCGGAGGGCGAAGAGTTGTTCTATGACTACGGCCTGGTCATTGACGCACGCTATACAAAGAAGCTGAAGAAGGAATACGAGTGCCGCTGCGGCAGCCCGAAGTGCCGGGGCACGATGCTCGCGCCGAAGGAAAAGAAGGGTAAGTAAGCCGGATAAGTAAGCCGGGGTCCTAGCCCGCGGCCACGCCCGGCGCCTCGCAGGGGATCCGGATCACGAAGCGCATCGACGGACGCCGGGCCTGCGCTTCCGGCCCCGCAGCATCGTCGGGACCCGCCGCCAGGGCCATCGGTGCCGACGACGGCGCGGCCGCCGGAACATCCTCGATCCGGATCGTGCCCTGATGCAGCGTCACGATCTCATGCACGATGGCCAGCCCCAGTCCGGCGCCGCCGGGGGCCGCCTGCAGGGTGGGTGCGCCGGGGGTGTGATCGCCACGGAAAAACCGCTTGAAGACTTCCTCGCGGCGCGCGGCCGGAATGCCCGGACCGTTATCTTCGATCATCACCACGGCCATGCCACGGTGACCCATCGCTTCGCCGCCGGCCCGCACCGTAATGCGCCCGCCGGCCGGCACGTACTTCACCGCGTTATCGATCAGGTTGGACAGCGCCTCGCGCATCAGCAGGCGGTTGCCGCGCACCAGCGCCGGCGAGCTGCCCGTGAACGTGGGACCGGGCAGCACTTCGAAGCCCAGATCCACACGGCGCGCCAGCGCCTGCGGCACCCATTCCGCGCCAATTTCGAAAGCCAGTTCCGCCAGGTCGAAATGTTCGACCGGACCAAGCCGTTCCAGGGACAACCCCGGCTCCGCCCTGGCCAGCGACAGCAACTGGTTCGACAGCCGGACGGCGCGGTCGGCGGCGGTCTGCACCTCGCGCAGGGCATGACGGGCAACGTCGAGCGAATCGGCTTCGACGGCGCGATCCGCATGGAGCTTTACCGCGGTCAGCGGCGTGCGTAGCTGGTGCGCGGCGTCCGCGATGAACTTGCGCTGGGCATCGAGTGCGTCACGCAGGCGGGATAACAATGCATTGAGCGCGCGGATCAGCGGCTCCACTTCGGCCGGCACCTGGGTCTCGTCGAGCGCGGCCAGCGATCGCGCGGTCTGGCGGTTCAGCTTGTCGGTCAGGATCTGCAGTGGAACCAGTTCCTCCTTGAGCACGTGCGACAGGATCAGGCTACCCACCAGCAGCAGCAGGATCAACGGCACCGACACCGACAGCAGGATCTCGTTGGCCGCCGTTTCGCGGCGGTCCAGCAATTCGGCCACTTCGACCACGATCGGCCCGCGCGGGATCTGCGCCTCGCTTGGCGTCGTACCCAGTTCATCGGACGCCGGGCTGGGCAGGTTCACCGGCAGGCGCACGGCGCGCACCTGTCGGCCGCTGAACCATGCATAGAACAGCCGCGCGTCGTGCAACGTGGTCTGGCCCGTGCCGTAGCCGAGCCAGGTATCCATGCCGCCGATCAGCCCGTCGGGGCCGTGGATGCGCCAGTAAATGCGGTCGGAGCCTTCGGCTTCCACCAGCGTCTGGGCGATGACCGGAATGTCCTGCTCCAGCCGGGGGCCGGCAATGCGGATCTGCTGGGCGATGTTGTTGGCCACGCCATAGAGCGCGCGGTCGAACACCTGCGTGGTGTAGTGGGCCGCCAGCCAGTACGACAACGATCCGCTGGTCAGCACCAGGGCAAACAGCGGCGTGGCCAGCGCGCGCAGCAGGTGAATGCGCAGGCTCGGGTTCGATGCTCCGCGCTGCGTGGCGCCACTACGGCCGCGGCCGCCGCGCGCACGCTTGCCCGTGGCGCTCGCATCGCCAGGCTGGGCAGAAGAGGATTGCGAACGCGGCCACATGGCGATTCAGGACGTCAATGAAAGGCGGCCGCGCAGAAAGCGGCCGCGCGGGGCAGGCTCAGTGGCCAGCCCGGATTTGCAGTAGATAGCCGAAACCCCGGACGGTAACGATCTCGACGTCGGCATCCTCAAGCTTCTTGCGCACGCGGTGCACATAGACTTCGATCGCGGTATCCCCGACGGTATCGCCGCCTTCGCCTGCCGGATGCGCGAACGTGGCCAGGTGGTCCTGCAGCTGCGCCTTGCTGACCACGCGGCCCTGGCGCTGCAGCAGCAGTTCCAGCACGGCGAATTCGCGCGGCGACAGTTCCAGCGGGCGGCCATCGACAAACATGCGGCGGTCGTTGCCGGACAGGCGCAGTCGGCCCAGCCGCACATCGCGTTCGGGCGCGGCCTCGCCATGCTGGCTGCGGCGCAGCAGCACGCGCACACGGGCTTCCAGTTCGGGGAGGGCGAAAGGCTTGACCAGGTAGTCGTCGGCGCCGGCATTCAGGCCCGACAGTTTGTCTTCGAGCTCGTCGCGCGCGGTCAGGATCAGCACGGGCGTGGTGCGATTGCGGGCGCGGTAGCGCGCCAGCAGCGTCATGCCGTCGATGCCGGGCAGACCCAGGTCCAGGATGACCAGGTCGTGCTGCTCCTTGAGCAGGTGGTCGGTGGCATAGACGCCGTCATGGACCACGCGTACCTGGTGGCCGGCGCGGGACAACCCGGCCTCCACGCCGCTGGCGATTTGACGGTCGTCCTCGATCAGCAGGATACGCATGGCGATACCGGTGACATAGAAATGAAAACAATGTCGCCGATTGTACAGGGCAGGCCCGTGGCCTGCCTTTCAGTTGGCCTACAGCGCCAGTCTTAGCGCGCCAGTCCGGCGGCGGCCTGCTCGATGAAGCCGGCCAGGTCGATATCGCGCTGGGTCAGGCCATTGGCATCGTGGGTGGACAGAGTGATGTCCACGCGGTTGTACACGTTGAACCACTCGGGGTGGTGATCCACCTTGTCGGCATGCAGGGCCACGCGCGTCATGAAGCCGAACGCGGCGTTGAAGTCGGCGAACTTGAACGATTTCTGGATGGCATCGCGGTCCTGGACGGGCGTCCAGCCGGGCAGCGCCGCCAGCAGGGGCTTGCGGGCGTCTTGCGAAAGAGGCGTCATGAAGGGCTCGATCTGAAGGGTTGTCTGTTGCAGCACTAGGAACACGACAAATGCCGGCCCGCCCCGGCGCACCGGATGGACCGGCCGCCGGGGCATTCCGGCATTGTTTCACAAAGCGGGAAAGCGGGCGGGGCGCGTCAGATATCGTCGCTGTCGGCCCAGCCTTCGCGGCTGCCGGTGTTGATGACCTGGTCGCCGTCGATGATGTCACCGGCGCCCAGTGTCGGCAGCGCGCGCAGTTCCGGGTACAGCGCCGTGAAATCGGGGCGCGTGGCATCGAACAGCTGTTCGAAACTGTCGATCACGAAGTACGTTTTCTGGAACGTGTCGATGCGGTAGCGGGTGCGCATGATACGGCGCAGGTCGAAGCCGATGCGGTTCGGGCTGGCCGAATCCAGGCTGTAGATCGACTCGCCCTGGCTCGACAAGATGCCGGCGCCAAAAATGCGCAGTCCTTTCGGCGTGCGGATCAGGCCGAACTCCACCGTGTACCAGTACAGGCGTGCCAGCATGTCCAGCGCGCCCAGCCGGGCGGCCTTCAGTCCGCCCTTGCCGTAGGCTTCCATGTAGTCGGCAAAGATCGGGTTGATCAGCAGTGGCACATGGCCGAACACATCGTGGAAGCAGTCCGGCTCCTGCAGGTAGTCGAGCTGCTCCGGCTTGCGCATCCACCAGCTGGCCGGAAAGCGGCGATTGGCCAGGTGGTCGAAGAACACTTCGTCCGGCACCAGGCCCGGCACGGCCACTACCTGCCAGCCCGTGGCCCGCATCAGCATCTCGTTGAGCTGGTCGAACTCGGGCACGCGGTCGCGCTCCATGCCAAGCGTGGTCAGGCCCTGCAGGAATTCGTCGCACACCCGGCCCTGCAGCATCGACGCCTGGCGGTCATACAGCTTGCGCCAGATCGCATGGTCGGTCTCCGTATAGCGGTGCACCGGCTGAGCGATGGTGAAGTCCGGGCGCAGTTCCTGGCCCGAAAGCAGGCCCGCGTCGAACTGTTCCTTGAGCTTGGCGGTGAGCGTGCCGGCAAAGTTGCCGGTGTCGAGGGTGGCGGCCGAGGGCGTCATGCGTTTGCGTCTCCAACTTCTATTTGATGGGATATCCGATCGATGCGGAATTTATGCATAGTCTAGCGATCGGTCGCCGCATAAAGGCCGCAAGTTTGGCGATATCTCGGAACGCAGTGCATATAATCCGCATATCTTTAATGGAACATGCGGGATATCTGCGCAAATGAACAACGCTGATCTCGATCCCTATGACCTGGCCCTTCTGGCGGCCCTGCAGGCCGACGGCCGGTCCACCCATCAGCAACTGGCGGAGCGGGTGCACCTGTCGCCCAGCCAGGTGGGCCGGCGACTGGCCAGGCTGGAAGCGGACGGCGTGATCACCGGCTACCGGGTCAATCTCTCGCCGCAGGCGCTGGGCCTGGGCGTGCTCGTGTTCATCAGTGTGAAGCTGGCACATCACGGCGACACCAACGTCGAGCGCTTTGCCGAGGAGATCCTGCTGCTGGAAGAAGTCCAGGAGTGCTATTCGGTGGCCGGCGAGGCCGACTATCTGATCCGGGTAGTGGTCCAGGACCTGCCCACCCTGGCCGAATTCACGATGAAGCGCCTGATGCGCGTGCCGGGCGTGGAGAGTGTGCGTTCGAACATCGTGCTCACCGCACTCAAGCGCGAGGGGCCGCTTCCGTTGAGCCATTTGCGCTAAGCCATAAGACTGCTCCTTCCGAAATGTGCAGAGGCTTGCGCTTGCCATCCGCGCATGTCACGCTCGCGCGGAGCCATTTCCGAGAGAGGGAAGCATGATCGGGAGGATCGCCACGGCAGCCACGGCTGTCGCCGCAGGTCTAGTATTCAGCGCGTTGACATGGGCACCGGCCGCCACGGCCGCGCAGATCACGCGCTTTTCACCCGAAGGGGTGAATCCACAGGTTCGCCAGGTGGCGATTCGATTCGACGAGCCGATGGTGCCGATGGGCGACCTCAAGGCTCAGGCGCCGGCCACGGTGTCGTGCACCGGCGGTGGCGTCGGCGGCAGCGGCCGCTGGGTCAATGCCACCAACTGGGTCTACGACTTCGAGCGCGATCTGCCGCCCGGCGTGCGCTGCGCGGTACAGATATTCCCCGGACTCAAGAGCGTGGCCGGCAAGGCCTACGCGGGCAAGAACGAGTACCGGTTCGAAACAGGCGGGCCGATCGTCATCTCGGCGCGCCCGTCCGGCGGCGAAATCGAGGAAGACCAGGTCTTTGCGCTGCGTTTCAATGGCGCGGCAACAGCCGGATCGATCCGCGCCCATTCATGGTGTCAGGCCGAGGGACTGGGCGAGCGCATTCCGGTGCGCCTGCTCACGGGCAAGGAGCGCGACGGCGTCATCGAGGCGCTGCACTGGAAGGAAGTGGTCAAGCGCGACGCCGACGCCGTGCACCTGCTGGCCTGCCAGCAGCGCCTGCCTGCCGGAGCGCGCATGCAACTGGTGCTGGACGCCGGCATTGCAACGCCCACGGGCCTGGCCACGACGGCGGCACGCCGTTTCGACTTCCAGGTGCGCGAACCGTTTGCCGCCGGCTTCACGTGCGAGCGCGAGCGGGCGGAGGCGCCGTGCACGCCGCTGCGTCCGATGACCGTCACGTTCACCGCGCCAATCGCGCGCAAGGCGGCCGCGCAGATCGTGCTGAAAACGCCGACCGGCAAACAGTCACCGGCTTTCGATCCCGACGACGCCGCCGACGCACCGGTGTCGAGCGTCACGTTCAAGGGTCCGTTCCCCGAAAAAGCGAGCCTGACGATCGAGGCACCGAAGGACCTCAAGGACGAAAGCGGCCGCGCTCTCAGCAATGCCGACCTGTTTCCGATCAAGCTGACCACTGCATCGCTACCGCCGCTGGCCAAGTTCGCCGCCGCGCCGTTTGGCGTGGTCGAGCGCTTTGCCGACGTGCCGCGTGGAAAGTCGCCGAACGACTATCCGCCGCTGCTGCCCGTGACGCTGCGCAACGTGGAAGCCGACCTGCCGGCGCTGGCCGTGCGTGCCGAGGCAGGCACCGTGGCGCGACTCAAGGTTGATGACGACGGCGCGATTCTGCGCTGGTTCGGCATGATCAAGCGCATGCACGAAAACTCGTGGACCAGGGAGCAGATCGCCGCGATCCGTGCTGGCCAGGCGCCCTACAGCGTGCAAAGCCCGCGCAACGCGCCATCCATCGAAACGCGGTCGGTATCGCTGCTCAACGGTGTGACGGGTGCGAGCAAGCTTGCCATCCCCAAGTCTTCCGACACCACGCCGCGTCCCTTCGAAGTGGTCGGCATTCCGCTGCCCGAGCCGGGCTTCCACGTGGTGGAGATCGCCTCGCCAATGCTCGGTGAAGCGCTGCTGGGCAAGAAGGCGCCGATGTATGTGCGTACCGCGGCGTTGGTGACCAACCTCGGCGTGCATTTCAAGCTCGCGCGTGGCGAGGCCGACGGCGACATGAGTGGCCTGGCCTGGGTGACCACGCTCGATGACGGCAAGCCCGTGGCCAACGCCAAGGTGGCCGTGCGTAGCTGCGAAGGTGAATTGCTGGGGCAGGGCACCACCGATGCCACTGGCGTGGTGCGCTTTGCGAAGCTGCCCGACCGCCGCTACAAGGACTGCGCGAACGGCATGGACGGCTACTTCGTGTCGGCCCGTATCGCAGCGGAGCATCCGCAGGCGCGTGGCAAGGCCGACATGGCCTTTGTGATGTCGGACTGGAATCGCGGCATCGAGACGTGGCGCTTCAACGTCCCCACGGATCTGAGTCCCACGCAGACCGTGCGCGCGCATACCGTGTTCGATCGCACGCTGCTGCGCGCTGGCGAAACGGTGTCGATGAAGCATCTGATCCGCAATGAGACCGCGCTGGGCTTTGCCTTGCCGCAGGCCATGCCGGCGAAGCTGCTTATCACTCACGAGGGCAGCGGTCAGAAGTACGAATTGCCGCTCGCGTGGCGTAGCACGGCCACAGGCGGACGCAGTGCGGAAAACGTGTTCCAGGTGCCGCCTTCGGCCAAGCTCGGTGTCTATGACGTCGCACTGGTCTATGACAACGACCGCACGCTCGATAGCGGCAGCTTCCGGGTCGAAGCGTTCCGGCTACCCGTGCTGTCTGGGACGTTGTCAGTCGCCAAGGATCCCAAGGCCAAGGGCAATGCGCTGGTAGCGCCGGCGGAAGTGCCGGTCGGTGTGGAGATCCACTACCTCAACGGTGGTGGTGCCGCGGGCCTGCCAGTGCGGTTGTCGGCGCTGATGCGTAACAAGTACGTGAACTTTGCGGACTACGATGAGTTCTCGTTCAATCCGCCGCGTGCGCAGCAGCAAAGCAGCAGCGGTGGAGACGAGGAGGAAGATCAGGAAAGCTCGCGCGACGAATCCGAAAAACTCGTCGCGGACAAGCTGCCGCTCACGCTGGACAAGGATGGCAACGGCAAGCTGACGGTGAAGAACCTGCCGAAGGTCGACGCGCCGCGTGACCTGGTGCTGGAAGCAGGCTTTGCCGACCCGAATGGCGAAATCCAGACACTGCGTCAGACCGTGCCGCTGTGGCCATCGGCCGTGGTCGTCGGCATTCGTGCCGCCAACTGGGTATCGGTGAGCCAGAAGCTTGCGGTGCAAGCCATCGTGCTCGACACACAGGGCAAGCCGGTGGCGGAATCGCCGGTGCAGATCAAGGCGCGGGCGCGCATCACTACGTCGGCGCGCAAGCGCGTGGTGGGTGGCTTCTATCGCTATGACAACCGCAGCGAAACGAAAGACCTGGGCGTGGTGTGCGATGCGCGCACCGATGCGCAGGGCCGCGCGCGTTGCGAGGTGGAACTGACGCAAGCCGGTGAAGTGGAACTGGTGGCCAATGCGCGCGATGCCGATGGCCGTGTGGCGCAGGCCGCCACCACGGTGTGGGTGACGCGTCAGGGCGAGCTGTGGTTCGGTGGCGAGAATCACGACCGCATGGACGTGCTCCCCGAAAAGAAGGCGTATGCGGCCGGCGATACCGCTGTGTTCCAGGTGCGCATGCCATTCCGCCGCGCCACGGCGCTGGTGTCCGTGGAACGTGAAGGCATTCTCGATACGCAGGTCATCGAGCTCAACGGCAGCGATCCGACGATCAAGCTCAAGATCAAGCCCGAATGGGGGCCGAACGTCTACGTATCGGTGCTGAGCGTGCGGGGACGCTTGCGCGAGGTGCCGTGGTACTCGTTCTTCCAGTGGGGCTGGCGCCAGCCGCTGGACTGGTGGCACGCGTTCCGCAGCGAGGGCCGCGAATACGTGGCGCCGTCGCCGCTGGTGGACCTGTCCAAGCCGGCATTCCGTCTGGGCCTGGCGCAGATCCGCGTGGGCAACGACGCCTACAAGCTCGACGTTTCCGTGACTCCCGACAAGGCCACCTACACGGTACGCGGCAAGGCGCGCGTGACGGTGCAGGTGAAGCTGCCCGATGGCAAGCCCGCGGCCAATGGCGAGGTGGCGCTGGCTGCCGTCGACCAGGCATTGCTGGAGCTGATGCCGAACACGAGCTGGAACCTGCTCGATGCGATGGTGCGGCAGCGCAGCTATGGCGTGGAGACATCGACAGCGCAGATGGAAATCATCGGACGCCGCCACTATGGCCGCAAGGCCGTACCGGCGGGCGGTGGCGGCGGCAAGAGTCCCACCCGTGAACTGTTCGATACGTTGCTGCTGTGGAACCCGCGTGTGCAGCTCGATGGCGAAGGCAAGGCCACGCTCGACGTGCCGCTCAACGATTCGCTGACGAGCTTCCGCATCGTCGCCGTGGCGGACCTTGGCGTGAACCGCTTTGGCAGTGGCAGCGCCACGATCGCGGCAACGCAGGACCTGCAGATGATCTCGGGCCTGCCGCTGCTGGTGCGCGAGGACGACAAGTACCGCGCGATGTTCACGCTGCGCAATACCACACAGCGCGCGATGACCGTGGAAGCCACGGCGCGCGCGACACTGGTCGATGCGCAGACGCTGCCCGCGCAGACCGTCCAGATTCCCGCGGGCGAGGCGCGCGAGATCGGCTGGGACATCACCGCGCCCGCGCTGCTGGCATACAGCCGTAGCGGCACCGTGATGTGGGAAGTTGGCGCGGCGGAAAAGGGTACGGGTGGTGCCAGCGACAAGTTGAAGGTATCGCAGCAGATCGTGCCGGCCGTGCCCGTGACCGTGCAGCAGGCCATGCTTGCGCAACTGACGCCGAATATGTCGGTGCCGGTGCAGGCGCCCGCCGGTGCGTTGGCCGACCCTTCGGGCAAGCTGCGCGGCGGCATGCAGGTATCGCTGCAATCGTCGCTTGCCGGCGGCATGCCTGGCGTGCGCGAGTGGTTCCGCAACTATCCGTTCAGCTGTCTTGAGCAGCGCTCGTCGAAATCGCTCGGCCTGGGCGATGCCGCTGCATGGGATGCGCTGATGGCGCAGCTACCGTCGTACCTCGATACGAACGGGCTGGCCTCGTACTTCCCGTTGCGCAGCGACAGTCAGAGCGGCAGTGAGGTACTTACGGCCTATCTGCTGGCGATTTCGGATGAAGCGTCGCGCGCGGGCCTGCCGATGCGCATTCCCGACGCGCAACGCGAGCAGATGGAGCGTGGGCTGATTGCGTTCGTCGAAGGCCGCATCTCGCCGCCGCGCTGGGCGCCGTCGTCGGCGACGATGGATCTCGATGTCCGCAAGCTGGCGGCCATCGAGGCGCTGTCTCGCGCCGGAAAGGCCCAGTCACGCATGCTGGGTTCGATCCAGATCCTGCCCGATCAGTGGCCGACGTCCGCGCTGATCGACTGGCTGGGCATCCTGTCTCGCGTGCAGGACGTTCCCGAGCGCGACAAGCGCATCGCCGATGCCACGCAACTGTTGCGCAGCCGTCTGACCGTGCAGGGCACGCGCCTGGTGTTCTCCACCGAGCGCGCCGACAACTGGTGGTGGTTGATGTCCGGTGGCGACGTCAATGCGGCGAAGCTGCTGTCGCTCGCATCGCAATTGCCTGCGTGGAAGGAAGACGTGCCGCAACTCGTGACCGGCCTGCTTGGCCGTCAGACGCGCGGCGCATGGTCGACGACCACGGCCAACGCCTGGGGCGTGATGGCGATTCGCCGCTATGCGCAGGTCTACGAGAAGACGCCTGTCGCGGGCACGGCCCGTGCATCGCTGGGCGACGTGTCGCGCGCGTTCGACTGGTCGAAGGCCACGCAGAAGGATGGCGTGGCAAGCGGCATGGTGGACCTGCCGTGGCCCGCGTCGTCGGCCAGTGCACCGGCCACGCTGCAGGTGGACCAAGCTGGCACGGGCCGCCCCTGGGCGACGGTACGCGCGCTGGCTGCGGTGCCGCTGCGCGAACCGGTGGCCGCGGGGTATCGCATCCGCCGTACCGTGATACCCGTGGAGCAGGCAGTGGCGGGCAAGTGGTCGCGCGGCGACACCTATCGCGTGAAGCTCGACATCGATGCGCAGGCCGACATGACGTGGGTTGTGGTCAGCGATCCGGTGCCGACCGGCGCGACGATCCTGGGCAGTGGCCTGGGCCGTGATTCGGTGATCGCCACGCGGGATCAGAAGTCGGCGTGGTCCGATTTCGTCGAGCGCACCCCTGAGGCGTACCGTGAGTACTTCGGCTATGTGCCCAAGGGCAGCCTGGCGGTGGAGTACACCGTGCGCCTGAATAACGCCGGCGAATTCGCATTGCCGCCGACGCGCGTCGAGGCGATGTACGCCCCGGATGTGTTCGGCGAGGTGCCCAATGCCAAGCTCGCAGTGGGGGCCGCCAAGTGAAATGGATTGGCATGCGGATGCCCCCACGCGTGCGTGAATGGTGGTTTGCCGGTGCATTGGCCGGCGTCACCTATGGTGTGCTGCTATTGCAGGTGTCGCTGGAGGTGCCGGCCGGCACGCCGCTGACTGGTCAGATCGCGTACCAGCCGGTCTGGAAGACGGCGATGGCGTTGCTGCTGGCGCGGGCCGCGTGGTTCCATCGTCCGAAGAGTGAAAGACGCTGGCTCGTGACCGCATTGGTGTTCTCGGGCCTCGGTGATTTTCTGCTGGCGATGCCTGGCCTGAAGATATCGTTCATCGGCGGGCTTGGCGCGTTCCTGATGGCACACCTGGCCTACCTTCGGCTGTTCGTGCCGCTGGGTGGCGACATACGTGCCCACCGGCTGGTTGGATGCGGGCTAGTGCTCGGCGCGGCGGGTGCGTTGCTGGGACGATTCTGGCCGAATCTCGGGCAGTTGATGTGGCCCGTCACGGCCTACATCGGCGTGCTGGCGGCAATGGCCTGCGCGGCGTTGCTGGCGCGGCTGCCTACGCCGCTGGCGGCGGTTGGCGCGCTGTGCTTTGTGATGTCCGATGCGATGATCGGCATGGCGAGATTCCTGTCGCCGTTCGATACGTATCAGCTCGGCATCTGGTGGACATACGCGATTGCGCAGGTGCTGCTGGTGGGCGGCGTGGTGGCGGGACGCGGCGAGTGACGCAGGGCGGAGTGTGAGATGAAGCGAAGTGCATGGGCGTTGGCAAGCGTGCTGCTGCTGTCCGCGGCGGTGGCGCAGGCTGTGCCCGCATTCCGGGAAGTCCGCGACAACTGGCGCAGTGCCGATATCGTCGTGACGGATCGGCACGGCCAGACCGTGGCGCGCGTGCGTGATGATTTTCAGGCGCGGCGCGGAGACTGGGTGACGCTGGCCGACACGTCACCCGCGCTGCGCACCGCCATCGTGCTGTCCGAGGACAAACGCTTCTATGCGCACAGCGGTGTGGATTGGCAGGGTGTGGCGGCGGCAGCCTGGGCCAATCTCTGGAATACGCGCACGCGCGGCGCATCCACCTTGACGATGCAACTGGCGGGCCTGCTCGACGATGATCTGCGCGCGAACCGTGGCCGCAGTTTCGGACAGAAAGTGGGACAGGTGGTCAGTGCATCCTCGCTGGAACGCGGCTGGAGCAAGGAGCAGATACTCGAAGCGTATCTGAACCTCGTGCCATATCGTGGCGAGCTGGTCGGTTTGTCGGCGATGTCGCAGACGCTGTTCGGTAAGGTGCCGAGCGGTCTCGATGCGCGCGAGTCGGCGGTGGCCGTGGCACTGGTGCGTAGTCCCAATGCCGCACCGATGCAGGTGTCCCGCCGCGCGTGCGGCATCCTGCGCGAGATGAAGCAACCGCGTGAATGCGACGGACTCGACGGCTTCACGACGCTGGTGCTGGCAAAGTCTTCGACGGCGGCTGGCGATAGCATGAACGCGCGCCGCGACGCGAACCTCGCACCGCACCTGGCACGCTTGCTGGTATCGCAGGCGCGTGCCACGACGCCCGCGGGCAAGGTGCTGCCGGCGCGTATCGAGTCGACGCTCGATGCCGAGCTGCAGCGCGTGGCTGCCGACAGTCTCGATCGCCATCTGCGCGAGTTGTCCGGCCGCAATGTCGAGGATGGCGCCGTAGTGGTCATCGACAACGTTACGGGCGACGTGCTGGCCTATGTCGGCTCGTCGGGTGCGCTGTCATCGGCGGCACAGGTCGATCACGCGGCGGCGCTGCGCCAGGCTGGATCGACGTTGAAACCGTTCCTCTATGCACAGGCGATCGAGGAACGGCGGCTGACCGCCGCTTCGCTGTTAGACGACCGCCCCGTGAACCTGCCGACCGGTGGCGGTCTCTACATTCCGCAGAATTACGATCATCGCTATGCAGGCTGGGTCAGCCTGCGCGCTGCGTTGGGATCGTCGCTGAACGTGCCTGCCGTGCGTACGCTGGTGATGGTGACGCCGCACCGGTTTCATCGGCGCCTCGTGTCGCTGGGACTGCCGTTGACGCAATCGGGCGACTACTACGGGTACAGCCTCGCGCTGGGCAGTGCCGATGTGTCGCTGCTGTCTCTGACCAACGCTTATCGCAGTTTTGCCAATGCGGGCGCCTATGCGCCGCCGCGCATGACGATGGGTGCTCCGGCACCGGCATCGCGCGCCGTGATGTCGACGCCAGCCACGTACGTGATCGGCGATGTGCTGTCGGATCGCCACGCGCGCGCCCGCACCTTCGGTCTCGATAGCCCTCTGACCACCCGCTTCTGGACGGCGGTGAAGACCGGCACCAGCAAGGACATGCGTGACAACTGGTGCGTGGGCTGGTCGGAGCGCTACACGGTTGGCGTGTGGGTCGGTAACGCCAGCGGCGCGAGCATGCACGACGTGTCGGGTGTATCGGGCGCGGCGCCCGTGTGGCACGAGGTCATGGAAGCCTTGCATCGCGGCACGCCGAGCCGTGTGCCCTCGGCGCCGGCAGGTGTCACGCGCGTGGCACTCACGTTCGAGGATGACCTTGAGCCAGCGCGGGAAGAAGTGTTTCTTTCGGGCACGGCCATGCAGCGCGTCGGCGTTGGCAAGCCGGGCAAGACGCAGGGCACGCCGGCGATCGCCAGTCCGGCCGATGGCACGATCTTCGCACTCGACCCCGACATTCCGCCAGCGGCGCAGCGCGTCTGGTTTCACGCCGATGGCTTGACGGGGCAGACGGCCAGCGCCGTGAGCTGGCGCATGGACGGCAAGCCGCTGGGCCGTGGTGGTCAGGTGGGCTGGCTGCCGTGGCCTGGGCGCCATCGCGTGCAGCTTGTGGATGCCGGCGGCAAGGTCGTGCACGAGATCGGCATCGAGGTGCGCGGCGCCACGCTGCGCGAAGCGCGGACGCAGAAGGTGTCAGCGCGGTGACCGTGGCAGCTCGCGCGCCTTCAGGAAGTCGACAAATACGCGCAGCTTCGGCGGCATCAGGGCGCGGCTTGGATAGTAGAGATAGAAGCCCGAGAACGGCGGCGTCCATTCGTCGAGCACGGTGACCAGCGCGCCCGAGGCCAGCGCTTCGGCAATATGGTGCGGAAATTCGTAGACCAGGCCCAGGCCGGCCAGTGCTGCCTGATGCAGCATGGTCTTGTCGTTGGCAATCAGCGCCGCGTGAGTATCGACGGTGAACGGCCGGCCTTCCGCGTGCGCGAATTCCCAGCGGTACACTGAACCCATCGGCCCGAAACGATATTGCAGACAGGCGTGGCGATGCAGGTCGTGCGGCGTCTGTGGCGTGCCATGCGACGCGAGATAGTCAGGCGACGCGGCCACCACCAGGCGCAGCGGGCCGGTCACCGGGATGGCGACCATGTCCTGCTGCAACGCTTCGCCCAGGCGCAGGCCGGCATCGAAACCTTCGGCGATCAGGTCGATGAAGCGGTCATCGGTAACCAGGTCCACGCAGATCGACGGGTACGCCCGCATGAAGTCCGTCAGGATCGGCCGCAACGCGATGACCACGGCCGAGTGCGAACTGGTGAGTCGCAGCGTCCCGACCGGGACGTCGCGCTGCTGGCGCACGTCGTCGGTCGCGGCGTGGATTTCCGCGAACGCCGGCGCAACCCGTGCCAGCAGGGCGGCGCCCGCTTCCGTCAGTCCGACACGCCGCGTGGTGCGTTGCAGCAGCCGCACGCCAAGCCGGTCTTCGAGATGGCGCACCGTTTGCGAGATGGCTGACGGGCTGACGCCCAGTGCGGAAGCGGCAGCGGTAAATCCACCCAGTTGCGCCACGCGCGTGAACGCCGCCAAGGCGGGCAGCGAATCGGGATCGATTGTGAAGTCGGGCTTCATGATGCGTGCAGCGTAGCACGCTGTTTCTTGCCGCGTGAGATCGGGATACTGGCGCACATCCGGTCGGGCCGCCGACCGTGTTGTGAACCTACAAGGAGTGTCCCGATGACGGTAATGCGCAAGCTGGGCCAGGTTGGCCCTGAAGTGTTTCCCCTGGGCCTGGGCTGCATGGGCATGAGCGAGTTCTACGGTGCCCATGACGATGCCGAATCTATTCGTACTATTCATCACGCGATCGATAAAGGCATTAACTTTATCGATACGGCAGATATGTATGGGCCGCACACCAACGAGGAACTGGTGGGCCGCGCGTTGGCGGGCCGGCGTGACAAAGTTGTGCTGGCCACCAAGTTCGGCATGGTGCGCGACCCGTCGAATGCCAAGGCGCGCGGCACCAATGGCCGGCCGGAGTATGTGCGCGCCGCCTGCGATGCCAGCCTGAAGCGGCTGGGCGTGGACCATATCGACCTGTACTACCAGCACCGCGTGGACCCCGACACGCCGATCGAGGAAACCGTGGGTGCCATGTCCGAGCTGGTCAAGGCCGGCAAAGTGCGCTGGATCGGGCTGTCCGAGGCGGGCATTGGCACGATCGAACGGGCGCATGCCGTCCACCCGGTTACGGCGTTGCAGACCGAGTATTCGCTTTGGACGCGCGATGTGGACGAAAACGGCATCCTGGCGACCTGCGAGCGCCTGGGAATCGGCTTTGTGCCATACAGTCCGCTGGGGCGAGGCTTTCTGACCGGCGCCATCCGCACGCCGGACGATTTCGAGGCCGACGACTATCGCCGCTCGAATCCACGTTTTCAGGGCGAGAACTTCGCACGCAACCTGGAACTGGTGGATGCCGTGCGTGACCTGGCCACGGCCAAGGGCTGCACGCCGGCGCAATTGGCACTGGCGTGGGTTCTGGCGCGCGGGGAACACGTGGTGCCGATTCCGGGTACGCGGCGCATCGCAAACCTCGACGACAACCTTGGCGCGCTATCGGTTGCGCTCTCGACGAGGGACCTGGCCGATATCGATGCCGTGTTCCCGCTTGGCGCAGCAGCGGGTACGCGCTATGCCGAGCCGATGATGCAACTGGTGTCGCGCTGATCGGAATTCGAGGCAAGGCGCGGGCTGGGCGACAATGGCGCCTTTGATCCGCGCACGCCCGACCCCGATGACCGCTCCGATGCTTGCCCTCGACGCTGCCGCCACGGCGGCCCGCCTGCCTTACCCCGAACTCGCCCAGGCCATTGCGTCGATGCTGGGCGAACTGCGCGACGGCACCGCGCTGGCGCCGCCGCGTATCGCTTTGCCGGTAGGCGACGCCGCGCGGGGGCAGGGCACACTGCTGGTCATGCCGGCCTGCAACCGCGACGTGGTGATGACCAAGAACATCACGGTGCATCCGGACAATCCGCAGCGCGGCCTGCCCAATATCCTTGGCGAAGTACTGGTGGCCGATGCGCACACCGGCGAGCGGGTTGCCATGCTCGACGGCCCGACCGTCACCGGACGCCGCACCGCGGCGGTGTCGTTGCTGGCGGCGCAATCATTCGCACCGGTGATTGACGGGGAATTGCTGATCGTCGGCGCCGGCGTGCAGGCGCAAACCCATCTGGACGCATTCGTCGCCGGCCTGCCGGTACGCAAGGTCTGGCTGCAGTCGCGCACGCGGGACAAGGCCGAGGCCCTGGCAGTTCATGCGCGTGGCCTGGGCGTGGAGGCCGAGGTTATCGACGACGTGGCCGCCGTGCTGCCGCGCGTGTCAATGGTCGTCACCGTGACGTCGAGCCGGGCGCCGGTACTGCCCGATCTCGACAGCGGTCTCTGGACTGACCGGCACTTCGTGGCCGCCGTGGGCGCCTTCCGCCCGGACATGTGCGAACTGCCGCCACGGCTCTGCCAGGTGGCGTCGGCACAGGGCCGGCTGCTGGCGGACACGCTGTTCGGCATCGAGGACGAAGCGGGAGACCTGCTGCAGGCCGGCATCGACTGGAACACGGTGCAACCGTTCCAGACAGCGATCCTTCAGGCCGATGCACTGCGCACGCGCACGGGCAGCCCGCTCGTGTTCAAGAGCGTGGGATACGCGCTGTGGGATCTTGCCGCATGCATCCTGGCCAGCCGCAAGTGACGCGGGAACGGCCTCCCGGCGGTTTCCGAACACTTGTTTGACCCTCGCCTATGGAGCGATAAAACCACTCACTACGAGTGGTTTTTCATTAGTGAAACCGAACCGTTGCGCTGGCGCGTCGGTTTGCATGCAAAAACGGCTAAATAAGTGTCCGTCTTTTGGGTTAACCCTGTCTTTAGGGCATTTCTTCTATCATCGCGTCCCGAGTTTGAAACAGTCTGCGCAAGCCACGCAGGATAATTGCCGCCAGCAGTGGCTGTATTCAGAAGAAAAGAGGACGGAGTTAGAGGAACAATGACAAAGATCTATAAAAAGATGCTGATGGCGGGTGCCGCCTTGGCACTGGCTGGCGCCGCGCAGGCGCAGTCCGCGGGCAGCAACTTGGTGAGTCTGGGCTGGATGCGTGTGATGCCCACCGGCGATTCGCAATTCCTGACGATCGACTCGATCGCAGGCCGGCCGGCTGGCGTGCAGCGCCCGAACACTGGCGCTTCGATCGATACGGCCGACACCGCTGGCCTGACGTTCGCGCACTTCTTTACCGACAATATCTCCGCCGAATTCGTGCTGGGCATCCCGCCGAAGCACGGTGTCAGCGGCGAACGCGGCTACTCGCAGTACGGCAAGCTTGGTGAAGTGCGTCAGTGGAGCCCGGCCATCGTGGCCAAGTGGCACTTCTTCGACGCCAAGACCAAGTTCCGTCCGTACGTCGGTATCGGCGTGAACTACACCTGGTTCACCGGCGAGACCGTCACGAACCAGACGTTCGTGCAGCGCGAGTTCGGTCCGGGTTCGACCATGACCGCCACCGCAAGCTCGTCGTGGAACCCGGTGTTCAACGTTGGCGCCAACTACGCCATCACCGAAAAGTGGTTTGTCGGCTTCTCGGTGTCGTACGTGCCGATGTCCAGCACGGCGCATTTCACGACCACGCTGGCCAATGGCGCCAAGGTCGAGTCGCATACCAAGATCAAGATCGATCCGGTTGTGACCTTCCTGAACGTCGGCTACAAGTTCTGATCCCTGACCGGACCAGATGCGAAAAGGGCACCCTTGGGTGCCCTTTGTCATTGCGGCGGGTGCCAGTCAGGCTGCCGACTTCACCGGATAACCGGCGCCCTCGATCGCTTGCTGCAAGGCCTGGCGATCCGCGCCCGACTCAACCTTGACCGACTGCGCCGGCACATCCGCCGCCACCTTCGCGGCGGGGTCGACGGCCTGCACCGCGCGGGTGATCGCGCCGACACAATGGTTGCAGGACATGCCTTCGACCTGGAACTGGATCATGGTGTGACTCCTTCTGAGTGTTTGGAGAATATCGACTTCGGACTGGAGTATGAACCTTCCCACCGTGGGAAGCGCAAGCCCGTAAGGGTGACGCGGGAAAGACCTTGACCTTCCAATGATGGTAAGGTCCACAGTGCATTCATCGCGCTCCGTGCGCATTGCCGAGCCTTTCCATGTCGACCCCTGCTTCCACTTTGAATCCTGCCGCGAGCGCGGCCGAATGGCGCCTGCCCGTGGAGGGCATGACCTGCGCCTCGTGCGTGCGCCGCGTGGAAACCGCGCTGGCCAAGGTGCCCGGCGTGCACGATGTGGCCGTCAACCTTGCCACCGAGCAGGCCTCGCTCCATGCCGATAACGGCGCGGCACTGGCCGCCGCGGCCCAGGCCGTGGCCGACGCTGGCTACGATGTGCCGCGCGACGAGATCGAGCTGGATATCGCCGACATGACCTGTGCCTCGTGCGTCGGCCGGGTCGAACGCGCGCTACGTGCCGTGCCCGGCGTGCAGGAAGCCCAGGTGAATCTGGCCACCGAGCGCGCCACCGTGACCGTGCTGCGCGGCACGGCCGATGCCGCCGTCCTTGCCGAAGCCGTGACGCGCGCCGGGTATGGCGCCAGGCCGGTTATCGATGCGGTAGCCGCAGCACCGGGTACGGGCGAAGGCCGAGTGGATTTCTGGTCGGGTCCCTGGCCCGTGGTGATTTCCGCCGTGCTGTCGCTGCCGCTGGTGGCACCGATGGTGCTGCAATGGTTCGGCGTGCACCTGATGCTGCCGGGCTGGCTGCAATGGCTGCTGGCCACGCCGGTGCAGTTCGTATTTGGCTGGCGTTTCTACAAGGCCGGCTACAAGGCCGTGCGAGCGGGCGCCGGCAACATGGACCTGCTGGTGGCGCTTGGCACTTCGGCCGCCTACGCGCTGTCCGTCTGGCAACTGTTCCAGGATCACGAGGCGATGCCGCATCTCTATTTCGAGAGCGCGGCCGTCGTCATTACGCTGGTGCGACTCGGCAAATGGCTCGAAGTCCGTGCCAAGCGCCAGACCGCCGACGCGATCCGCGCACTCGCGGCGCTGCGGCCCGATACCGCGCGGGTTCGCCGCGATGGCGTGGAAGTGACCGTGGCACTGGCCGAAGTGCGCGTGGGCGACGAAGTGGTGGTACGGCCTGGCGAGCGGATTCCAGTCGACGCCGAAGTCGTGGAGGGCAACAGCCACGCCGATGAATCGATGCTGACTGGCGAATCGGTGCCGGTACCGAAGCAGCCGGGTGACCGGCTGACCGGTGGCGCCATCAACTTCGAAGGTCTGCTGGTGGCGCGCACCGTGGCGGTGGGCGCGGAAACTGTCCTGGCCAGGATCATCCGCATGGTCGAACACGCGCAGGCCGCCAAGGCGCCGATTCAGCGCATGGTCGATCAGGTCAGCGCGGTGTTTGTGCCCGTGGTGCTGGGCATTGCGCTGGCCACGGTGCTCGGCTGGGGTTTCATTGCCGGCGATTGGAGCCAGGCGCTGCTCAACGCCGTGGCCGTGCTGGTGATTGCCTGCCCATGTGCGCTGGGTCTGGCCACGCCGACCGCGATCATGGCGGGCACCGGTGCCGGCGCGCGCGCGGGCATTCTGATCAAGGATGCCGAGGCGCTCGAAGTGGCGCATCGCGTTTCGGTGGTGGCCTTCGACAAGACAGGTACGCTGACCGTCGGCAAACCCGAGGTCGTGGCGTTGCACGCGGCCGACGGCGACGAGGCCGCCTTGCTGGCCAGGCTGGCGGCGTTGCAGTCAGGCAGCGAGCATCCGCTGGCACGCGCGGTGGTGGCGCTTGCCGGCGAGCGCGGTGTCGCAGCGCCCATCGCCAGCGATGTACGCGCGTTGCCGGGCCGTGGCATTGCCGGTGTGGTGGCCGGCCAGGCGCTGCAACTGGGCAGCGAGGGCTTGCGTGCATCGTTGAACGCGGACGCGGGGCCGTTGCAGGCCGAGGCGGAACGCCTGCGCAAGGAAGGGCGTACCGTCTCGTGGCTGATCGATCCTGCCCGGCAGGCGGTGCTTGGTCTGGTGGCATTCGGCGACGCGCTGAAGCCCGGCGCGGCTGCCGCCATCGCTCGACTGCGCCAGGCGGGCATCCGAACCGTGATGCTGACGGGCGACAACGCCGGCGCCGCCGCACAGGTGGCCAGCCTGCTTGGGCTCGATGACGTACAGGCCGAAGTGCTGCCGCAAGACAAGGCGGCGCGCGTGACCGAGCTGCGCCGCAATGGAGAAGCCGTGGTGGCGATGGTTGGCGACGGTATCAATGATGCGCCCGCGCTGGCCGCCGCGGACGTCGGCATCGCCATGTCCACCGGTACCGACGTGGCCATGCATGCGGCCGGCATCACGTTGATGCGGGGCGATCCCGCGCTGGTGGCCGATGCGTTGTCGGTTTCGCAACGGACGGTGCGCAAGATTCGCCAGAACCTGTTCTGGGCATTCATTTACAACGTGATCGGCATTCCGCTGGCGGTGGCCGGCCTGCTCAATCCGGTCGTGGCGGGTGCGGCGATGGCGTTCTCCAGCGTCAGCGTGGTGGCCAATGCGTTGTTGCTGCGCCGCTGGCATCCGCTGGGTACAAAGGAGACGCAATGAATATCGGTGAAGCGGCGGAAGCCTCGGGCGTGTCCGCAAAAATGATCCGGCACTACGAGTCGATCGGCCTGGTTGATGCGCCGCCGCGTAGCGAGGGTGGATATCGTCGCTACGACGAACGCGCGGTGCACACCTTGCGCTTCGTCCGGCGCGCCCGTAATCTCGGATTCTCGCTCGACGAGATTCGCAACCTGCTGTCGCTCTGGCATGATCGCGGCCGGGCCAGTGCCGATGTGAAGGCGCTGACGCTCAGGCACGTGGCGGATCTGGAGGTCAAGATTGCCGAGCTGGCCGCCATGCGCGACACGCTGCGCACACTGGCGGAGGCCTGTACCGGCGATGACCGGCCCGACTGTCCGATCCTGTCGGATATGGCGTCGGACTGTCCGGCATGCCATAGGTAATTTGTGTTTCCCCCTCCCGTGAGGGAGGGGCGCCGTCGGCAGCACCCCGCATCACCGTCGCAAAACAACAAGCAGGTCCCCACGAGGAGACGATCGGGATGGAGCAACCTGTGATGGCCACCAGCATGCCTGGAACAACCGAAGCGAGCACCCCGGCAACCGAATCGCGCCAGCGCATGCGCGATGGCACGGAACTGCTGCTGCGCACCTGGCTGCCAGACCCGCAACGATATCCCGAGCCACTTGGCACGGTACTGCTGGTGCACGGGCTGGCCGAGCACAGCGGGCGCTATCCACACGTAGCCGCCGCTCTGTGCGCGCTGGGGCTGCGCGTGCGCGCATACGATCATCGGGGTCATGGCGCCAGCGGTGGCCCGCGCATGGTGGTTCCCAATCCGGACAGTTATCTGGATGACCTGGCCGAGATTTACGATGCCGCCGTACGGCAATGGAACGAGCTGCCGATCGTGCTGGGTCACAGCATGGGCGGACTGGTGGCGGCGCGCTTTGCCACGGCACGTGTGCGGCCCATCCGTGCCTTGATCCTGTCTTCTCCCGCGCTGGCGCTGGCTTTGTCCAACGGCATGCTCACGCTGCATCGCGTGCTGCTGGCGCTGGCGCCGCGTGTGCGTGTGCCGAATCCAATCGATGCCCGGCTGCTGTCGCATGATCCGGAAGTGGCGCGTGCCTACCGCACCGATCCGCTGGTGCAGGGCACCATCAGTGCCAGCGTGCTGGAATCGTTCATTCGCGGGATGGCGCAGGCGCAGGCCGACGCCCCGCGGCTGGAAGCGCCGATGCTGATGCTCGTGGGCGGCGCCGACCGCATCGTCGACGCGCAGGGCAGCCGGACGTTCTTCGACAACGCACCCGAGGATTTGCGCGACATGGTCTGGTTCGACACTGGCTACCACGAGATCTTCAATGAAGCCGAGCCACTGCGTGGCGAGGTCTTTGCTGCACTGGCCGACTGGCTGCGCCGACACCTGGAGTCTCAGGCAAAGCCCTGACGACGACCGCGGCCAAGTCGTGCGATGATGCCCGGCATTCCGACAAGAAAAAAAACGCGCCCTCAGGGCCAACCAAAGGATGCAAGGGATATGGAGACGTACGACTACATCATCGTGGGTGGTGGTTCGGCCGGCTGTGTGCTGGCCAACCGCCTGACGCAGGACGCCGATGTCAATGTGCTGTTGCTGGAAGCCGGTGGCAAGGATGACTATCACTGGATCCATATCCCGGTCGGCTATCTCTACTGCATCGGCAATCCGCGTACTGACTGGCTCTATCGCACCGCCGAGGAAGCCGGCCTGAATGGCCGCTCGCTGGGCTATCCGCGAGGCCGGGTGCTGGGCGGATGCTCATCGATCAACGGCATGATCTATATGCGCGGCCAGCGCGAGGATTACGACGACTGGGCGCGCCTTTCCGGTGACGATGGCTGGCGGTGGGACAACGTGCTGCCGCTGTTCAAGCGCAGCGAGGACCATTACCGTGGCGCCAATGCCTTCCACGGCGCGGGCGGCGAGTGGCGCGTGGAGGCGCAACGCCTGCACTGGGACATTCTGGAGCGCTTTATCGAAGCCGCCGAACAGGCCGGCATTCCACGTACCGACGATTTCAATCGCGGCGACAACTTCGGCGTCGGCTATTTCGAGGTGAACCAGCGGCGCGGCATTCGCTGGAATACGGCCAAGGCGTTCCTGCGCAAAGCATCCGATCGGCCCAACCTGACCATCGTCACGGGCGCGCAGGTCAGTGCGCTGGTCTTTGACACGCCGGACGGCCGCCGCTGCACCGGTGTGCAATACCTGGGTGGCGGGCAGCAACTGGAAGCACGTGCCACGGAAGAAGTGATTCTTGCCGCCGGTGCGATCAATTCACCGCAACTGCTGGAGCTGTCGGGCATCGGTCAGCCCGAGCGTCTGCAGGCGCTGGGCATTCGCGTGCGCCATGCGCTGCGCGGCGTGGGCGAGAATCTGCAGGATCACCTGCAGTTGCGCACGGTGGTCAAGGTGCAGGGCGTGCGCACGCTCAATACCCGCGCGTCGAAATGGTGGGGCAAGCTCGGCATCGGCCTGCAGTATGCGTTCAACCAGAGCGGGCCGATGAGCATGGCGCCGTCGCAGCTCGGCGCCTTTGCGCGCAGCGACGAAAGCCAGGCGCGCGCCAACGTCGAGTATCACGTGCAGCCGTTGTCGCTGGACAAGTTTGGCGATCCGCTGCACAGCTTCAACGCATTCACGGCCAGCGTGTGCAACCTGCGTCCGACATCGCGCGGCAGCGTGCATATCGAGGATGCGGATTTTCGGCGTGCGCCACGTATCGCGCCCAACTATCTTTCCACCGCCGAAGATCGCAAGGTCGCGGCGGACTCGATCCGGCTCACGCGGCGCATCGTTGCATCGCCGGCGCTGGCGCCGTACCAGCCGGCCGAATGGCTGCCCGGTCCGGCGTTCCAGACCGACGAGCAACTGGCCGAAGCGGCAGGCGCGATCGGCACCACGATCTTCCATCCAGTCGGCACATGCCGCATGGGCGACGCCGACGATGCCGATGCGGTGGTCGACAACCGGCTGCGTGTGCGCGGTATCGCCGGGCTGCGCGTGGTGGATGCGTCGGTGATGCCGCTGATCACGTCGGGCAATACGAACTCGCCGACGATCATGATCGCGGAGCGTGCCAGCGACATGATTCGTGCCGACCGGCGCGCTCGCGCGAGCGGTGCAGCAAATACCCCCGAAATCATCACGCCGGTATCGGCATAAGGGTCTTCCACGATACGTGGCGAAGCCGTTGGCCGCGGACGTCGGTGCGGCTTCGCACATCGCATTGCCGTCACGTGGAGAATGTATTAAGCCTAGTGCAAACCCCGATGTTTTGCGACGCAGCAGGCGCACACAATAGTCGCCGGTATACGGTGCCGCTACCTTCACTTGGCGCACCGGCCAACGCGGTAGCCGCACCGATTTCCCAATACCTATAACGCGGCAATCATGGCGACAAAGCGCCGGAGTTCGAACCATTGTCAGTAGCCGGGCACAACCTGGCATGCAGCAAGAGGGCGGGCAGGAGACTATGACTCAGGAAATCATCCTGGAAACGAAGAACCTCACGAAGGAATTCAAGGGGTTCACTGCGGTGAGCGACGTCAACCTGCGCGTACGTCGCGGCTCGATCCATGCATTGATCGGACCGAACGGCGCGGGCAAGACCACCTGCTTCAACCTGCTCACCAAATTCCTGGAGCCCACCACGGGCACCATCCTATTCAACGGCATCGACATCACGCGCGAAAAGCCCGCACAGATTGCGCGGCGCGGCGTGATCCGGTCGTTCCAGATTTCGGCCGTGTTCCCGCACCTGACCGTGCGCGAGAACGTGCGCATCGGCCTGCAACGCCAGCTGGGTACCGCATTCCAGTTCTGGCGCAGCGAGCATTCGCTGGACGTGCTCGATGCGCGCGCGATGGACCTGCTCGATCAAGTGGGCCTGACCGAATTCGCCGAGACCACCACCGTCAATCTGCCGTACGGCCGCAAGCGCGCGCTGGAGATCGCCACCACGCTGGCGATGGAACCCGAGCTAATGCTGCTGGATGAACCCACGCAGGGCATGGGCCACGAAGACGTGGATCGCGTGACGCAGCTGATCAAGAAGGTTTCCGCCGGCCGCACGATCCTGATGGTCGAACACAACATGAACGTGGTGTCGTCGATCGCGGACAAGATCACGGTGCTGCAGCGTGGTGCGATTCTGGCCGAAGGCCCGTACGCCGAAGTATCGAAGGACCCGCGTGTGATGGAAGCCTATATGGGTACCGTCGACGCCGAACTGCAGGGGGCGCACTGAGATGAGCACCAACGCATCCAACACGCCCGCACTCGAAATCAAGGACCTGCACGCGTGGTACGGCGAATCGCACATCCTGCACGGCGTGGATCTGACCGTGAACCGTGGCGAAGTGGTGACGCTGCTGGGCCGTAATGGCGCCGGCCGTACCACCACGATGCGCGCGATCATGGGACTTACCGGTGCGCGCAAGGGATCGATCAAGGTCAACGGTCACGAGACTATCGGCCTGCCGACGCACAAGATCGCGCACTACGGTATTGGCTACTGCCCGGAAGAGCGCGCGATTTTCTCGTCGCTGTCGTGCGAGGAAAACCTGCTGCTGCCGCCCGTGCTGAAGGGCACGGACAAGGGCATGAGCGAGGCCGAGATCTACGAGATGTTTCCGAACCTGCGCGAGCGCAAGCAGAGCCAGGGCACGCGGCTTTCCGGCGGCGAGCAGCAGATGCTTGCGGTGGGTCGCATCCTGCGCACGGGCGCGAACCTGCTGCTGCTCGACGAGATTTCCGAAGGGCTGGCGCCGGTGATCGTGCAAGCGCTGGCGCGCATGATCCTGATGCTCAAGAAGAAGGGCTACACCGTGGTGATGGTGGAGCAGAACTTCCGCTTTGCGGCGCCGCTGGCCGACCGCTTCTACGTGATGGAGCACGGCACGATCGTCGAGCGCTTTGCCGCCGACGAGCTGCAGGCAAAGATGCCGGTGCTGAACGAACTGCTTGGGGTCTGATCCGACGCGCCTTACCGGCGCCAGGGTCGCACGATTTATCGTCATCAACGATTGGCAGGAACGGGTGGCGTTGCGCGCCGCCGCAACTCAGGAGACAAACATGAAAATGACTCGGCTGGCTGTCGCAGTGGCAGCAACTGTCTTTGGTGCGTTTGCAGGCAGCGCTTCGGCGCAGGTGTCGAACGACACGGTGAAGATCGGCTACATCACCGATCTCTCCGGTCTGTACGCCGATATCGATGGCCCGGGCGGCCTGGAAGCCATCAAGATGGCTATCGAAGATCACGGCGGCAAGGTGCTGGGCAAGCCGATCGAGCTGGTCTCGGCCGATCACCAGAACAAGGCCGACATCGCCGCCTCCAAGGCGCGCGAATGGATGGACCAGCAAGGGCTTGACCTGCTGGTGGGCGGCACGAACTCCGCCACCGCACTGGCCATGAACAAGGTCGCGCAGGAAAAGAAGCGCGTCTACATCAACATCGGTGCCGGCACGGCGCGCCTGACCAACGAAGAGTGCTCGCCGTACACGGTGCACTACGCCTATGACACCGTGGCCCTGGCCAAGGGCACGGGCAGCGCCGTGGTGAAGCAGGGCGGCAAGAAGTGGTTCTTCCTGACCGCCGACTACGCCTTCGGCCATTCGCTCGAAAGCGACACGGCAGCCGTGGTGAAGGCCAACGGCGGCACGGTGGTGGGCCAGGTGCGCCATCCGCTGTCGGCGTCGGACTTCTCGTCGTTCCTGCTGCAGGCACAGGCGTCGAAGGCCGACATCCTGGGCCTGGCGAATGCCGGTGGCGACACGATCAACTCGATCAAGGCCGCCAAGGAATTCGGCATCACCAAGAACATGAAGATCGCCGGCCTGCTGATGTTCATCAACGACGTGCACAGCCTGGGCCTGAAGAACACCGAAGGCCTGCTGATGACCGACAGCTGGTACTGGGACATGAACGACGACACGCGCAAGTTCGCGAACCGCTTCTTCGGCAAGATGAAGAAGATGCCGAGCAGCTTGCAGGCCGCCGACTACTCGTCCGTCAGCAACTATCTGAAGGCAGTGGAAGCCGCCAAGACCGACGATCCGGACAAGGTCATGGCCGAGCTGAAGAAGATGAAGATCAACGACTTCTACAGCAAGGGTCAGATCCGCGCCGATGGCCGCTTCGTGCACGACATGTACCTGATGCAGGTGAAGGCACCGGCTGACTCGAAGAAGCCGTGGGACTACATGAAGGTCGTGACCACGATCCCGGGCGACCAGGCGTTCACGACGGTGGCCGAATCGAAGTGCCCGGTCCTGAAGAAGTAAGACGTGTTGTTTTGCTCCCTTCTCTCGCCGCGCGGGAGAGGGGCAGGGGGAGAGGGCTGGCGGTTTCAGTGAGACAGATCTCAATTTGAGCCGCTGACCCTCTCCCTCAATCTCTCTCTCACGTGTGGGAGAGGGGAGATACAGACAAGCATTCGACGCTCATGGATATTTTCGGAATTCCGCTACCCGCCATGCTGTCCCAGCTATTGCTGGGGTTGGTCAATGGCGCTTTCTACGCGATGCTGAGCCTGGGGCTGGCCGTGATCTTCGGCCTGCTCAACGTGATCAACTTCGCGCACGGTGCGCTTTTCATGCTCGGGGCCGTGCTGGCCTGGGCGGGCATGGAATACGCCGGACTCAATTACTGGGTGATGCTCGCGCTGTCGCCCATCATCGTCGGCGTGATTGGCGTAATCATCGAGAAGACGATGCTGCGCTGGATCTACAAGCTCGACCACATCTATGGCCTGCTGCTGACGCTGGGCATCACGCTTGTGATCGAAGGGGTGTTGCGTTCGATCTATGGCGTGTCCGGCCTGCCGTACTCGCCGCCCGACGCGCTGCAAGGTGCCACGGATCTGGGCTTCATGATCCTGCCGAACTATCGCGCCTGGGTGGTCGCCGCATCGGTGGTGGTCTGCCTTGCCACGTGGTTCGTGATCGAGAAGACCAAGCTGGGCGCCTACCTGCGTGCCGGCACCGAGAACCCCAAGATGGTGGAGGCGTTCGGCGTCAACGTGCCGTTGATGGTGACGCTGACCTACGGCTTTGGCGTGGCGCTGGCGGCGTTTGCCGGCGTGCTGGCGGCGCCGGTGATCCAGGTGTCGCCGCTGATGGGCCAGAACCTGATCATCATCGTGTTCGCCGTGGTGGTGATCGGCGGGATGGGTTCGATCATGGGTTCGATCATCACGGGCCTTGGCCTCGGGGTGGTTGAAGGTCTGACCAAGGTGTTCTATCCGGAAGCATCGTCGACCGTGGTGTTCTTCATCATGGTGATCGTGCTGATGCTGCGCCCGGCCGGGCTGTTCGGGAGGGAAAAGTAATGAGCGGACAGACTGGACAGACTGCCGTGGCAGTCGAAGCCAAGGGTTTCAGGGAAGGAACGGCCTTGCAAAAGAAATTGCTGTACGGCCTGCTGTTGCTGGGCCTGATCGTGGCGCCGCTGGCGGGTGCGTACCCGGTGTTCGTACTGAAGGTGATGTGCTTTGCGCTGTTTGCATGCGCGTTCAACCTGTTGATCGGCTTCACGGGCCTGCTGTCGTTCGGCCATGCAGCGTTCTTCGGTGGCGCGGGCTACGCGGCCGGCCATGCGATGAAGGTTTGGGGGGTGACGCCGGAACTGGGCCTGCTGTTCGGCACGTTGTCCGGCGCGGCGATCGGGTTGGTGGTGGGCTGGCTGGCCATCCGCCGCCAGGGCATCTACTTCTCCATGATCACGCTCGCGCTGGCGCAGATGCTGTTCTTCGTCTGTCTGCAGGCGCCGTTCACCGGAGGCGAAGACGGGCTGCAGGGCATTCCGCGCGGCAAGCTGTTCGGTGTGCTGTCGCTGTCTGATGACATGACGCTGTACTACGTGGCGCTGGTCATCATCGTGGCGGCATTCGCGCTGATCGTGCGCACCGTGCACTCGCCGTTCGGCCAGATCCTGAAGGCGATCCGCGAAAATGAGCCGCGCGCGATTTCGCTCGGTTACGACGTAGACCGCTTCAAGCTGCTGGCCTTCGTCATCTCGGCCGCGCTGTCGGGCCTGGCTGGTGCCACCAAGGCGCTGGTGCTGGGCTTTGGCACGCTGACCGACGTGCACTGGTCGATGTCGGGCTCGGTGATCCTGATGACGCTGGTGGGTGGCCTGGGCACGCTGTCCGGCCCGATCGTGGGTGCGTTCGTCGTCGTCGCGCTGGAAAACAAGCTGGGCGACATCGGATCGTTCCTGGCCCATCTGACCGGAATCAGCTGGTTCAATGCGCTGGGCGAGTCGGTGACGATGGTGACGGGCATCATCTTCGTGATCTGCGTGCTGACGTTCCGCCGAGGCATCATGGGCGAACTGATCGCGCTGACCAGCCGGAAAACCGGCCAGAAGTAGCCAGCCAGCCGAGTGAAGATGGGGCGACATGCCCGATTTTGGGGCTAGGGTTATTGCTGACTTGTTTCATACGCACCGGTTCGTTACATTGCATATACGGTTTTCGCAGGTTACTTGGAGGCGGAAGCGAGGAGACGACAGGCGCGCACCCGGTGTCGGGTAGCAGCAGCCAATACGATAAAGAGGCGTTGCTGGGTGATCCCCGGCAACGCCTTTTTCATTTTCCGCCCCCGAAAACGCCTGCCCCGGCACCTGGATTTTGTCCGGGTGCAGACTGATGCATCTTCGGCATGACCGCCCGCCAGCCCGCATGAGACAATGCCGGGCAGCATTCCCCGGCTTGTCATGTCCCTCCCATCCGATTCCCCGAATTGTCCCGAAGTGCAGCAATGGGTACGCGCCGCGATCAGCGCCGATGGCCCGTCCATTGACGCTTGGCTGAACGCACGCGCGCCGCTGCCGGTTCCCGAGGCTCGCGCGCGGCGACTGTCTCTCGATGCCTTGCTGGAGCAGGGCGGTCACGGCATCTGCCTGGCAGGCGGCACCAACGCGGGGCAGGACACGCTGGTCTGCCTGATGCCGGTCACGCTGGTCCAGAGCCTGGCGCTCGGCGGGCGCGTGGCGATGGTGGCCGAGTGGTGGCCGCCGGCAGCCGCATCATCCGAATCCTGGCGGGACGCATGCTGCGCGGTTCTGGCCGACTGGTGCCGTGCGCACGGCATCCGGCACGTTCTGTTGGCACCCGGTCTGGTGGCTGACGCCGCGCGGCCGCCGGAAGGCTTCCAGCGCGATGCCGATGGCTTGTGGCGGCGCAGTCTGGTGCCCACTCCCAAACGCTTGGGCTGATCCGCTACCGCAGTACGTTCCCACTTCGACCTTTTCTCAAACCCGCTCGACGCCCCCCGACATTTTTCGACTGTCCATTCATGGAGTTTGTGTTTCTGGCCGCGGCCGCCTTTCTGGCCGGCTTGATCGACGCCGTTGCGGGCGGGGGTGGATTGGTGCAGGTGCCCGCGCTGTTTTCGACTTATCCGAACATGTCGCCGGCCACGCTGATCGGCACCACCAAGGTTGCGTCGCTGGCAGGCACATCCAACGCGGCCTACCGCTATGGACGCAAGGTGCGGATCTATTGGGGCGCCACCGGACCGGCGATGCTTGCCGCCTTTGTATTCGCGATGGCTGGCGCGTGGACGCTGACGAAGATCCCCGCCGAGCCGCTGCGCAAGGCGCTGCCGTTCGTGCTGCTGATACTGCTGGCCTATACGGTTGCAAAGAAGGATCTCGGCACCGATCACGCACCGGCATTGTCGGGTTCGCGCGAGCGCGTGGCTGCGCTGCTGGCCGGCGCTGCAATCGGTTTCTACGACGGCGTGTTCGGGCCGGGTACGGGCAGCTTCCTGATGATCGTGTTCGTGCGCGTGTTCGGCTACGACTTCCTGCATGCGTCGGCATCGGCAAAGATCGTCAACCTGGCCACGAACCTGGCCGCGCTGTTGTTGCTGGCATCCAAGGGCCACGTCTGGTGGCAGCTTGGCATCGTCATGGCATTGGCCAACGTCGCGGGCAGTCAGGTGGGCAGCAAGCTGGCGCTGCGCCACGGCAGCCGCTTCGTGCGCAAGGTGTTCATCGCGGTTGTCAGCGCACTGATCGTCAAGACCGCTTACGACGCGTTCGTGCGTTGAAAACCCTCGACTGTTGCGCCTGTGCTGCTGCGGGTTAATCCCGCCTTTTCGTATCACATCGCTGTGTTAGACTCGATTCGCATTCCCGACCGAGCGGTCGGTGAATGCAGCTGCGCAATCCGGGGGTAATGGCGCAGGACGGGAAAAACGGGACGAACTTCGATGTTCCCGGCTAGATCGGATGCCAGCGCTGCATCCGCCAAAGAGCCTGCCAGAGTGGGCCACAAAAAAACTGAAGGCATCCGCCGGCCGGAAGCCGGCGGGTGCCTTTTTCCGTTTTTGGAACCGAAGGAGACAAGCCATGACGTTCAAGCGCGCCAGCTTGCTGGCGCTTGCCGCCGCCAGTCTTTTCGCAGGTGCGGCCAGCGCCCAGGTGAAGGTCGGGGTCACGGTATCGGCCACGGGGCCCGCCGCATCGCTCGGCATCCCCGAGAAGAACACCTTCACGTTGCTGCCCAAGGAAATCGCCGGCAAGAAGATCGAGTACATCGTGCTCGACGATGCCACCGATACGACCACGGCGGTCAAGAACACGCGCAAGCTGATCAGCGAAGACAAGGTGGACGTGGTGGTGGGATCCACGGTCACGCCCAACTCGCTGGCGATGGTGGACGTTGCGGCGGAAAGCGAAACGCCGATGATCTCGATGGCCGCATCGGCCCGCATCATCGAGCCGATGGACAGCAAGCGCGCGTGGATCTTCAAGACGCCGCAGAACGACTCTCACATGGCTACGGCGCTGGCCGAGCACATGACCAGCAACAACGTGAAGACGGTGGCCTTTATCGGCTTCGCGGATGCTTACGGCGATAGCTGGGCGCAGGAGTTTGCCAAGGTCGCCGAGATGCGCAAGATCAAGGTGGTGGCCAACGAGCGCTTTGCGCGCACCGATAACTCGGTGACGGGCCAGGTACTCAAGATGATGGGTGCCAACGCCGATGCGGTGCTGATCGCAGGCTCGGGTACGCCCGCGGCGCTGCCGGTCAAGGCACTCAAGGAGCGCGGCTACAAGGGCAAGATCTACCAGACGCACGGCGTGGCGAATCCCGACTTCCTGCGTGTGTGCGGCAAGGACTGCGAAGGTACGTTCCTGCCGGCCGGCCCGCTGCTGGTGGCCGAGCAGTTGCCGGACAGCAACCCGGTGAAGAAGCCGGCCATGACCTACAAGACCGCCTATGAAAAGGCGTTCGGCGGACAGGTTTCCACCTTCGGCGGGCATGCCTGGGATGCTGGCCTGCTGTTGCAGAACGCCATTCCGGAGGCACTCAAGAAGGGCCAGCCTGGCACGAAGGAATTCCGCAAGGCACTGCGCGATGCACTGGAGCAGACCAAGAACCTGCCGGTATCGCACGGCATTATCAACATGAGCCCCACCGACCACCTCGGCATGGACCAGCGCGCGCGCGTGATGGTGCAGATCGTCGATGGCAAGTGGAAGCTGCAGAAGTAAGCCGGCAACACGATCGGCTGGCAGGGGTCGGGCTGGAGCAGCGAAGCACAGGAGGGCGCATGGCAGACCATGCGCCCTTTTTTTGCCCGCGTTGTTCTGCCATCCCCTAGGCATCGCGGAGCGCAGTCACTAAGCTGACGTAGCGTATCCGCATATAACACGGGCAGACAATGGACCTTTCGATTGCGGCCATTCTGGCGCAGGACGGCATCACCTCCGGCGCGATCTACGCGTTGCTGGCACTGGCGTTGGTGCTGGTGTTCTCGGTGACGCGCGTCATCTTCATTCCCCAGGGCGAATTCGTGGCATACGGTGCGCTGACGCTGGCCGCGATGCAGGCTGGCCACGCGCCGCAGACCACGTGGCTGCTGCTGGCGATGGGCGTGCTGACATTCATCTACGATGGCGTGGCGGTGCTGCGCAGCCCCGAGTTGCGCCTGACCGCACCACGCAGGGTCCTGATCCTGGCTGGCAAGTACCTGCTGTTTCCGGGAGCGGTGCATCTGCTCGTGCAGCAGTACGGCGGCATGCCGTTGCCGATGATCGTGCAGATCGCGCTGACGCTGCTGATCGTGATTCCGCTCGGACCGATGCTCTACCGGCTGGCCTATCAGCCGCTGGCCGAGGCGAGCACGCTGGTGCTGCTGATCGTGTCCGTCGGCGTGCACTTTGCGCTGGTGGGACTCGGCCTTGTGATGTTCGGCGCGGAGGGGTCGCGCACGAATCCGTTTTCCGAAGCGCGCTTCGAGGTTGGCAGCCTTAGCGTTTCCGGCCAGAGTCTGTGGGTGGTGGCGGTGTCGGCGCTGTTGATCGCCGCGCTGTACTTCTACTTCGAACGCACGCTGCAGGGCAAGGCACTACGCGCGACGGCCGTGAACCGGCTGGGTGCGCGGCTGGTGGGTATCGGCACCACGCAGGCAGGGCGGCTGTCGTTCACGCTGGCGGCGGCGATGGGCGCGCTGTGCGGCATCCTGATCGCACCGGTGACCACGGTCTACTACGAATCCGGCTTCCTGGTCGGCCTCAAGGGTTTTGTGGGCGCCATTGTCGGCGGCCTGGCCAGTTACCCGGTGGCGGCGCTGGGTGCGCTGCTGGTGGGACTTCTCGAATCGTATTCGTCGTTCTGGGCGAGCGCCTTCAAGGAGGTCATCGTCTTCACGCTGATCATTCCGGTGCTGCTGTGGCGATCGCTGACGAGCAAGCACGTCGAGGAAGAGGAATAGGCCATGACGATGCTGACCAACAAGCCGTTGGAGAAGAACGCGCAAACGCAAGCCGAACCTGCATCGCACTCGACGGGTGCCATGCGCAACCGGGTACTGACACTCGCATTCGTGATCGTGCTCGCGCTGCTGCCCGTGCTGCCGACGCCGGAATTCTGGATCACGCTCGGCAACTATATCGGGCTATACAGCATCGTGGCCATCGGCTTGGTGCTGCTGACCGGCGTGGGCGGCATGACGTCGTTTGGACAGGCCGCGTTCGTGGGGCTGGGTGCCTACAGCACCGCGTATCTGACCACGCAGTTCGGACTGTCGCCGTGGCTCGGGCTGATCGTGGGGATGGTTATCACGATGGCGTCGGCCTACGTGATCGGACTCATCACGATGCGCATGTCGGGCCACTACCTGCCGCTGGCGACGATTGCGTGGGGCCTGTCGCTGTTCTTCCTGTTTGGCAACCTTGAGTTCCTGGGCAAGTACGATGGCCTGAACGGAATCCCCGTGCTGTCGTTCCTTGGCATCGAGCTGCAATCGGGCAGGTCGATGTTCTATCTGATCTGGGCCGTGGTGTTGCTGGCCGTGCTGGCGATGCAGAACCTGCTGAACTCGCGGCCGGGGCGCGCCATCCGCGCGCTCAAGGGCGGCGGCACGATGGCCGAGGCGATGGGCGTGAACACCGCCTGGATGAAGGTGGTGATCTTTGTCGTGGCCGCGATCCTCGCGTGCGTGTCCGGCTTTCTCTACGCGCATCTGCAACGCGCGGTGAATCCCACACCGTTCGGCCTCAACTACGGCATCGAGTACCTGTTCATGGCCGTTGTCGGCGGCGTGGGCCACGTGTGGGGCGCGGTGCTTGGCGCGGGCATTCTCACCATCCTCAAGGACGTGCTGCAGGGTCTGCTGCCCCGGCTGCTGGGCAGCACCGGCAACTTCGAGATCATCGTGTTCGGCGTGCTGCTGGTGCTGCTGTTGCAGTACGCGCGCGATGGCATCTGGCCGTTCCTGCGCAGGCTGATGCCATCGGGTCCGCCGGTCGTTGCGCCCACGCATGCGGATGCGTTGCCGGTGCGCGAGAAGCCCACGGCAGGCGAGCTGATTCTCGACGTGCGCGCGGCGCGCAAGCAGTTCGGCGGATTGGTTGCCGTGAACGACGTGAGCTTCCAGGTACGCGCGGGAGAGATCATCGGTCTCATTGGTCCGAACGGTGCCGGCAAGTCCACCACGTTCAATCTGGTGACCGGCGTGCTGCCGCTTACGCGCGGCGAGGTGCGCTATCGCGGAGAGGTTATCTCGGGCCTGCCATCGCGCGAGATCGTGAAGCGGGGTGTAGGCCGTACGTTCCAGCATGTGCACTTGCTGCCGACGATGACGGTGCTGGAAAATGTGGCCATCGGCGCGCATCTGCGTGGCGATTTTCGCGCGCAGGGAGGCGTGGCCGCGGCGATCCTGCGCATGAACCGCGCCGAGGAAGAGAAGCTGTTGTTCGAAGCAAAGCGCCAGCTTGAACGTGTAGGTCTGGCCGACTGCATGTACATGGAAGCGGGCAGCCTTGCGCTGGGCCAGCAGCGCATTCTCGAAATCGCGCGAGCGCTGTGCTGCGATCCTGCGTTGCTGCTGCTCGATGAACCGGCGGCGGGGCTGCGCTACAAGGAAAAGCAGGCGCTTGCCGAACTGCTGCGCAAGTTGAAGGGCGAGGGCATGAGCGTGCTGCTGGTGGAGCACGACATGGACTTCGTGATGAACCTGACGGACCGACTTGTGGTGATGGAGTTCGGTACGCGCATCGCCGAAGGCGTGCCGGAAGACGTGCAGAAGGATCCGGCCGTGCTGGAAGCCTATCTCGGTGGTGTCGAGTAAGGAGTGGAGATGAGTCTGATTCTGGAGGTCAAGGACCTGCATGTCCGTTACGGCAAGGTCGAGGCCGTGCACGGCGCCAATCTGCAGGTACAGGCGGGCAAGATCGTCACGGTCATCGGGCCGAATGGCGCGGGCAAGTCCACCATGCTCAACGCGATCATGGGCGCGCTGCCGGTCAGCGGATCGGCCAGCGGCACCGTGCGGTATCTGGGCCACGATATGGCCGGCGTTCCCGTGGAGGGGCGGGTGGCACGTGGCATGTGCCTGGTGCCCGAGAAGCGCGAGCTGTTTGCCACCATGACCGTCGAGGACAACCTGCAACTCGGTGCGTTCCGCCGCAAGCGTGCCGGCGAGCGCAACTACCTGGACCAGATGAGCGTGGTCTATGACCTGTTTCCGCGCCTGAGGGAACGTGCGAAGCAAGAGGCCGGCACGCTCTCCGGCGGCGAACGGCAGATGCTGGCCGTGGGCAGGGCGCTGATGGCCAAGCCGCAACTGCTGATGCTCGATGAACCGAGCCTGGGGCTGGCGCCGCTGATCGTGAAGGAGATCTTCCACATCATCAGCAACCTGCGCCAGACCGGCGTAGCCACGCTGCTGATCGAGCAGAACGCAAGGGCCGCGCTGCAGGTGGCGGACTACGGGTATGTGGTCGAGACGGGCGACATGGCGATGGAAGGCGAAGCCTCGGCTTTGGCCAGCAATCCCAAAGTGATCGAGACCTACCTGGGATTGGCCAAGAAGGCGGCGTGACCGTATACGTATACGGTCTTCAAATAATATGGCCGATTGTGTGGCTATATTTATTCGCCGTAGCTATGTTGTTCACAAAACTATCCACAGTGTGGATAAGTCCTAGCGAAGCAGCGCCGTGATATCGTTCGCGGCGGCTGAAAGCAGCCATTCGCGGAAGGTATTCAGTGCCGGGTGGTCGCGCTTTTCACGTGGCGCGCACAGGAAATATCCACGGTTGAGGGTGACTGGCAGATCGAACGGCGCCACCACCTGACCGGCCTGCAACGCATCCCTGACAAGGCATCGCTGCAATACGGCCACTCCCATATCGGCCTTGACCGCCTCCAGCAGGATCGACACTTGATCGAATCCGCGCGCGAGTGTCGGCGCAGCATCGGGTACGCCTGTCGCTTGCAGCCAGTGCTGCCAGTTCCTGGGGGCAGTTGTGTGGAAAAGTAGCGGTTCGCCCATCAGGTCGGCGGGAGTTTTCCACAGATTTGCGACTCGCCTGGCATGGGCGCGAGCCGGGTGGCAGATGGGTACCATTTCCCGGCCAATCACGTAGTCGACCTGCCATCCCGGCCATTGGCTCGCTTCGCCCGTCAGGATGGCGGCGTCGGGCTGGGCGCCCGAAAAATCCTCGTCGCGGCGGTACGGTACGAAGTCGAGCCGGATATCGGGGTGCTTGCGATGGAAGTCGGGCAGGCGAGGTACCAGCCACACGCTCGCCAGGGTAGGTACGGCCGACACCGTCAGGTGATGCCGGCGGTCTTCGCCAAACATCGCCGCGCTGGCGCTTTCCAGCGCCGCCAGCGGCTCCGCAATGGCGTCCAGGTACGCGCGCCCCGCCTCAGTCAAAGTCAGCCGGTGCGCATTGCGATGTATCAGAGGCTGTCCGAAATGCGCTTCCAGCCGGGCGATGGCGCGGCTGATGGCCCCCTGTGTCACGCATAGCGTCTCGGCCGCGCGTGTGAAGCTGCCGAGCCTCGCGGCAGTGGGAAACGCATGAAGCTCGGACATCGAGGGGGAACGTATACGCATGCCAGCCAGCATGATCTTTGGTAATGGAACCGTGCAATATAGTCGTTTGTGCCAGGTCGGTAAACTCTCGAAACTCCCTGCTCGGTACCCAAGATTCGAGAACGAAGAGCGAGGAGTTTGATTCCATGAAACGAGCCAGGAACGCCCACGGCACGCGCCGTCGGCTGGTGTTTTCCACAATGTTGTCCACAGCCCTCGCCGCTGCGCTGGGTGGTGTTGCCGCGCCGGTTTTCGCGCAGTCCGGCTACCCCAGCAAGCCGATCCGACTGATCGTTCCGTTCGCGGCGGGCGGCACCACGGATCTGTCGGCGCGCCTGGTTGCCGAGTTCGCCGGGCGCGAATTGGGCCAGACTATCGTGGTCGACAACAAGGGCGGGGCAGGCGGTTCCATCGGCATGGAGCAGGTTGCCCGTTCCGCGCCCGATGGCTACACGATCGGCATGGCCACGGTCAGCACGCACGGCTCGAACCCGGCGGTCTACCCGAAGCTGGGCTACGACCCGATCAAGGACTTCGCACCGGTCACCAACGTGGCGGCAATTCCGAGCGTCTTTGCCGTGCATCCCAGCGTACCCGCCAAGACGATGCAGGAGTTTGTGGCGCTGGTGAAGGCCAATCCCGGCAAGTACACATTCGCATCGCCCGGTGCTGGCTCGCTTGGCCACGTCAACATCGAGAACTTCATGATGCTGGCGAAGATCGACCTGCTGCATGTGCCGTACAAGGGCGCGGGGCTTGCCCTGAACGACGCCCTGGCAGGGCAGGTCAACGCCATCACCGACAACCTGTCGTCGACGCTCCCCCACGTGAAAGCAGGCCGGCTCCGCGCGCTGGCGGTACTGGGCGCACAACGCTCCCCGCAGCTGCCGAACGTACCGACCTACGGCGAGTTGGGGTACAAGGACATGGGCGAGGGCGGCTGGTTCGGCATCGTGGCACCGGCCGGCACGCCGCAGCCTGTGATCGATAAGCTGAATGCCGCCATCCACAAGGCCATGCTGAACCCGGAGTTCAAGCGCAAGATCGAGGAATCCGGCGGCACGCTCGTACCGACCACCCCGGACCAGTTCAAGGCACAGATCCAGCAGGCAATGGCCCGCTACGCCCGTGTGGCCAAGGCCGCCAACATCAAGCTGGATTAAGCGATGACGAAGTTTGAAGTTCAGTCCCAGGCGGTGGTGGGCGATGCGCCTTCCGGCCCGTTCACCCTTGCCTTGCCGGAAGCTGAAGCGCTGCCGCTGGTCTGCGATTCGCCGCACAGCGGCGTCTACTACCCGGCCGACTTCAACGCGACAGTACCTCTGCAGCGGCTGCGGGGAGGGGAGGATACCCACATCGATACGCTGTGGTCCGCCATTCCCAAGGTTGGGGGCACGCTGATCGGCGCCACGTTCCCGCGCGTCTACATCGATCCGAATCGGACGCTGGAAGACCTCGACCCCGAACTGCTCGTGACGCCTTGGCCGACGTTGCTTTCTCCGGGTGAAAAGACGCGCCTTGGCTACGGCCTGATCTGGCGGAAGCTGGACGCGGCAACGCCAATCTACGATCGCCAGCTGACGGTGTCGGAGGTGCAGAACCGTATCGAGCGCTACTACCGTCCGTACCACGAGGCGCTGGCACAGGCGGTTGACGGTGCCTACGATCGCTTTGGAGCGCTCTGGCACCTGAACCTGCACTCGATGCCCAACAACGCCTACGAGCGGCTCAAGATCGACAGTGCGCGCCCGCTGGCCGACTTCGTGCTCGGCGACCGCGACGGCACGACGTGCGAGCCTGGCATCGTGGATCTGATCGAAAGAGAACTCACGGGCATGGGCTACACGGTGGCACGCAACGATCCGTACAAGGGCGTGCAATTGATTGCCCAGATTGGGCGGCCGGCCGAGGGACGGAATAGCCTGCAGATCGAGATCCGTCGCCCGCTCTATATGGACGAAGCGAGCAAGGTGCCAAATGCGGGTTTCGAGACGTTGCGACGAGATCTGGCAACGCTCAGTACGCAGATTGCCGGATATATCCGCAGCCAGATCTGACCCATGTTTCACGTGAAACAGCCGCGGTAGAAGAGGCCCCGTGAAAGTGGGGCCTTTCTTATTTGATCCGAGTGTTTCACGTGGAACACACTCATTGATCTCGGGGGTACCGTTCGCGCCATGTTTCACGTGAAACACCGTGGCGGGCATCGTGGGGAAAACGAATGCCGCTATAATTCGGCATCCTGATTTTTCCCGCCCGACCTCCCGGAGGAGGTGTCCCATGCTTTACCCAAAAGAATTCGACGTCATTGTCGTCGGCGGTGGTCACGCCGGCACCGAAGCAGCCCTTGCAGCCGCGCGCATGGGCTGCCAGACGCTGCTGCTCACGCACAACATCGAAACGTTGGGTCAGATGAGCTGCAATCCGTCGATTGGCGGCATCGGCAAGGGGCATCTGGTCAAGGAAGTGGACGCGCTGGGCGGTGCAATGGCCGCCGCCACCGATGAGGCGGGCATCCAGTTCCGCATCCTGAATTCGAGCAAGGGACCGGCCGTTCGCGCCACACGTGCCCAGGCCGACCGCGTGCTCTACCGCAAGGCAATCCGCACCCGGCTGGAAAATCAGCCGAATTTGATGCTTTTCCAGCAGGCCGTCGACGACCTGATGGTGGAGGGCGACCGTGTGGTGGGCGCCCGGACCCAGGCGGGCATCGATTTTCGCGCCCGTGCGGTGGTACTGACAGCGGGTACCTTCCTGGACGGCAAGATCCATGTGGGCCTGGACAACTACACAGGCGGACGCGCGGGCGACCCGGCAGCGGTGTCGCTGTCGGCGCGCCTCAAGGAACTCAAGCTTCCGCAGGGGCGCCTGAAGACCGGCACGCCGCCGCGCATCGACGGCCGGACCATCGATTTCTCGGTCATGGAAGAGCAGCCGGGCGATCTGGACCCGGTGCCGGTGTTCTCGTTCCTCGGCAATCCTGCGCAACATCCCGAGCAGCTGCCGTGCT
This sequence comes from Cupriavidus sp. 291-E7, assembly GCF_057798835.1. NCBI lineage: Bacteria > Pseudomonadati > Pseudomonadota > Betaproteobacteria > Burkholderiales > Burkholderiaceae > Cupriavidus > Cupriavidus sp. 291-E7. The sequence goes on from NZ_JBYOJV010000007.1 coordinate 136,053, forward strand.
GGATCACCCATACCAATAGCCGGACGCACGACATCATCCGCGGCGGCCTGGACCGTTCGCCAATGTACACGGGCGTGATCGAAGGGGTAGGGCCGCGCTACTGCCCCAGTATCGAGGACAAGATTCACCGCTTTTCGAGCAAGGAAAGCCATCAGATCTTCCTGGAGCCCGAAGGGCTGACGACCAACGAGTTCTATCCGAACGGTATCTCGACGAGCCTGCCATTTGATGTGCAGCTTGAGCTCGTGCACTCGATCCGTGGCCTGGAGAACGCACATATTCTGCGGCCGGGCTATGCCATCGAGTACGACTACTTCGATCCGCGCGGCCTGAAGTCATCGCTGGAAAGCAAGGCGATCGAGGGTCTGTTCTTCGCCGGACAGATCAATGGAACGACCGGTTACGAAGAAGCCGCCGCACAAGGTCTGCTGGCAGGTATCAACGCTGGCTGCTTCGTGCGCGAGCGCGATGCGTGGACACCGCGCCGCGATCAGGCTTATCTGGGCGTTCTGGTCGACGATCTGATCACGCGTGGCGTGACCGAGCCGTACCGCATGTTCACCAGCCGTGCCGAGTTCCGCCTGAGCCTGCGCGAAGACAACGCGGACATGCGTCTGACCGAATTCGGCCGGGAACTCGGTGTGGTGGATGACGTGCGCTGGGATGCTTTCAATCGCAAGCGCGATGCTGTTTCACGTGAAACAGAGCGCCTGAAAAGCACTTGGGTCAATCCGACAGTGCTGCCGGAAGCGGATGCTGTGCCGCTGCTCGGCAAGGCCATCGAGCGTGAGTATTCGTTGGCGGATCTGCTGCGTCGCCCGGAAGTCGGCTACGAGGCACTGGTTGCGCTGCAGGATGGCCGCTATGCCCCGGAAACGCCGCTGGCGGACGACGCCATGCTGGCGGAGCAAATTCGGGAGCAAATCGAGATCGGCATCAAGTACCACGGGTACATCGCACGCCAGGCCGCCGAAGTGGACAAGCTCGAAGCCAATGAGGCGACGAAGCTGCCGCTCGATTTCGACTACACGGAAGTGCGAGGCCTGGGCTTCGAGGTCAGCCAAAAGCTGAACCAGCACCGTCCGGAAACACTGGGCCAGGCTTCGAGAATCTCGGGTGTTACCCCGGCGGCAATCTCGCTGCTGTTGGTGCATCTGAAGAAGAAGGGCATGGGGCGGACTGCGCCGGCAGGAACAAAGGCCGGCAATGGTCAGGAGGCTGCCTGAGTGGGCGGCTACCGATACACCGTGACCGACGACGCTGCGCAACGCAAGCGTCTCGAAGCTGGACTCGACGCGATCGGGCTGGCATTGGCGCCGGCCCAGATCGACACGTTGTTTGCGTACCTGACGCTGCTGCGCAAATGGAACAGCGTCTACAACCTCACCGCCATCCGTCATCCCGACGAGATGCTGACGCATCATCTGCTGGATTCGCTCGCAGCCGTTCCGGCCCTGGCCGAAGCGGCGCGTAGTCAGGCCGTACCCGATGCTGCGCGGGGCAGGGTGCTCGACGTGGGTTCGGGTGGTGGCATGCCCGGCATGCCCCTGGCGATCTCGTGCCCGGACGTGTCCGTGCTGATGGTCGACATCGTCCAGAAGAAGACTGCATTCCTGACGCAGTGCCGTGCACAGTTGCACCTGACGAATGCCGCGGCGCACTGGGGGCCGGTCGAAAAAATCGAGGATGCTCACGGATATGCCGTGATCACGTCGCGTGCGTTTGCCGAGCTCACGGATTTCGTCAATCTTTCCGGCCACCTGGTGGCACCGGGCGGCAAGCTGCTGGCGATGAAGGGTGTTTATCCGCAAGCCGAGATCGATCGTATGGAAGAGGCTGGCCTGATGCAGACGTGGCAGGTCGAAGCGGTGCCCAAGCTGATCGTCCCCGAGTTGGACGCGGAACGACATCTTGTAGTGTTATCACGACGTTGAATTAACGTCGCAAGAATTTTCGATGCGTCATTCATCGCATGAATATGAATGGCACAAACAGGGCAAACAGGAGCTGCAAGCGCTTATGGCCAAGGTATTCGTGATCGCAAACCAGAAAGGCGGGGTGGGCAAGACCACCACCACGGTGAACCTGGCCGCTGGTCTGGCTGCGCAGGACCAGCGCGTGCTGCTGGTTGACCTGGACCCGCAGGGCAATGCGTCGATGGGTTCGGGTATCGACAAGCAGGCACTGGAACACAGCGTGTACCAGGTGCTGGTCGGGTTGTCCTCCGTGACCCAGGCGCGCCAGCGTTCGGAATCCGGCCGCTACGACGTGCTGCCCGCTAACCGCGAACTGGCCGGCGCCGAAGTGGAGCTGGTGGAGCTGGAGCAGCGGGAGCGCCGGCTCAAGCAGGCGCTTGCCGAGGTGGAGGACGAGTACGACTTTGTCCTGATCGATTGCCCGCCGTCGCTGTCGCTGCTGACGTTGAACGGCCTGTGCGCCGCGCACGGCGTGATCGTGCCGATGCAGTGCGAGTACTTCGCGCTCGAAGGGCTGTCCGATCTGGTCAACACGATCAAGCAGGTACACGCGAACCTGAACCGCGACCTTAAGGTGATTGGCCTGCTGCGCGTGATGTTCGACCCGCGCGTGACACTGCAGCAGCAGGTGTCGGCCCAGCTGGAGGCGCACTTTGCCGAGAAGGTGTTCAAGACCGTGATTCCGCGCAATGTGCGACTGGCCGAGGCACCTTCGTACGGCATGCCGGGCGTGGCATTCGATGCGTCCTCGAAGGGCGCCAAAGCGTATCTCGATTTCGGCGCGGAGATGATCGCGCGCGTACGCCAGCTCGGTTGAGCGGCACGAACAGACAGGGAAGGGTGGCGAGCATGGTGACCGCGAAGAAGAAGGGTCTGGGCCGGGGACTGGAGGCACTGCTGGGAGGTCCCGCCGAGATCGTCGAGACCGCGAAGCAGGAGGGCGCGCCCTCGGTGCTCAGCGTCAATCAGCTGCAGCCGGGCAAGTATCAGCCGCGCACGCGCATGGACGAAGGCGCGCTGCAGGAGCTGGCCGCCAGCATCCGGGCGCAGGGGCTGATGCAGCCGATCCTCGTGCGCCGCGTGGCCGAACCGGACCGCTACGAGATCATCGCCGGCGAACGGCGCTTCCGCGCCTCGAAGCTCGCGGGCCTGGACAAGGTACCGGTGCTGGTGAAGGACGTGGCCGACGAAGCCGCGGCCGCAATGGCGCTGATCGAGAATATTCAGCGCGAAGACCTGAACCCGCTGGAAGAAGCTCAGGGCATCATGCGGCTGATCCGTGAATTCAGTTTCACGCATGAGCAGGCCGCGGAATCGGTAGGCCGGTCGCGCAGCGCGGTGTCCAACCTGCTGCGGCTGCTGAACCTGGCTTCGCCGGTACAGACGATGCTGATGGCGGGCGATCTGGACATGGGTCACGCGCGCGCGCTGCTTGCTGTCGATGGCGCCAACCAGATCACGCTGGCCAACCAGATCGTCAACAAGCGGCTGTCGGTACGGGAAACGGAAAAGCTCGTCGCCTCGACGCTCAAGCCGTTCGACCTGAAGTCCCTCAAGCAGAAGCAGGGCAATGGCACACGCGATGTGGCGCGGCTCGAAGAAGAACTGTCGGACGCGCTGGGCCTGGCGGTGCAGATCAAGCTCGGTGCCCGCGGCAAGGGTCAGCTGACCATCCACTTCAATAACAACGACGCGCTCGACGGCGTGCTGACGCGTCTGCGCGAGCCAGCTACCAGCGCCTAGCCGTTTACGCCGTATACGGCAATTGTTTTACTGATGGAATTCGGAAGCTGTCGGCCCCACGCGACAGCCTTCCAGGCATGCACCATGTCGCCGCATGAATCTGCGCGATAACCGCACGTCACCCGTGGCGTGTCCCTTCGCGGTGCACGCCCTAACGGCTGCCAGCAGTGACGGATTCACCATCATGCACGCTATGGGGTGCGCAATCCGATTACGTTGTGCGTCATTGCCGCGCAATATCCCACCATCCATCATGAAGGCGTGATAGCAACCGTTGTGCGAAATTCACTGCAAGCTAACTGAAAGCAGATTGACTCACGTCTGCTATTGCTAATAGAATCGTGCGGTTTGAATTCTGGCCGGACGCAAAAAGTTCCGGCCTGGAACGAGGCTAGGCAGGTGGTGGTGCAAGACCGTCAGCAGGACAATTCGCAAGCCGGCAAGGCGCCCCGTGGCAGTCGTCGAGATGATGACTGGCGCGATGATTGGGATGATATCGCCGAGCGCGAAGATGAAGCTGTCGATCCGCTGTCGCGTGCCGAAGCGGTGAAGCTGCTTGGCGAGCGCGCATTGCGCCCGTCGCGCATGACACCTGGCAAGGTCGTAGTGGCACAGATCGCAGTGACGCTGCTGTCGGCCATCGCGTGGGCAGTGTTCGCGCGAGAGCAGGCACCGTCGGGCTGGTCGGCCTTCTTCGGCGGCATGGCATGTTTCGTACCCAGCGGCTTCTTTGCGCTGCGTCTGTACATGTCGCGCAAGCAGCCGTCGGTCGGCGGCCTGGTGGCCGGCGAGGCGATCAAGATCTTCGGCACCGTGGCATTGCTGGTGCTGGTGATCGTGCTGTACCGCGATTTGCGCTGGGTGCCGATGCTGGTCACGTTCCTGTTGGCGCTCAAGACTTATTGGGTGGCGCTCGCAATCCGCTAAGCGGAGATACGCGAATCCCGTCGCCCTTGGCAATGCCCGATGGCAATGCCACGGCGTGGGGTTCTGTCGCAGATGAGGCACCCATCCGGAATATCAAGGTTTAAACGCGCAGGGCGTCACAACGGTGAAGCGCTGCGTAAGTAAGGTTTTGCCCAGAACAATACGGTGGACTTGCCCAGGCGGTGACCGGTCATGTGACCGAAGGCCAAAGCAAGACGCATACCGGATGGCCGCAAGAGCGGACGCCGGAAACACAAATTTCGCAATATACCGATCGTTTCAACATGTCAGCTGAAGCTACTCAAGGCGCAGGGCACGTGCTCACACCCTCAGGCTATATCGCCGAGCACTTGCAGAACTTTAATTCGGTCGGCGGCAAGCAGCATTCCGTTGTCGACTTCAGCATCCTCAACTACGACACCGTGTTCTGGTCGGTGCTGTGCGGCGTCATCGCCGTGCTGTTCCTGTACATGGCCGCCCGCCGTGTGACCGCCGGTGTGCCGGGCCGCTTCCAGGCCTTCGTGGAAATGATCGTCGAGATGGTCGACGACCAGGCCAAGGGCATCATCCACGGCGACCGCTCGTGGATCGCCCCGCTGGCGCTGATGGTGTTCTGCTGGATCACCATGATGAACGCGATCGATCTGATCCCCGTGGATTGGGTCACCGGCCTGAACAACGTGCTGGGCATCTTCCACATCCATCTTCCGCACCACCGCGCAGTGGCCACGGCCGACCTGAACGGTACGCTGGGCATGTCGTGCTCGGTGCTGGTGCTGATGATCTACTACAGCTTCAAGATCAAGGGCGCGGGCGGCTTCATGCACGAGCTGTTCTCCGCACCGTTCGGCGCCAAGTGGTACCTGGCCCCGTTCAACCTGATCCTGAACATCATCGAATTCCTGGCCAAGGCCGTGTCGCTGGGCATGCGGTTGTTCGGCAACATGTATGCCGGCGAACTGGTGTTCCTGCTGATCGCACTGCTGGGTTCCATCTGGACGTTCAGCGCCGACCTGTCGGCTCTGGGCTTCATCGGGCACGTGGTAGCCGGCACCGTCTGGGCCATCTTCCACATCCTGATCGTTCTGCTGCAGGCATTCATTTTCATGATGCTGACGCTGGTGTACATCGGCCAGGCTCACGATCACCACTGATTTTTGGTTTTTTGGTTTTTTGGTTCTAAGTCTCTCTAAATTAAAGGAGTCATCATGCAAGCATATCTCGCCAACATCCAGGGTCTGACCGCTATCGGTATCGGCATCATCATCGGTCTGGGCGCTATCGGCGCCTGCCTGGGTATCGCCCTGATGGGTGGCAAGTACATCGAAGCGTGCGCACGTCAGCCTGAGCTGATGAACCCGCTGCAAACCAAGATGTTCCTGCTGGCTGGCCTGATCGACGCTGCATTCCTGATCGGCGTGGGTGTTGCAATGCTGTTCGCCTTCGCCAACCCGCTGCTGTCGGTCATTCAGTAAGTCTTTTCGGTCTGCATGATGCTGACGGGTGGCGCAGGCCTCAGTCCGATGGCCTGGCCGCCCTTGTGCATTTATCTGTAGTTTGATTACCGAAAGGAACACACCATGAATCTGAACGCAACGTTTTTTGCGCAGATGGTCGTGTTCTTCATCCTGTGGTGGGTTGTTGCCAAATTCATTTGGCCGCCGCTGGTGAAGGCGCTCGACGAACGCGCAAAGAAGATCGCCGATGGCCTCGCCGCTGCCGAAAAGGGCAAGGCGGAGCTTGAACTCGCCAACAAGCGTGTGGACCAGGCTATGGCCGAAGCCCGCACCGAAGGCGCGCAACGCGTGGCCGACGCTGAAAAGCGCGCCCAGGCAGCCGCTGACGAGATCAAGCACAACGCCCAGGCAGAAGCCGCACGCATCATCGCCCAGGCCAAGGCCGAGGCAGAGCAGCAAGTGACCCGCGCACGCGAAACGCTGCGCGACCAGGTTGCCGTGCTGGCCGTCAAGGGTGCAGAGCAGATCCTCAAGCGTGAAGTGAACGCGCAGGTGCATACGGACCTGCTCAATCAACTCAAGGCTGAGCTCTAATCATGGCTGAAACCGCAACCATTGCCCGTCCCTACGCCGAGGCGCTGTTCCGCGCCGCGAGCGAAGCCGGTGCTGGCAACCTGGGTGCATGGTCCGAGCTGGTGTCGGAGATGGGGCAGGTTGCCGCCAACCCCGACATGCAGGCGCTCGCCACCGATCCGAACGTGCCGGGCGACAAGCTCGAGCAAGTGTTCCTGTCGGTGCTGAAGAGTCCGGTCAACGACGAAGCTCGCCGCTTCGTGAATCTGTTGGTGGAGAACAACCGCCTGACGGTGTTGCCGGAAATCGCCGAACAGTTCCATGCGCTCAAGAATGCCCGCGAGGGTTCGTCCGACGTCGAGATCACCAGCGCCTTCCCGCTGGACGATACGCAGACGAAGGAACTGGTCGCCGCACTCGAACGCAAGTTCGGCCGCAAGCTGTACGCAAAGGTGGCGGTGGACCCGTCGCTGATCGGCGGCGTGAGCGTCAAGGTCGGCGACGAAGTGCTCGACACCTCCGTGCGCGCGCGCCTGGCTGCCATGCAAGCCACGCTGACCGCCTGACCGCAACGGCCGACGGATTGAAGAATTAGGAGCATTGTGATGCAACTGAACCCCTCAGAAATCAGCGAGCTGATCAAGTCCCGCATCTCGGGTCTTGGCGCCGACGCTGAAGTGCGCAACACCGGCACGGTGATCTCCGTGACCGATGGTATCTGCCGCGTGCACGGCCTGTCCGGCGTGATGCAGGGCGAGATGCTGGAATTCCCGGGTAACACCTTTGGCCTGGCACTGAACCTCGAGCGTGACTCGGTGGGTGCCGTGGTGCTGGGTGACTACGAACACATTTCGGAAGGCGATACGGTCAAGTGCACCGGCCGCATTCTGGAAGTGCCGGTTGGCAAGGAACTGCTGGGCCGCGTGGTCAACACGCTGGGTCAGCCGATCGATGGCAAGGGCCCGATCAACGCCAAGGAAACGGACGTGATCGAGAAGGTCGCCCCGGGCGTGATCGCACGTCAGTCGGTGAGCCAGCCGGTGCAGACCGGTCTGAAGTCGATCGACGCGATGGTGCCGATCGGCCGTGGCCAGCGTGAGCTGATCATTGGCGACCGTCAGACCGGCAAGACCGCCGTGGCCGTCGACGCCATCATCAACCAGAAGGGCAAGGGCGTCTTCTGCGTGTACGTGGCAATCGGCCAGAAGGCTTCGACGATCTCGAACGTCGTGCGCAAGCTCGAAGAGCTCGGCGCGATGGAATACACGATCGTCGTGGCCGCATCGGCTTCGGACTCGGCCGCCATGCAGTACCTGGCTGCCTACGCCGGCTGCACGATGGGCGAATACTTCCGCGACCGCGGTGAAGACGCGCTGATCGTTTATGACGATCTGACCAAGCAGGCCTGGGCCTACCGTCAGGTGTCGCTGCTGCTGCGCCGCCCGCCGGGCCGTGAAGCCTACCCGGGTGACGTGTTCTACCTGCACTCGCGTCTGCTGGAGCGTGCTGCCCGCGTGAACGAAGACTACGTGGCCAAGTTCACGAACGGCGCCGTCACCGGCAAGACCGGTTCGCTGACCGCGCTGCCGGTGATCGAAACGCAGGCCGGCGACGTGTCCGCGTTCGTGCCGACCAACGTGATCTCGATTACCGACGGTCAGATCTTCCTGGAAACCGACTTGTTCAACGCCGGTATCCGCCCCGCTATCAACGCCGGTATTTCGGTGTCGCGTGTGGGTGGTGCAGCGCAGACCAAGATCATCAAGAAGCTGTCCGGCGGTATCCGTACCGACCTGGCCCAGTACCGTGAACTGGCTGCGTTCGCGCAGTTCGCCTCGGACCTGGACGATGCCACCCGCAAGCAGCTGGAGCGCGGCCGCCGCGTGACGGAACTGCTGAAGCAGCCGCAATACCAGCCGCTGCAGGTGTGGCAACTGGCAGCGTCGCTGTATGCCGCGAACAATGGCTTCCTCGACAACGTCGACGTGAAGGACATCCTGCCGTTCGAAAAGGGCCTGCACGACCATCTGAAGACCAAGTTCGCCGACCTCGTCAACCGCATCGAAGATACCAAGGATCTGTCGAAGGACGACGAAGCCGCACTGCGTGCCGCGATCGAGGATTTCAGGAAGTCCGCCGCGTTCTAACCGCGTGATTCCACGCGCTGCGCCGTAGCTGCCGCAAGGCCTGCGGCGCGGCACGAATGGAGAGGAAAGATATGGCCGGAACGAAAGAGATTCGAACCAAGATCAAGAGCGTGCAGAACACGCGCAAGATCACCAAGGCGATGGAAATGGTCGCCGCATCCAAAATGCGCAAGGCGCAGGAACGGATGCGGAACGCCCGCCCGTACGCTGAAAAAGTGCGCAATATCGCAGCGCACCTGGCCACTGCCAACCCCGAGTTCAAGCACCCGTTCATGGTGGAGCGCGAAGTCAAGCGCGTCGGCATGATCGTGGTGACGACCGACAAGGGTCTGTGCGGCGGCATGAACACGAACGTGCTGCGTGCGGTGACCAATGAGCTGAAGACCCTGCAGGGCCGCGGTGTGGACGTGCAAGCGACCGCCATCGGTACCAAGGGCATGCAGTTCCTGGGTCGCATCGGTGCCAAGGTGGTCTCGAACGTGGTGCACCTCGGTGATACCCCGCATCTGGAAAAGCTGATCGGCGCGATCAAGGTACAGCTGGACGCCTTTACCAACGGCGAAGTCGACGCGGTGTACTTGGCATATACCAAGTTCATCAACACGATGAAGCAGGAGCCGATGGTCGAGCAACTGCTGCCGCTGGCCGCGGACAAGCTGAGCCAGACCGAAGATGAAAAGCGCGCCTACTCGTGGGATTACATCTACGAGCCCGACGCCCAGACGGTTGTGGAAGAGCTGCTCGTCCGCTACGTCGAAGCGCTGGTGTATCAGGCCGTGGCCGAGAACATGGCGTCGGAGCAATCCGCGCGCATGGTGGCCATGAAGGCGGCATCCGACAACGCCAAGAACGTGATTGGCGAACTGCAGCTGGTCTACAACAAGACCCGCCAGGCAGCGATCACGAAGGAACTGTCGGAAATCGTCAGCGGCGCAGCTGCGGTCTAAGGCGTCAAGTATTCAAGCTATCGGAGATACGAAATGAGTATCGGAAATATTGTGCAGTGCATTGGCGCCGTGGTGGACATCGAGTTCCCGCGTGACGCAATGCCGAAGGTGTACGACGCACTCGTGCTCGAAGAGGGCAACGACAAGTCGTTCGCCGAGAAGGGTCTGACCTTCGAAGTGCAGCAACAGCTCGGTGATGGCGTGGTGCGTACCATTGCCCTGGGCTCGTCGGACGGCCTGCGCCGTGGCATGTCGGTGAAGAGCACCGGCGCCCCCATCTCCGTGCCGGTTGGCCACGGTACGCTGGGCCGCATCATGGACGTGCTGGGTCGCCCGATCGACGAAGCCGGCCCGATCGCCGCTGATGAAAGGCGTGCGATTCACCAGAAGGCACCGAAGTTCGACGAACTGTCGCCGTCGGTTGACCTGCTGGAAACCGGCATCAAGGTGATCGACCTGGTGTGCCCGTTCGCAAAGGGCGGCAAGGTGGGCCTGTTCGGTGGCGCCGGTGTGGGCAAGACCGTGAACATGATGGAGCTCATCAACAACATCGCCAAGCAGCACAGCGGTCTGTCGGTGTTTGCCGGCGTGGGCGAGCGTACCCGTGAAGGGAACGACTTCTACCACGAAATGAAGGACTCGAACGTGCTCGACAAGGTGGCCATGGTGTTCGGCCAGATGAACGAGCCGCCGGGCAACCGTCTGCGCGTGGCGCTGACCGGCCTGACGATGGCCGAGCGCTTCCGCGACGAAGGCCGTGACATCCTGTTCTTCGTCGACAACATCTACCGCTACACGCTGGCCGGTACGGAAGTGTCGGCACTTCTGGGCCGTATGCCTTCCGCCGTGGGCTACCAGCCGACGCTGGCTGAAGAAATGGGCAAGCTGCAGGAGCGTATTACGTCGACCAAGACTGGCTCGATCACGTCGATCCAGGCCGTGTACGTGCCTGCCGATGACTTGACCGACCCGTCGCCGGCTACGACCTTCCTGCATCTGGACTCGACCGTCGTGCTGTCGCGTGACATCGCCGCGCTGGGTATCTACCCCGCCGTCGATCCGCTCGACTCGACCTCGCGCCAGCTGGACCCGCAAGTCGTGGGCACGGAGCACTACGAAGTGGCGCGCCGAGTTCAGCAGACTCTGCAGCGCTACAAGGAACTGCGCGACATCATCGCGATTCTGGGCATGGACGAACTGTCGCCGGAAGACAAGCTGGCAGTGTCGCGCGCTCGTAAGATCCAGCGTTTCCTGTCGCAGCCGTTCCACGTGGCCGAAGTGTTCACGGGTTCGCCGGGCAAGTACGTGCCGCTGAAGGAAACCATCCGTGGTTTCAAGATGCTGGTGGATGGCGAGTGCGATCACCTGCCGGAACAGGCGTTCTACATGGTGGGTTCGATCGACGAAGCCTTCGAGAAGGCCAAGAAGCTTCAGTAAGCGGTGTCTTTCGCCTTTGCGCGAAGTCGTGGCTGTCTTGCCTTGGCAGGCAGCCGCGCCGAGTGCGAAGGCGAAAAACAAGCTTCCTGATGTGCAGGGAGCAAACGCTTTCTGGAGAAAGGATCTTATATGGCAACCATTCTTGTAGACGTCGTCAGCGCGGAAGCGTCGATCTTCTCCGGTCAGGCGAAGTTCGTTGCGCTGCCGGGCGAGACGGGTGAGCTGGGCATTCTGCCGGGCCACACGCCGCTGATCACGCGCATTCAGCCCGGTGCCGTGCGCATCGAGAAAGAAGACGGCAGCGAGGAATTCGTGTTCGTTGCCGGCGGCATTCTCGAAGTCCAGCCCAAGCACGTGACCGTTCTGGCCGATACCGCCATCCGCGGTAGCGACCTGGACGAAGCCAAGGCCCAGGATGCCAAGCGCGCTGCGGAGGAACTGATGCAGAACCAGAGCAGTGACCTGGATCTGGCTCGTGCCCAAAGCGAGCTGGCCGTTGCCGCTGCACAGCTGGCCGCGATTGCCCGCCTGCGTCGTAAGAAGTAAGGAATACCTGCAGTACGCCGCGCTGTTGTTTTTTCGGCGTGGCATTAAAAAAGGCAGCCATCTGGCTGCCTTTTTTATTTTCCGAACGCTATATTTCTTTGCCTGGACCACAAAAAAAAGCGCGCGGGCCGGGGAGGCTCCGCGCGGACGGGAAAATCCCTTCGAGGGGTCAATTCGAAGGAACGGGTTCGGTCCAGGAATCACTTACAAGCGCAGCGGAACTTTCTTTCCGCATCATCGGCGAGTTTCCAATCGTCGGAACCTCAAGCCACGCGCTACCGGTCTTCCTGGTGCCGGATCAGACGATTCCAAAGATTGTCTGGTCCGGTAAATCGGGTTACTGCTCAGGCTTTCTTCCACACCCCTTATTTTTCAAGGCTTTAGCGGCGGGGGAACCTCACACCAAGCGCTGGTCTGTCAATGCATTGTGGGGGAAACTTCTGGGGATGGCAGTAACAAAATGTATCGTTTTGCAAGAAGATGAAAGGCCGGGATGCAAAAATCCGGCGTTTTAGACACTTTTGTTCGAATTTGAAAGCGTTTTCACAGCGCGGCATAGCATCTTGTTTAGCCGGCAATGTTAAGACATTGTGAGGCTAGTGTACTGAATGCATTACGTTTTTTCCGCGCCCGCTTAAGACCAACCCTACTTTCGTGGGATGCCGGAATTCCCGCCCTCGAAATTGTGTTCGGTAGCGCATCCAGCGTTACGATTAGAAACGGTTAGCGCGCCACTTTTTCCAGTCGTATGCGTTATCCCCGGCGAGCCACGGCACCGCTACACTGGCGGTCGTTCGCACTTACGCACGTTTCGTCATGGCCATCGATCCTCAGCTGCAAACCTATTATCGCCAGATGGCGGAAATCTACGCTGGCCAGCCCGCGGCGATCAGCGCACCGGAGCGCCGTGCACGCTTCGATGAAGTGGCGGCCCGTTCGCAGTTGCCCGATCCAGATGGCATGGTCGTCAGCGATCTGGAAATTCCCGTGGACGGCGCATCGCTCCCGGCGCGGCTGTTCCGGCCGGCGGGTGAAGAAAATCCGCGCTTGATCGTTTATTTTCACGGCGGTGGCTGGGTGGTCGGGTCGCCGCGGACGCACCATTCGGTTGCCGCACTGCTTGCCGCCGACACGGGGTGCGCGGTGGTCAGTGTCGATTACCGCCTGGCCCCCGAGCTGCCGTTTCCCACGCCTTGTGACGATGCGATCGGCGCGGTGCGCTGGCTCGCCAATGCGCGCGAAGCGCTCGGCGTTGCGCCGGACTTCCTGGCGGTGGCGGGCGACAGCGCGGGCGGACACCTGGCCGCCGCCGCGGCACGCCAGATCAATGACGATGCCGCCCGGCATATCGTCAACGCGCAATTGCTGATCTACCCGGTCGCGGCGCCGGTGCTGACCACCGAAAGCTACCGCGCCTTTGCAGATGGCCCGGGCCTGACGCGCGATGAGATGGCTTGGTTCTGGACCCAGTACATCGGTGCTGAAGCACTTACCGTCGGTGCGGCCCAGACCGATCCGCGCATCCACCTGATGGCCACGCCGCCCAAGCATCTGCCGCCGTCCAGCGTGGTGATCGTTGCGGCCAATGATGTGTTGCGTGACGACGGCCTGGCCTATGCCGATTTTCTGGTGCGCCATGATGCACTGGTGACGACGATCGAAGCCAGTGGCATGACGCATGGCTTTGCACGCCTGCAGCCCGAGGCGCCACGGGCCCGTGAATGGATGCGCCGCGCCGCGCAAGCCTTTGTCGCGAGTTTCGACGACATCTGAAAATCCGCTGCAGAAAGCCGACATCGATATGACGGCCATCATCCCGTCGACGGCTGCATAAGGCGGCGTTCCCGTAGAATGGCGGTCTTACGAGGATGACCATGACCGTACTGCAGAACGACACCTTCCTGCGCGCGCTGCGCCGGCAACCCACCGAATACACGCCGCTGTGGCTGATGCGCCAGGCGGGCCGCTATCTGCCCGAGTACAACGCGACGCGGGCGCGTGCCGGCAGTTTTCTGGGCCTGGCCAAAAATCCGGCGTATGCCACGGAAGTAACGCTGCAGCCGCTGGATCGGTATCCGCTGGATGCGGCGATTCTGTTCTCCGACATCCTCACCGTTCCCGATGCAATGGGCCTGGGCCTGTCGTTCGCACAGGGCGAGGGTCCGCGCTTTGCTCACCCGCTGCGCACCGAAGCCGATGTGGCCAAGCTGGCCGTCCCAGACATGTCGTCGCTGCAGTATGTATTTGACGCAGTCAGCGAAATTCGCCGCGCGCTGGTGCAAAACGGCACACAACGAGTACCGCTGATCGGATTCTCGGGCAGCCCCTGGACCCTGGCCTGCTATATGGTCGAAGGCGGCGGCTCGGACGACTTCCGCACGGTGAAGGCGATGATGTACGGCCGTCCGGACCTGATGCATCGCATTCTCGATATCAATGCCCAGGCGGTGTCCGCGTACCTGAACGCACAGATCGAAGCCGGCGCGCAGGCCGTGATGGTGTTCGACACCTGGGGCGGTGCCTTGGCTGACGGCATGTACCAGACCTTCTCGCTGGCCTATATGCGTCGCGTGCTGCAGGGCCTGAAGCGCGAGCACAACGGGCAGCAGATTCCGGTCATTGTGTTCACCAAGGGCGGTGGCATCTGGCTCGAGCAGATCGCCGGCATCGAGCCGGACGCGATCGGGCTGGACTGGACTGTCAACCTTACCCAGGCGCGCCGCCGCACCGAAGGCAAGGTCGCGCTCCAAGGCAATATCGACCCCACGGTGTTGTTCGCGCCAGAGGCGGCCATCCGCGAGCAGGTCCGCCAGGTGCTGGACACTTATGCCGCCGGTGGCGGCAGTGACGGCCACGTATTCAACCTCGGCCACGGCATTTCGCAGTTCACCCCGCCGGAAAATGTGTCGGTGCTGGTCGACGAAGTGCACAACCACAGCCGCAAGCTCCGGGGCTCGGCGGTTGCACCTGCCGTCTGATTCTGACGATTTCCCCGCGGCGCAGCGATGTGATGAGTATTTGCGGCGCAGTGTCGCGGAAGGCGCTGCGCGCTTCATGTCAAGTAAACTATTTAACGGCGTTTCGCCAAAAAGGTGCCGGGTAGTTGCTGTCAAGGCTTGACTTATGCACACCGATAGGTTTGCGGCACTGCACGAGCGGGTTACCCCTTAACTCAGTTGGGGGGTGTTTGCAAGTCATTGATTCATAAGGCTTTGAATCTTCTGCAATGTGGGGTGCGAAGTCGATGAAAGCCTTGTGTCAAGCGCCTTGGCGGAAACTCGATGCGACTTTTCAACAAAGTTATCCACAGGCCCGGTGATGGGGGTGCAAAACCATCCGTGGATCATCGACTTAGGGTCACATTTGAAGTTTTACTTTAAGTTGATGTTGCGCCGCACACAGACATCCAGCCGCCTTTCCGAGCCGTCGCCCATGCACAACGAATGCGCACTGGGGCTGCACCAAGCAGGGGTCCAAGCATGACCGCCGGCCCCGACGACTCGCTCGCTGTGGCGCATACCACACGGATTTCCGCCGCTCCCGGGCAGGAAAGCGATGCCCGCCCCGGCCACATCGTTCGCGTGGCGCTCGACACCCCTGCCGATGACTGTTTCGACTACCTGGCCGACGATGGCGTGGCGCCGGGTGAACTGGTGGTGGTGCCGTTTGGCAAGCGTCAGGTTGTTGGCGTGGCCGTCGCACGTGTGGATAACTCCGACGTCCCGGCAGACAAGATCCGGCCCATTGTCGCGCGCATTGGCTGGATGCCGCCGCTCAGTGCCGAATGGATGGCGCTGGCCCGATTTGCCGCACGCTACTATCACCGCCGCCTTGGCGAAGTGATGCTGCCGGCATTGCCGCCCTCGCTACGCGAAACCGAAACCTGGGACCGCCTGGGCCAACGCGCCCAGACTACGCAGTACCGGGTACGGCCCGGACAGGCCGACGCGCTGCGTGAATCGGTCCCGGCGCGTGCCCGTACCGTGCGTGCGCTGGCGGATGCGCTTGCCGATCCGCAGGACCCGCAGGGTTGGGTACGGCTGGCCGATGCGCGCGAACTTTGCACGGCCGCGCCCCAGAGGCTGGCTGAATGGATAGCCGAAGGCCGGGTCGAGTGCATCCACGTCGAACGGCCTCTGCTCGATACGGACGCGGACCGCCCGGCATCGACCGCACCGGTGCTCCACGCCGAGCAGCAACAGGCGGTGGATGCGATCGTCGCCGCACAAGACTATGCGGCGTTCCTGTTGCATGGCGTGACCGGCAGCGGCAAGACCGAGGTCTATCTGCATGCCATCGCCGAGCGTCTGGCTGCCGATCCGACGGCACAAGTGCTGATGCTGGTGCCCGAAATCAATCTCACGCCCCAGCTCCAGTCGCGCATTGCAGAGCGCTTTCCGCATATGCCGCTGGCCGTGCTGCATAGCGGTCTGGCCGACCAGGAGCGCAGCCTGCAATGGCTGGCTGCCCACCGGGGCGAAGCCCGCATCGTGCTGGGTACGCGCATGGCGATCATGGCGTCGATGCCGAACCTGCGCCTGATCATCGTCGACGAAGAGCACGATACGTCGTACAAGCAGCAGGAAGGTCTGCGCTATTCGGCGCGCGACCTGGCCGTCTGGCGGGCCAATCAGCTCAAGATTCCGATCGTGCTTGGGTCGGCCACGCCTTCAATGGAAACGTGGTACCGGGCGGAGCAGGGCGCATATCGCAAGCTGGTACTGCGAGAGCGCGCCCAGGCCGATGCGGCGCTGCCGGCGGTCAAGCTGATCGATCTCAATCACGAGCGCCAGCGGCAGCGTGCCCTTTTCGAAGGGCTGTCCGTGCCGCTGCTCGATGCCATCCAGCAGCGGCTGGACCGCGGCCAACAGAGCCTGCTGTTCCTGAACCGGCGCGGCTACGCACCCGTCCTGGCATGCGATAGCTGCGGCTGGCTTTCGGGGTGTCCGCGCTGCTCCGCGTACCTGGTGCTGCATCGCCCGGAGCGGCGGCTGCGCTGCCATCACTGCGGACTCGAATCGCCGGTGCCGCACCATTGCCCCGACTGCGGCAACGTCGATATCGCACCGCTCGGGCGCGGAACCCAGCGCATCGAAGAAGCGTTATCCACACGTTTTCCACAGGCACGCATCGCCCGGATCGATGCCGACTCCACACGCCGCAAAGGCAGCGCGCAGGCCATGTTCGACGAAGTTCATGCGGGCGAGGTCGACATCCTGGTGGGTACCCAGATGGTGGCCAAGGGGCACGACTTCCAGCGCGTGACGCTGGTTGGCATCGTCCATCCGGACGCCGCCATGTTCAGCCACGACTTCCGCGCCGCCGAGCATCTATTTGCATCGCTGATGCAGGTATCCGGTCGTGCGGGCCGGGCGGGCCTGGGCGGCGAAGTGCTGATCCAGACCCGCTACCCGGACGCCCCCGCATTGCAGGCGCTGGCACGCCATGACTATGATGGATTCGCGGCAAGCCAGTTGCGCGAGCGCCGGCAGGCCGGGTTGCCCCCGTATGCCTACCAGGTGCTGATCACGGCCGAGCATGGCCAGCTGGAGCGCGCGCTGGCATTCCTGCAAGCCGCGCGCGAACAGGCCGATGCGAATCCCCTGGCGCTGGAGGTGCAACTGCATGACCCCGTGCCGATGTCGATGGTGCGGCTGTTCAACAAGGAGCGCGCGCAGATGCTGGTTGAAGCCTCCTCGCGCCCCTTATTGCAGCGCTTTATTAGTGAGTGGGTGCCAACATTCGAAGAAGTTGGCACGCGTGTGAAGGGTGTGCGCTGGCAGCTGGAAATCGATCCGCTGCGGATCTGACCGACGGCGCTTGTGCATGTGGATGTTGCGTTGGTGCAACCTGCGCATCACGTCTCAGGATAGGTGGTTGCACTAGGTTGCACCTAGTAAATCTCCGAGAGTAAGATCGCGCCAGCCCGGTAGTCTGGCCGGTACGTGCGCGTATCGCAAAAAGGCTGCCAACCGTCTTACCTAGATCCGCTGGAGAACTGCCCGCATGGCCACCACCACCCTTGGCGTCAAGCTCGACGATGCTTCACGCGAACGTCTCAAACGTGCCGCCCAATCGATCGACCGCACGCCGCACTGGCTGATCAAGCAGGCCATCTTCACGTATCTGGAGCAGGTGGAACGCGGCCATCTGCCGCATGAAGCCGGCGCAGCCGCGCTGGCCGATGGCGACGGCACCGACGCCGGTGATGTGGCAACGGGCGATACGCTGCCGCCCCCGTTCCTGGAGTTTGCCCAGAGCATCCAGCCGCAGTCGGTGCTGCGCGCGGCCATTACGTCGGCCTATCGCCGCCCGGAAACCGAGTGTGTGCCGGTGCTGCTGGAGCAGGCGCGCCTGCCGCAAGCCCAGGCCGAAGCCGCCATCAAGATGGCCAAGGCGCTGGCCCAGAAGCTGCGCGAGCAGAAGGTGGGTACGGGCCGCGAAGGTCTGGTGCAGGGTCTGATCCAGGAATTCTCGCTGTCGTCGCAGGAAGGCGTGGCGCTGATGTGCCTGGCCGAGGCCCTGCTGCGTATCCCCGACAAGGCCACGCGCGACGCGCTGATCCGCGACAAGATCAGCGGCGCCAACTGGCAGTCGCACCTGGGCCAAAGCCCGTCCCTGTTCGTGAACGCCGCCACCTGGGGCCTGCTGCTGACCGGCAAGCTCGTGGCCACGCATACCGAAGCCGGTTTGTCGAAGGCGCTGACGCGCATCATCGGCAAGGGCGGCGAGCCGCTGATCCGCAAGGGCGTGGACATGGCCATGCGCCTGATGGGCGAGCAGTTCGTGACCGGCGAGACAATTTCCGAAGCGCTGGCCAATGCGCGCAAGTACGAAGCCGAAGGCTTCCGCTATTCGTACGACATGCTCGGCGAAGCGGCGATGACCGAGGCCGATGCCCAGCGCTACCTGGCTTCCTACGAGCAGGCCATCCACGCCATCGGCCAGGCCTCGCGCGGCCGTGGCATCTATGAAGGCCCGGGTATCTCGATCAAGCTGTCGGCGCTGCATCCGCGCTACAGCCGTGCGCAGCACGAGCGCGTCGTCACCGAACTCTATGGCCGCTTGAAGAGCCTGACGCTGCTGGCTCGCCAGTACGACATCGGTATCAATATCGATGCCGAAGAGGCCGACCGCCTGGAAATCTCGCTCGACCTGCTCGAACGTCTGTGCTTCGAGCCGGAGCTGGCCGGCTGGAACGGCATCGGCTTTGTGGTGCAGGGCTACCAGAAGCGCTGCCCGTTCGTGATCGACTACGTGATCGACCTGGCGCGCCGCAGCCGCCACCGCCTGATGATCCGTCTGGTCAAGGGCGCCTACTGGGATAGCGAGATCAAGCGCGCCCAGGTGGACGGTCTGGAAGGCTACCCCGTCTATTCGCGCAAGGTGTACACCGACGTGTCGTATGTCGCGTGCGCACGCAAGCTGCTGTCGGTGCCGGACGCGATCTATCCGCAGTTCGCCACGCACAACGCGCATACGCTGTCGGCCATCTATCAGATCGCTGGCCAGAACTACTACCCCGGCCAGTATGAATTCCAGTGCCTGCACGGCATGGGCGAGCCGCTGTACGACCAGGTCGTCGGGGCGAAGGCGGACGGCAAGTTCGGCCGGCCGTGCCGCATCTACGCACCGGTGGGTACGCACGAGACGCTGCTGGCCTACCTGGTGCGCCGTCTGCTGGAAAACGGCGCCAACACGTCGTTCGTGAATCGTATTGCCGACGATACGATTCCGCTCGATGAACTGGTGGCCGATCCCGTGGCCGTGGTCGAGCAGATGCACAAGGAGGAGGGCACGCTGGGCCTGCCGCATCCGCGCATCCCGCAACCGCGCACGCTGTATGGCAAGTCGCGCGCCAACTCGGCCGGTATCGACCTGTCGAACGAACACCGCCTGGCCTCGCTGTCGTCCGCCCTGCTGGCTGGCACCAGCGACACGCCGCGCGCCGAGCCGCTGCTGGGCGCCGAGGTATCGCGCACCGAAGCCAAGTCCGAACCTGTGCTGAACCCGGCCGATCACCGCGACGTGGTGGGCCAGGTCAGCGAAGCCACGCCGGCCGAGATCGAGGCAGCGCTGGCGGCCGCCGTCAACGTGGCGCCGATCTGGCAGGCCACGCCGCCCGAGGTGCGCGCCGCCGCGCTGGAACGCGCCGCGGATCTGATGGAAGCCCAGATGCAGTCGCTGATGGGCATCATCATGCGCGAGGCGGGCAAGACGTTCTCGAACGCGATTGCCGAAGTGCGCGAGGCCGTCGACTTCCTGCGCTACTACGCCGTGCAGGTACGCGAGACGTTCTCGAACGATACCCATCGCCCGCTCGGTCCCGTGGTCTGTATCAGCCCGTGGAACTTCCCGCTGGCGATCTTCACGGGGCAGGTTGCCGCCGCGCTGGCCGCCGGGAATCCGGTACTGGCCAAGCCGGCCGAACAGACCCCGCTGATCGCCGCTGCCGCTGTGCGCCTGCTGCGCGAAGCCGGCGTGCCGGCCGGTGCCGTGCAACTGCTGCCGGGCCGCGGTGAAACCGTGGGCGCCGCGCTCGTGGGCGATGCCCGCGTCAAGGGCGTGATGTTCACCGGATCGACCGAAGTGGCGCGTCTGCTGCAGCGTAATGTGGCCGGTCGTCTGGATGCATCGGGCCGCCCGATTCCGCTGATCGCCGAGACCGGCGGCCAGAACGCGATGATCGTCGACTCCTCGGCGCTGGCCGAGCAGGTGGTTGGCGACGTCGTCAGCTCGGCGTTCGACTCCGCCGGCCAGCGCTGCTCCGCGCTGCGCGTGCTGTGCCTGCAAGAGGACGTGGCCGACCGCATCGTCGAAATGCTCAAGGGCGCGATGGGCGAGCTGACGCTGGGCAACCCGGATCGCCTGTCGACCGACGTCGGCCCGGTCATCGACGAGGAAGCGCGCGGCAACATCGTGCGTCATATCGAGGCGATGCGTGCCAAGGGGCGCCGTGTGCATCAGGCCGATCCAAACGTCGCACTATCGTCGGCCTGCCGCAACGGCACCTTCGTGCCGCCGACGCTGATCGAACTTGATTCGATCGAAGAACTCAAGCGCGAGGTGTTCGGCCCCGTGCTGCACGTGGTGCGCTACCCGCGCACGGCGCTGGACACGATGATCGGGCAGATCAACAGCACCGGTTACGGCCTGACGCTGGGCATCCATACCCGCATCGACGAAACGATTGCGCATATCGTCGACCGCGCGCACGTGGGCAACCTCTATGTGAACCGGAATATCGTCGGCGCCGTCGTGGGCGTGCAGCCGTTCGGTGGCGAAGGCCTGTCGGGCACCGGCCCGAAGGCGGGTGGTCCGCTGTATCTGCACCGCCTGCTGTCGGTCTGTCCGCAGGATGCGGTGGTACGTGGCGTGCGCATGTCCGACGCGGGCGGCGCAACACCGGTCGCACCGGAGAACGCCGAGCTGTCCGCCCTGCAGGTTTGGGCAAAAACCAATCTGCCGGAGGTGGCGGCCGCCTGCGAGCGCTTTGGCGCCGCATCGGCCTCGGGCCTGTCGGTCACGCTGCCTGGCCCCACGGGCGAGCGCAACACGTACTCGCTGCTGCCGCGCGAGCGCGTGCTTTGCCTGGCGCAGAACGATGCCGACCTTGCGCTGCAACTGGCCGCCGTGCTGGCGGTTGGCTCGGAAGCGTTGTGGACAGACACACCCGTTGCAAAGGCCCTGTTGGCGCGCCTGCCTGCCGCAGTACAATCGCGCGTCCGCGTGGTTTCCGACTGGCTGGGCACGGACATCGCCTTCGACGCAGTGCTGCACCACGGCGATTCCGACCAGCTCCGCACGGTCTGCGAACAGGTGGCCACGCGCCCCGGTCCGATCGTCGGCGTGCAGGGCCTGGCCCAGGGTGAACCGAATATCGCGCTGGAGCGTTTGTTGATCGAGCGTTCGCTGTCCGTCAACACGGCGGCGGCGGGCGGCAATGCAAGTCTGATGACGATCGGCTGAGGCACCGGCCTCAAGCGGGTTGTTACCAAAGCGCGTGGCGGGGGCCGGCGATCCCGACCCTGCCGCGCAACCCAGGAACGGAACGGTGCTGCCAACGCCGATCCGCAAATATGCCGACACCGGCACCATATGGCACCCTATGGGACCCAAAGGAGAACTGATGAGCTCGACATTCCGCAAGACGGCCATGACCGTTGCCCTGGCCGTTGCAGGCCTGACCGCTGCCTCGGCCGCCTTCGCCCAGGCACAGGAAATCAAGCTGGGCTACGCCGGCCCGCTGACTGGCGGCCAGGCACAGTACGGCAAGGACATGCAGAACGGCATCGTCCTGGCAATCGACGACATGAACGCCACCAAGCCGAAGATCGGTGGCAAGGAAGTCAAGTTCGTCCTGATCTCCGAAGACGACCAGGCCGACCCGAAGACCGGTTCGGTGGTGGCGCAAAAGCTGGTGGATGCCGGCATCCAGGGTATGCTCGGCCACTTCAACTCGGGCACCAGCATCCCCGCGTCGATGGTCTACAACCGCGCCGGCATTCCGCAGATCGCGATGGCCACGGCGCCTGAGTACACCCGCCAGGGCTTCAAGACCACGTTCCGCATGATGACGTCCGACACCCAGCAGGGTTCGGTGATCGGCGCGTTCGTAGTGAAGAAGCTCGGCGCCAAGAACATCGCCATCGTCGATGACCGCACCGCATACGGCCAGGGTCTGGCGGACGAGTTCGAAAAGGCCGCCAAGGCTGCCGGCGGCAAGATCGTGCGCCGCGAATTCACGAACGACAAGGCTGTGGACTTCAAGGCCGTGCTGACGAACATCAAGCGCAGCAACCCGGACGTGATTTTCTACGGCGGCGCCGAGACGCAGTCGGCCCCGATGGCCAAGCAGGTCAAGGAACTGGGCCTGAAGGCACCGATCGTGTCTGGCGAAATGTCCAAGACCGACAACTTCCTGAAGCTGGCCGGCCCGGCAGCCGATGGCACCGTGGTATCGCTGGCTGGCCTGCCGCTGGAGCAGATGCCTGGCGGCGCCGCCTACGAGAAGCGTTACGAAAAGCGTTTTGGCTCGAAGGTTCAGACGTATTCGCCGTACGCCTACGATGGCGCCACCGCGATGATGAGCGCGATGGTCAAGGCCGGTTCGGCTGACCCGGTACGCTACCTGCCGGTGCTGGCCGCCACCAACATGCAGGGCGTGACCACCAAGACGCTGGCCTACGATGCGCGCGGCGACCTGAAGGACGGCGGTATCACCGTCTACAAGGTTGAAGGCGGCAAGTGGACCGTGCTGGAGACCGTGGGCGGCAAGTAATCCCCCGGATCCGTCGGAAGCGGGGCCGGCGCCTTTCCCGTCGGTCCCGCCAGCAGAACTGGCGCCATACGTGGACGATGTCCGCTTTTGGCGCCTTTTTATTTGTGTGCAAAGGTAATCAAGCGCCTTTTCCTCGCTGTTCTCCCCAAAGCATGTCACGCCAATAGCGCATAATTCCGCCTTTGCTGAATTCTGATGAAGGAGCGGACCTTGCAGGATGTCCGTTACGACCATGCGATCGCTCTGGCCAATGCCGGGCGCCATGACGAAGCGCTGCAGATTGCCGACCAGCTCTGGGCGGCATACCCCGAAGTGGTGGATTACGCCGCATTGCGCGCCCAGATCCAGTCCGACCGTGGCGATGTGACCGCCGCGCTGGCCGCGCTGGACGAAGGCATGGCGCGCTTGCCCGAGCTTGCGCTGTCGCCGATGCACCGCTGGGCCTCGCGCGGTGCGCTGGCCCATATGTACGGCACGCTGCTGATGCGCGAAGGCCGCGACACCGAGGCACAGCCGTGGTTGCATGAGGCCGCGCGCCGCAACGGGCTGGCCACCGGCGAGTGGGCCGCCCATTTCTACGCGGGCTTTGTGGCGTTCCGCCTGAACGATTTCGCGCTGGCCGGACGCTACTGGCACGACCTGCTGTACCGCGCGCCCGACCTGGGTGCCGGCGACATCCTGCCGCTGGTGCAGGACTACGTCGCCCGCAGCGATGCCGCCGGGCAGCTTGGCGAGCCGCTGCTGCGCGTCTGTCTGGGCCGCATCGCACTCGATTCCCCTGAATTGCTGGATCTGACGCCGGCCCAGGGCGATGTGCTGGCCATCGCCCAGGCCGAGCGCGTGCTGGCCGAACAGCCCGATCACGCCGAGGCACGGCGGCTGCGCGCCCCGCTGCGACTGGGTTCCGAACCCGCCGCTGCGCTCGACGATCTCGAAACCTATCTGCGCCAACGACCCGACCCGCTGGCGCAGGTGCGCGCGCTGACGTGGCGCCATCAGGCTCATGTGGCGGCTGGCGCCAACGCGCCTGCTCAGCCGGCGTGGACCGGCTTTGCCGTGACGGCCGATGCCGACGATGGCGCGCTGTATTTCCATGCGGCCACCGCGCTTGGCAGTTTCCTCGATGAAGTGCCGGCCTCGCAGGCGGCTCTCAAGCCGATGCTCGAAGCCATGTGCCGCAAGGGGCTGGCCTGTTTCGAAGCGTATTTCGAGACCGGCGAGGGCGATGCCCACGGACACGGCGGCAACGCCGACCCGCATCTCTATTCGCTGCTGTGCCGCCTGCTGGCGCGCACGCTGCCCGCGGACGCCACGCATCTGGAGGAAAAGGTCGCGCTGCATCGCAAGGGCATGGCGGCGAGCGATTTCATCGATCACTGGATCGATCTGCTCGACGCGCACGCCGCGGCTGGCCAGCACCAGCAGGTGGTGGACATGGCGGGCGAGGTCCTCAATCGCTATCCGGTGGAACGCAGTCCGGCCGACGTGAGCTGGGCCTTCAGCAGGCTGGTGGCGGCCTGGGCGGCCATTGGCGGGCGCGAGGCAACCGAATCGGCCAGCGCGGCGCTGGCGCACATGGACATGCGGCTCGACGCGCTGCCTGTGGAGGCGCGCTCCGAAGGCGCCCACGCAATGGCCCACGCGCGCGCGTACTACGGCTCGTTGCTGCAAACCGGCATGGCGTCGATGGACGAGCACGACAAGGCCGACGCCTTGGCGGAGCTTGAGGCGCTGCAACGCCGCTCGCTGCTGATCGAGGACGCCTGGGTATCCGGCCGCTTCGGCCAGATCTGGCGCGACCTTGGCGACCATGAGCGTGCGCTGCCGCTGCTCGAACAGGCCGTGCTGCTGGCGGACGGCGATGCGCGGGCGCAGGCACCGGCGCGCGTGCAGCGCGCGAAGCTGCTGGTGGATCTGGAGCGCCATCCGGAGGCGCTCACCGATTTCCAGATCGCCTTTGCCGCGCGTGATGACTGGGATGCACAAACGTGGCTTGCCGCGGTGCAGGCTGCTCTGGGCATGGGCCAACGCGAAACGGCGCTGGGCTGGTTCGAACGGGCCAAGGGTCTCGAAGGCGAAAAGGGCAGTACACGTGGCCTGTACGCCAAAGTCGAGTCTTCGCTAAAGGCCACCCGGCCCAAGTGGAAGCTCTGGGGGGTGTGAGGCCGGCCGCCCAAATGTGAGCCAACGCACGAGACATTTCTGATTTTGAAAGACCTACAAAACCGCTATCGAAGACGATAGCGGTTTTTGTTTGTAGTAGCCGTAAATTGCGCGCGCGTTCGGGAAAGTGTCGGACAAGCACTTACATTTCCTGACGTGTCCTTCCGTTACCATGTCGCGCATGAACGGATTGAGCCAACTATTTCCCTCGCTGCCGCTGGCACCGGGCGGCCTGTTCTGGGTGGGTCTTGCGCTGGTTGGCGCGGGACTGGCCGGAGAGGTCTGCCGCCGCTGGCTGGGCTGCCCGCGTATCGTCGGTTACGCGGTGGTGGGGCTGTTCGCCGGCATGCTCGGCCGCAGCATCGTCGACGACAACATGATCGCGCAGACGCGCGTGCTGATCGATATGGCGCTGGCCCTGGCGCTATTCGAGCTCGGGCACCGGCTGTCGCTCTCCTGGCTCCGCGCCAATCCGTGGCTGCTGATTACCAGCGCCGCGGAAAGCCTGCTTACGTGGGGCCTGGTGTCCACCGTGCTGCAATGGCTGGGCGCTTCACCCGGCGTGGCGATTCTGGCGGGCGGGATCGCCGTCAGCACCTCGCCGACGATAGTGCTGCAGCTCAAGAACGAGCTGCGCGCCGACGGACAGGTGACGGAGCGCCTGCTGGCGATGTCGGCGCTCAACTCGATCTACGCCGCGGCTATCGTCCAGGTGGCGACGGGCTGGCTGCACTCCGAGTACGGCAACATCGGCGCTGCGCTGCTGCATCCGCTCTATCTGCTGGTGGGCTCATGCCTGCTGGCGTGGGTGGTGGGCAAGTTCGGGCACGCCATCTATGCGCGCATGTCGGCCGACGACCATTACAGCTTCCTGGTGCTGGTTGGACTGGTGCTGTTCACGCTGGCGCTGACGCGGGTGCTGAAGCTGTCGATGCCGCTGACGCTGATGCTGGCCGGCGTGGTGTTCAAGCACCAGGACCGCCAGCCGCATGTGTGGCCCACGCACTTCGGCAGCGCGGGCAGTCTGCTGATCATCGTCATGGTCGTGTCGCTGGGCCTGCCGTTGACCGCGAAGGACTGGGTGGTGGGCGGCTCACTTGCCGTGGCACTGGTGTTCTTCCGCCATGTCGCCAAGCTGGCGGGCGTCGTATCGCTGGGATCTTTCTCGGGGCTGAGCCTGCGGCAGTGCATGGCGCTTGGCCTTGCGCTGGCGCCGATGTCCGGGCTGGCTTATCTTTTGATGAGCGACGTCGCCCGCTTGTATCCCGGCACGGGCGCGCCGCTGGCATCGATCATTCTGTGCGCGCTGGCGATCGAGCAACTGGTTTCGCCCATCATAGCGACCTGGGCGCTGCGCTACGCCGGTGAGGTACGGGACAATGGAGGAGGGCGCTGATGTCGCTCGAACCGTTCAAGCATTCCGAGGCGTTGACCTTCGGCGTCGAGCTGGAACTGCAGCTCGTCAATCGTCATGACTACGACCTGGCGCCGTTTGCGCCAGACCTGCTCCGTGCGCTGAAAGGCGCGCAGCACGCCGGCGATATCAAGCCCGAGATCAGTCCGTCGATGATCGAGATCAGCACTGGCATCTGCCGCGATTACGCGCAGGCGCTGGAAGAGCTGACCGTGATGCGCGACCTGATGGTCAATGCATCGCGCGGCCTGAACCTTGGCATCTGCGGCGGCGGCACGCATCCGTTCCAGGTCTGGTCCGACCGCACGATCTCGAATTCGCCGCGTTACCAGTACATTTCCGAACTCTACGGCTACCTGGCCAAGCAGTTCACGGTGTTTGGCCAGCACGTCCATATCGGCTGCCCGAGCGCCGATGAATCGCTGTTTCTGCTTCACGCGATCGGGCGCTACGTGCCGCACTTCATCGCGCTGGCCGCATCGTCGCCCTATGTGCAGGGCGTGGATACCGGCTTTGCGTCGGCACGGCTGAATTCGGTGGCCGCGTTTCCGATGAGCGGCCGCGCGCCGCACGTGCTGACGTGGGACGGCTTCAAGGCGTACTTCGACAAGATGCGCGCCACTGGCGTGATCGAGAGCATGAAGGACTTCTATTGGGATATCCGTCCCAAGCCGGAGTTCGGCACGATCGAGGTACGTGTGATGGATACCCCGCTGACGGTGCAGCGCGCCTGCGACATCGCCGCCTATATCCAGGCGCTGGCGCGCTACCTGTTGTTGTCGCGGCCGTTCATGCCGCAGGAAGACGACTACCTGGTGTACACGTTCAACCGCTTCCAGGCGTGCCGCTTCGGGCTGGAGGGCGAGTACGTGCATCCGAACGAACTGACGCGGATGCCGGTTGCCGACCACATCCTGTCGATCTGCGACGCGCTGGAACCGCACGCGGAGGCGCTTGGCTCACTGCAGGCATTGGCGAATATCCGCGCTCAGGCTGCCGCGCGCGACAACGATGCCCGCCTGGTGCGCGCGGTCAACGATGAAGCGCACAGCCTGCGCGATACGGTACGGCGGACGTGCGAGCAGTGGGAGGCGTAAGCGCGGATGCCCTGGCATCCGTGCCATGCACCGCCATCGAATGCCTCAGGCCCCGTGTGGGACGCTTTCCCCATCGCGGCCGGTAACGAGTCCGAGCTGCTGGTTGGCCGGTACGGCGATATCCATCAGCTTGGGGCGTGGCAGGTTCAGATTTCGCATCATCACGATGAACTCGTCGCGCGTCCGGCCGGCGATCCGGCTGTTAGAGGCGCGCTCACGGCCGATGGTCGATTCGGTCTGCCCCTTGTAGTCATGCGCGGGAAAAACGCGCGTGTCGTCGGGCAACCGGAAGAGTTTCTGCGTCAGGCTGTCGAACAACGTGCCGGCATCGCCTGACTGAAAATCCGTACGGCCGCAGCCATCGATCAGCAGCGCATCGCCCGTGAAGATGCGACGCGTCACGCCCTCGGGCGTGGGCTCTTCCCACAGATAGCTCATGCTGCCAGCCGTATGACCGGGCGTATGGATCGCGCGCAGCACCTGGGTGCCAAACGAAATTGTGTCGCCGTCGATCAGTTGCTTCAGCGCGGGTTTGATATCGCAGCCTGACGGCGCCGCCGTGCTGGCGCCCGTCAATTTCGCAAGATGCCCGGCCGACGTGATGTGGTCGGCGTGAGCGTGCGTTTCCACCACCCAGACGAGCTTGGCGCCGGTCTGCTGTAGCACGGACAAGTCACGCTCGTACTGGCGGTCGACTGGGTCGATCAGCAACGCCTCGTGTGTCTTGGCGTCGATCAGCAGGTAGGTGTAAGTGGACGAGGTTTCGTCGAACAGCTGATGGAAGGTCTGCATGGCGTTTTTTTCTTCGGCAAACCGGAAGTGCTTTCATCATACGACGCCGGCAAACGCCGGCAACCGGAATACTTCGTCAGCATTCGACGATATTGACCGCCAGCCCGCCGCGCGCGGTTTCCTTGTACTTGGTCTTCATGTCGGCGCCGGTCTCGCGCATCGTCTTGATGACCGAGTCGAGAGACACATAGTGAGTGCCATCACCGCGCATCGCCATGCGCGCCGCATTCACTGCCTTCACGGACGCCATCGCATTGCGCTCGATGCATGGGATCTGCACGAGTCCGCCCACCGGATCGCAGGTGAGTCCAAGATTGTGCTCCATGCCGATCTCCGCCGCGTTTTCGACCTGTTCCGGCGTGCCACCCAGCACGGCGGCGAGTGCGCCGGCGGCCATCGAGCATGCCACGCCGACTTCGCCCTGGCAGCCGACCTCGGCGCCCGAAATTGACGCATTGAGCTTGTAGAGCAGGCCGATTGCGCCAGCAGTCAGCAGAAAATCCACCACACCCTGGCGATTGGCGCCGGGCACGAAGCGGTCGTAGTAGTGCAGCACGGCAGGAATGATGCCCGCGGCGCCGTTGGTCGGCGCCGTGACCACGCGGCCACCGGCGGCGTTCTCCTCGTTGACGGCGATGGCGTAGAGGTTCACCCAGTCCATGACCGATAGCGGGTCGGACAGCGTGCGTTCCGCGCGCAATGTCAGGTGCCGGTAAAGCTCCGGCGCGCGCCGCTTGACCTTGAACGGCCCCGGCAGCTCGCCGTCCGTGCGGCAACCTCGTGCCACGCATTGCTGCATCACGTCCCAGATATGCAGCAGGCCGTCCACCACCTCTTGCTCCGGACGCCAGGTCAACTCGTTCTCAAGCATGAGTCGCGCGATCGACTTGCCGCTGGCGTGCGCCATGTCGAGCATCGCCCGGCCACTGCGGAACGGATGCGGAAGCTGCTTCTCGGCGGCCAGCACCTGCGTATTGGGCGCACCGGCCGTGACGACGAAGCCGCCGCCCACCGAGAGGTATCGCGCTTCGCGCAGCGACGCGCCGTCAGCATCGTAGGCGTGGAATTTCATGCCGTTCGGATGCTCGGCCAAGGCTTCGCGCCGATAGAAAGCAATGTGTTCACGCTCCACGAACGGCACCGTGTGCTTGCCTAGTAGCGACAGCAGCTTGCCCGCGCGCATCGCCGCGAGCCTGGCGTCGATGCTCTCGGGATCGACCGTATCGGGCGACTCCCCCATCAGCCCGAGGATCACGCCCTTGTCCGTGCCGTGTCCCTTGCCAGTCGCTCCCAGCGATCCGTACAGTTCCACGCGCACGCTGGCCACCTGCGGCAGCAGGCCGTCGCGTTCCAGGCCGTGCGCGAACATCAATGCCGCACGCATCGGGCCGACGGTATGAGAACTCGACGGGCCAATGCCTACTTTGAAGAGGTCGAAGACGCTGACTGCCACGGCTGACTCCAGAATCGTGCCGGCGCTACACCGGCGTGTCTTGATCGGTACGGCCCGGGTGGCGCCACAGCGCGCCGGTGGCGTGGTCGGGAGCGTCGAGCGGGCGCTCCCGTAGCTTCACGCTGATCGAGCCGTCGGTCTCCAGGATGGCGAAGTGCACGTCTTCCACGCGGGTGCAGCCATTGCGGCGCAGCGCCTTGTGCAAGTCGTGCGTGCTGATGCGCTCCCGGCGCATCACTTCGTCAAAAATCTCGCCCTGGTGAATCACGATCTGCGGGCGGCCTTCCACCAGCAGTTCGAACGGGCGGCTGCGCCAAGTGAAATATCCGAGCATCGTGTCGGCGAGGAACAGCGTGGCTGCCAGAATCAGCCCGGCCAGCACGGAGTTGTCGCCGGCGTTCATGGCGTTCTGCACCGCATTCGAGATGATCAGCAGCAACACCAGATCGAACGGCGTGAGCTGCCCGGTCTGCCGCTTGCCCGACATCCGCATCAGCACGAGCAATGCGCCATAGACGATGAGCCCACGCAGCACGAATTCCCACCAGGGGGCGCTGAGATTCCACATGAATGAGCCCTCCGCTCAAGGACGGCGCCGCACGCCGGCGCCTGCCTCTTGAGCATAGCCCTTCGCGGCATCCGCGTGTAGCGGACGACGCTCAGGGCAGCGGACTCACTCGTCGGCGTACTCGCTCATCGGCACGCACGAGCAGAACAGGTTGCGATCGCCGTACACGTTGTCGGCACGGCCAACCGGCGGCCAGTACTTTTGCGTGCGCAGCGATGCCACCGGGTACGCCGCTTCTTCGCGCGTGTACTTGTGGTTCCACTCGTTGCCCACCACCACGGCGGCGGTGTGCGGAGCGTGCTTGAGGGGGTTGTCCTCGCGGTCGAAGCTGCCGTCTTCCACGCGGGCGATCTCGCCACGGATGGCGATCATCGCGTCGATGAACCGGTCGAGTTCGTGCAGCGATTCGCTCTCGGTCGGCTCGATCATCAGCGTGCCCGGCACCGGGAAGCTCATCGTCGGCGCGTGGAAGCCGTAGTCCATCAGACGCTTGGCCACGTCCTCGTTGCTGATGCCCGTGGTCTTCTGCAGCGAGCGCACGTCCAGGATGCACTCGTGCGCCGCCAGACCATGCTGCCCCGTGTACAGCACGGGGAAGTGCGGCGACAGGCGGCGGGCCACGTAGTTGGCGGCCAGGATGGCGTTCTCCGT
This sequence comes from Cupriavidus sp. 291-E7, assembly GCF_057798835.1. NCBI lineage: Bacteria > Pseudomonadati > Pseudomonadota > Betaproteobacteria > Burkholderiales > Burkholderiaceae > Cupriavidus > Cupriavidus sp. 291-E7. The sequence continues at coordinate 167,225 of NZ_JBYOJV010000007.1, forward strand.
GGCGGCGGTCAGTCCGGTCGAACCCATCATCGCGATATACATCCACGAGATCGGCAGGATGCTGGCCGAGCCGAACGGTGCGGCGGAGATACCGCCGATGCCGTTGTCATCGCGGCGATAGCCAACGCTGTCCTGGTTCGGCAGGAAGTCCGCCAGGTGCGCGCCCACTGCGACCGGACCCACGCCGGGGCCGCCGCCGCCGTGCGGAATGCAGAACGTCTTGTGCAGGTTCAGGTGCGATACGTCGCCGCCGAACTGGCCCGGCGCGGCGACACCGACCATCGCGTTCATGTTCGCGCCGTCGACATAGACCTGACCGCCGTGCTTGTGCACGATCTCGCAGATCTGCTGCACGCCTTGCTCGAACACGCCATGCGTGGACGGGTACGTGATCATGATCGCAGCCAGGTTCTTGCTGTGCTGCTCGGCCTTCTTCGCCAGATCGTCGAGGTCGACGTTGCCGTTTTCATCGCAGGCCACGACCACGACCTTCATGCCGGCCATCTGGGCCGATGCCGGATTGGTGCCGTGCGCCGACGACGGGATCAGGCAGATATCGCGATGGCTTTCGCCACGGCTGGCGTGGTACGCGTGGATGATCAGCAGACCCGCGTATTCGCCCTGCGAGCCGGCGTTCGGCTGCAGGCTCACGGCTGCGTAGCCGGTGGCGGCGCACAGCATTGCTTCCAGCTGGTCGATCATTTCGCGATAGCCGACCGTCTGGTCCAGCGGCGCGAACGGGTGGATGTTGCTGAACTCGGGCCACGTCACCGGAATCATCTCGCTGGTGGCGTTGAGCTTCATCGTGCAGGAGCCGAGCGGGATCATCGTGCGGTCGAGTGCCAGATCCTTGTCGGCCAGCGAACGCAGGTAGCGCAGCATCTCGTGTTCGGCGTGATGCGTGTTGAATACCGGATGCGCCAGGTATTCGGATTGACGCGCCAGCGCGGCCGGGAAGCCGTCACCGACCGACGCCTCGATCTTGTCGAAGTCGGGCACCGGCTTGCCGTGCGCGAAGATTTCCCACAGCGTGACCACGTCCTCACGCGATGCGGTTTCGTCGAGCGAAATGCCAATGCGCGAGGCGCCCACATGGCGCAGGTTGATGCCGCGCTGCGTGGCGGTGGCGTGGAAGGCATCGGTGTTGAAGCCGGTTTCCAGCGTCAGCGTGTCGAAGAACGTCGCGTTGACCGGTGCCAGACCCAGCGTCTTCAGGCCGGCGGCCAGCGTGGCGGTCAGGCGGTGCACACGTTGCGCAATGCGCTTGAGTCCCTGAGGCCCGTGGTAGACGGCATACATCGACGCCATGACGGCCAGCAGCACCTGCGCGGTACAGATGTTCGAAGTGGCTTTCTCGCGGCGGATATGCTGCTCGCGCGTCTGCAGAGCCAGGCGATAAGCCTTGTTGCCCTGCGCATCGATCGTCACGCCTACCAGGCGGCCCGGCATCGATCGCTTGAAGTCGTCCTTGACCGCCATGTAGCCCGCGTGCGGACCGCCGAAGCCGAGCGGCACGCCAAAGCGTTGCGAGTTACCCACGGCTACGTCGGCACCCCATTCTCCCGGCGCGGCGATCAGCGTCAGCGCCAGCAGGTCGGCGGCGGCCACCACCAGGCCACCAGCGGCATGCACCGCATCGGCAATGGCGCGGTAGTCGTTCACATCGCCATTCACGCCGGGGTATTGCAGCAGCACGCCGAAGGCATGCGCCTGCGCGGCGTCCGCGGCGGGGCCGACCTTGACCTCGATGCCCAGCGGCAGCGCGCGCGTGCGTACCACTTCCAGCGTTTGCGGCAGCACGTCGTCAGCCACGTAGAACGTGTTCGATGCGTGCTTGTTCACGCGCTGCAGCAGCGTCATGGCCTCGGCGGCGGCGGTGCCTTCGTCGAGCATCGACGCATTGGCAATGTCCAGGCCGGTCAGGTCCGTGATCATCTGCTGGAAGTTCAGCATCGCTTCCAGACGGCCCTGCGAGATTTCGGGCTGGTACGGCGTGTACGCGGTGTACCAGGCAGGGTTTTCGAAGATGTTGCGCAGCACCACGCCCGGCGTGAGCGTGTTGTAGTAGCCCTGGCCGATGAAGCTCTTGAGCACGCGGTTCTTGTTGGCCAGGCCGCGCAGCCGTGCAAGCGCGGCTTCCTCGGTCAGTGGCGCGGTGAACTCGCCCAGCGACATGCCGTCGCGGCGGCGGATGGCGGCGGGTACCACGGCATCGATCAGCGCGGTGCGGCTGTCGAAACCAAGGACCTTGAGCATGTGCTGCTGTTCGGCGGCATCGGGGCCGATATGGCGGGCGGCGAAGGCGTCGCGCGCCTCCAGTTCGGCCAGCGTGGGCCGTGCTTGGGCGGCTGCATTCATGGGAAGCGGGGCGTTCATGGCAAGGGGTCTCGTCGAGCGGGCGGCGGCAGGTGGTCGGCCTGGCCGCCGCGCGCGGCATCAAACTGTCAGCGCAATCAGGCGCCGACGCTGGCCTTGTAGGCGTCGGCGTTCATCAGGCCGTTCACGTCGTCGGCGTTGGCCGGCTTCAGCTTGAACAGCCACGCGTCGAACGCGTTGGTGTTGACCGATTCCGGCGAGGCCGAAGCGGCGTCGTTGACCGCGATCACTTCGCCGGCCACCGGCGCGTAGATGTCGGAGGCCGCCTTTACGGACTCGACCACGGCGAGCGCGTCGCCGGCGCCAACCGACTTGCCCACTTCAGGCAGTTCCAGGAAGACGATGTCGCCCAGGGCGTCCTGTGCGTGGTCGGTGATGCCGATCGTCAGCGTGCCGTCGGACTCAACGCGCACCCATTCGTGCGACTCGGTGTACTTCAGGTCAGCGGGGAAGTTCATGAGGTTCTCCGTCAATTCAGTGTGTTTCTTGTTTCAAGCACCCGGTCCGCAGCAGGTTGGGCTCGAGCGGACGGGTGGAAGGGCGACCGTTGGGTGTGAAGCCGGGCGATGCCTCAGCTCACGAGTGCCTTGCCATTGCGCACAAACGGCAGTTTAACCACAGTAGCGGTCAGTTTGCGGTCACGAATCTCGACCTGGACGTCGGTGCCGGGCACCACGTCCTTCGGCAGGCGGGCGAACGCGATCGACTGCTGCAGGCTCGGGCTGAACGTGCCGCTGGTGATTTCGCCGTCGCCGGCCGCGGTGATGACTTTCTGGTGCGCGCGCAGCACGCCGCCCTTGTCGCGCAGGATCAGGCCCGCGAATGTCTGCTTCTGGCCGCCGGCCAGCAGGGCCGATTTGCCGAAGAAATCGCGCTCGCTTTGCAGGTCGACGGTCCAGGCCAGGCCCGCGTCGAGCGGCGAGGTGTTGATGTCCATGTCCTGGCCGTACAGATTCATGCCGGCTTCCAGGCGCAGCGTGTCGCGCGCGCCGAGACCAGCCGGGCGTACGCCGGCGGCGGACAGCTTTTCCCAGATACCGGCGACGTTCTCGGCCGGCACCACCAGCTCGAAGCCGTCTTCGCCGGTGTACCCGGTGCGTGCGACCATCAGCTCGCCCATTTCCGGGTCTTGCACGACCAGCGCGTTGAACGGCTTCAGTGCATCGGCGGGCTGGGTGGAGGGGAAGGCTTGATAAACCTTGGCGCGTGCGTTCGGACCCTGGACGGCCACGATGGCCAGATTACCGGCGCCGGCCGGGGCCACGTCGCCACGGCGCGGCGTGATCGTCACGTCGCTGCCGGTGGCCGCATTGCGCGACCGGATCCATTCGATATCGCCGACGGCCGTGCTGGCGTTCACCACCAGGCGGAAGTGGTCCTCGGCAAAGAAGTAGACGATCAGGTCGTCGATGACGCCGCCTTTCTGGTCGAGCATGCACGAATACAGTGCCTTGCCCGCCGTCTGCAGCTTGTCCACGTTGTTGGCCAGCAGCCCGCGCAGGAAGGCGCGCGTGTTGGCGCCATGCAGGTCGACCACGCACATGTGCGATACGTCGAACATGCCGGCATCGGCGCGCACGGCGTTGTGTTCCTCGATCTGCGAGCCATAGTTGACCGGCATGTCCCAGCCGCCGAAGTCGACCATGCGGGCGCCGAGGGCGCGATGAATAGCGTTGAGGGGCGTGGCCTGGAGCGTCATGAATATCCTCGGGGGCGGTTCGAAAACGAAAAAAGGGTCATCCGCCGCAACGATCGGCGCACCAATGTGCAACCAATCCGCTGCGGCGGATGACCCCTCTGTCCTCGATACCTGAGAGATTACGGACCCTCGCTTGCGCGTAGGCTCCGTGCGCCCCTTCGGTGGACATGCTCACCCTGCATGGCAGTGGCGGATGTCGCTCTCCAGAGTGCGGCATGCATCGTGTGCATGTTGCATGCCGATCCGGTCGGTCCGTGGTGCCTGAGAGTTTTTGGGTAGTTCCCCTTCGGCGGCGCAGTCGCTGCGCGCTCTCCCGGCCGGATGCGCGAGAATGTACGGGACCGGTCTGCCTTTGTCAAACACACCTGACGCCGACGGCAGGTCTCGCCCCCAGGCCGGCGAATTAGCGGCGGTCCTTCGTCACGACGTTGCCGACCACGCCACCCACCGCGGCGCCGCCCAGCGTGCCGAGCGCGCTACCGTCGGTCAGTACGGCACCACCCAGCGCACCGGCGCCCGCGCCGATTGCCGTGTTCCGTTGTTTCGGGGTCATGTCCGCGCAGCCGGCAAAGCCAGCCAGCACGGCACCAATCAGCGCGACCTTGGAAAGTGTGCGAAGCGTCTTCATGATGGCTCCTTCTTTTCAATGGTTTGTCATCGTTTCGATGTGTTTGGTCTGGTGGTCCGAACCGGTCGCGCAACGCGCGAGACCCGCGCGGTCGTGCAAGGTAAGAGGCAAGCTCCGTGCCCCGCGTGCCCCCGCTTTACGATTGTTACCAGCCTGAAACGCCGCTTGTCGGACGCTGTCCGACACCGGGCTGAAAGACATGAAGCGCGTGTTAACATCGACGCCTTTGGCGCGCCGCGTCGCACGTGCGCCTTGATACATCCCGCCTGCATCGTTTCCCTGCCCCATGACCCACGGACTCAACGCCGCGCAATCCGAAGCGGTTCGCTACCTGGACGGCCCCTGCCTTGTGCTGGCTGGCGCCGGCTCCGGCAAGACGCGCGTGATTACGCAAAAGATTGCGCACCTGATTGAGGACAAGGGGTTCGAACCGCGTCACATCGCCGCCGTCACTTTTACGAACAAGGCGGCCAAGGAGATGCAGGAACGCATCGGCAAGCTGATGGAAGGCAAGACCACGCGCGAAGGGAAGCGCATTCCACTCAAGCAGCTGACGGTTTGTACGTTTCACTCGCTTGGCGTGCAAATCTTGCGCATGGAAGCCGAGCATGTCGGGTTGAAGCCGCAGTTCTCGATCATGGATTCGGACGACTGTTTCGGGCTCGTGCAGGAGCAGCTCGCCACCACCGACAAGAAGCTGATCCGCAGCGTGCAAGGCACGATCTCGCTGTGGAAGAACGGCATGGTCGATCCGGAGACCGCGCTGGCGCAGGCCGCCAATGCCGACGAGCATCAGGCGGCGATGGTCTATCGCAACTACGTGGCCACGCTGCACGCGTATCAGGCGGTGGATTTCGACGATCTGATCCGGCTGCCCGCCGAGCTGTTCGCACGCGATGAAGCCGTGCGGCTGAAATGGCAGAACCGCCTGCGCTATTTCCTGGTGGACGAATACCAGGACACCAACGCGTGCCAGTACCAGTTGCTGAAGCTGCTGGCCGGCGGGTCGCACCTGCGCGCACCGGCCTTTACGGCCGTGGGCGACGACGACCAGGCCATCTACGGCTGGCGCGGCGCCACGCTGGATAACCTGCGCCTGCTGCAGACCGATTTCCCGGACCTCAAGGTCGTCAAGCTCGAACAGAACTATCGCTCGACCGTGCGCATTCTCGAAGCGGCCAACGCGGTGATTGCGAACAACCCCAAGTTGTTCGACAAGAAGCTGTGGTCCGAGCATGGTATGGGCGATCCGATCGCGGTGCATCCGATGAACGACGAAGAGCACGAGGCGGAGTCGGTGGTGTTCCGGCTATCCGCGCACAAGTTCGAGCGTCGGGCGCAGTTTCGAGACTATGCGATTCTCTATCGCGGCAATCACCAGGCGCGGCTGTTCGAGCAGATCCTGCGGCGCGAGCGGATTCCCTATGTGCTGTCCGGTGGCCAGAGCTTCTTCGACAAGGCCGAGATCAAGGACATCTGCGCCTACCTGCGCCTGATCGCTAACCCCGACGACGATCCCGCATTCATCCGCGCCATTACCACGCCGCGCCGTGGCGTGGGCAATACCACGCTCGAAGTGCTGGGCACGTTCGCGGGCCAGGCCAAGGTTTCGCTGTTCGAGGCGGCGATGATGGGCGGTATCGAGGCCAAGCTGCAGCCGCGCCAGCTGGAACCGCTGCGTGTGTTCTGCGAATCGATGGTGCGGCTGGCCGACCGTGCCGCCAAGGACCCAGCGACCGTCGTGCTGGACGATCTGATGGAAGGCATCCACTACGAGGCCTACCTGTACGACACGTTCGACGAACGCCAGGCGCAGTCGCGCTGGACCAACACGCTGGAATTCCTGGACTGGCTCAAGCGCAAGGGCACGCGACCCGAAGCGGATGGCGAGGGCGAGGCTACCGGCTTCGACAACGCCGATGGTTTTGGCGACGAAGGCAAGAACCTGCTGGAACTGACGCAGACCGTGGCGCTGATGAGCATGCTCGAAGGCCGCGAGGAAGATCCTGACGCGGTAAGACTGTCGACGCTGCATGCATCGAAAGGCCTCGAATATCCGCACGTGTTCCTGGTGGGCGTGGAAGAGGGCATCCTGCCCCACACCCGCGAGGACGAAGACCTTGGCGACGACAAGATCGAGGAAGAGCGCCGCCTGATGTATGTGGGCATCACGCGCGCGCAACGCAGCCTGCAGATCAGCTGGTGCAAGAAGCGCAAGCGCGCGCGCGAAACCTATTCGGTCGAGCCGTCCCGCTTCATCGCCGAGATGAAACTGGAGGATGGCCCCGCACCGCAGGACGCGATGCCTGCCATGAGTCCGAAGGATCGGCTCGCCGGCCTGAAGGCGCTGCTCAACAAGCCTGCCGCAAGCTGACGTTGATACAAGGCCGACAAGACGCCGGAGTACAGCCTTACTACGATTGCCACCGCGTGAGAACGTCTCGGCGTTCCTGCGACGCACCGTGCCCGCCCTTCGGTTGCGGTGCGGCTGGGCGCATGCGAGCCCGGCTTCTTCCCTGTTGAACGCTCCCGGATGCGGCAGCACCGGGAGCGTATTTTTCTCCGGCCGGCACACAGCGCCAGCGCCACCACCTTCGTGGCACGGGGCAGGCCACATGTGGCCCTTTCCGCACGTATCAACTTTGATACAAAGCCGGCATCGCCTGTAATCTCCTGGCTGGTACATTGGCCGCTCGGAATTTCCGCGTCTTTCTTATTTCCACACCACATGGACCTGTCGCAAAACCTGCCCATCCGCCTGCTGATCGTCGACGACGATCCCCAGATCCGCACCATGCTTGCCGAATACCTGGCCACTTTCGGTATGGAGGCGGAAGGTGCCGAGGGTGGCACGGCAATGCGCGCAGCGCTGGGTACGCAGGAGTACGACCTTGTGATCCTGGATCTCTCGCTGCCGGGCGAGAACGGCCTGACGCTGTGCCGGGAAATCCGCGAGCGCAGCGACCTGCCAGTGATCATGCTGACCGCGCGCGCCGAGCTGGCCGACCGCGTGGTGGGTCTGGAGGTGGGCGCGGACGACTACGTGACCAAGCCGTTTGAAATGCGCGAGCTGGTGGCTCGCATCCACACCGTGCTGCGCCGCAGCCGTGGCGAGGTGCGCCGGACGACGCCCGCCGCTGGCGGTCACGAGATGCGTTTCGGATGCTGGCGCCTGAATGCGACGCTGCGCCAGCTCGTCGATGCCGAAGAGACCGTAGTGCCGCTGTCCAATGCGGAATTCCGCCTGCTGCTGACCTTTATCGAGAACCCGAACCGGGTGCTCGACCGCGAAATGCTGATCAACAATGCGCGCGGCCGCGACCTTGATGTGTTCGACCGCAGTATCGATCTGCTGGTATCGCGCCTGCGCCAGAAGCTGCGTGACGATCCGCGCGACTCGTCGCTGATCCGCACCGTGCGCGGCGAAGGCTACGTCTTCACCGGCAACGTGGAGCACTGACGGCATGGCTGCTGCGACGCCGCCGTCGGCTGACGGCGCATCGGTTGTGCGTCCGGACCCGCGCGCCGGCGAACCGGCCCGGCGCCGCCGGTTCAATTCGATGTTCATGCGGTTGTTCTTCGTGATGACCGCCATCATGCTGGCCGTGCACGTGCTGGGCGTGACCGTGATCGAGAGCGTGTTTCCACGCCCGGGATCGGAGCGCTACATGGAGCGCATGCGCCGGGCCGCCTCCGAAGCCGAAGCCGCCGGCCGGCTGCTGCCCGGCCCGCCGCCCAACCCGCTCGAAGGCGTGTTCATGCCCGACCATCCACCGGGCCCGCCGCCTGGCATGCGCGGCAATGAACCGTTCGACTTCGATGGCCCGCCGCTGCGTCCCGAAGCGTTCCGCGAACGCCGTCCTGGCGATTGGCCGCCGGGGCCGCCAAAGGGATTCCATATCCGTGGCATCTGGCCACCGCATCTGGGGTTGCTGTTCCAGCTGGCGGCCATCCTGATCGCGTCCTGGGTGGGCGCCCGCCTGCTGGCGCGGCCAGTGCAGCAACTGGCCAGCGGAGCCAACCGCCTGGCGCAGGACGTGCACGCGCCGCCGCTCGATGAAGACACCGGTCCGGCGGAAGCCCGCGATGCCACGCACGCGCTGAACCTGATGCAGCAGCGCATCCGCACGCAGCTCGCGCAGCAGTCGCGTTTTCTGGCCGCGGTTTCGCATGACCTGCGCACGCCGCTGACACGCATGAGCCTGCGCATCGAACGCGTCGAAGACAACGACGTGCGCTATCGGCTGCGCCAGGATCTGGCCGAGATGAACGGCCTGATCGATGCCACGCTGTACTACCTGCGCGAGCGTGACGATGCCACGGGCCCGCGCCAGCGCGTGGACGTGCTGGCCTTGCTGCAGGCCGTTGTCGACGATGCGCAGGAAATCGGGCAGGACGTGCGGCTGTCCGGCGATGCCGCGCCGCTGCTGGCCTATCCGACCGAACTCCGGCGCGCGGTGGTGAACCTTGTGGAGAACGCGCACCGCTATGGCGGCGCCGCGCACATCATCCTGACCGATAGCCCCGAGCGCGTGTCGATCGACGTCTGCGATAGCGGTCCCGGCATTCCGCCCGCGGAGCTGCAGCGCGTGCTGGAGCCGTTCTATCGCGTGGAATCGTCGCGCAGCCGCGCCACCGGCGGCGTGGGTATGGGCTTGTCGATTGCCGCCGACATCGTGGCGCGCCACGGCGGCGAGCTGAAGCTGTCCAATCGCCTCGAGGGTGGCCTGCGCGTAAGCATCACGCTGCCGCGCGCCTGAGATAGGCGGCGCGGCGCGCTGTCATGCTCGCTGCGGCAGGCCGCTCTTGCCGATCGCCGCCAGTTGCACGTACTGGGACCCCCGCAGCCCGCGCGTGAAGTCCAGCGTGAAATCGCCTACGTCGATACGTGCCTGAAGCGCGCGGCGTAATTCGGCCGTACCCGATGTCTTCATTCCCACGGCCGAGCGCACCAGCCACGCCGCGCCGATGTAGCCCGCTAGCGTGGCGGGCGAGGGTGGCTCGTCGAGATACTGCTTCATGCGTGCGACGTGTTCCTTCACCACACGTAGTGTCGATTCCTGCGGTCCCGGCGCAATTTGCGTGACGACCATGCCGCCCGCATAGTTGGTGCCGAGAATTTCGCGCGCGGCCGACGGACTCACCGCCGATAGTCCCACCAGAAAGCCGTACCAGTTTTGCGCCGCCAGCGCGCGGCCAAGACTGCCGTAGGCCAGCGTATCGCCCGCCACGATCACGGCGCCAGGACGGGACGATGCGATACGCCGCGCGCCTTCCTCCAGGTTGCCGGTCAGCACCACGGCGCGCGTCGACATGTCCTTTTCAAGCCGCGCCAGCCAGGGCGTGCCGACGCCGAGCGTGCCTGCCGCAAAGTCCGGCGATACCGCCAGCGCAATGCCGCCCAGCCCGTAGCTGCGCAACTGGTGAACCGCGGCATCGAGTTCGGCCTGGTAGTCGGCGCGGGTGAACCACACGTTGTCCGCAGCCAACGCCAGCCCCGACAGCGGCGCCACGATCTGCACGCCGCGCCGGGTCAGCTCGGGCGAATTGGCCAGCGTGGGCAGCAGGCTGTCGCCCGGCCCGAACAACACTTCGGCACGCTCGTTGTCAGCCAGCGCCGTGGCCTGCGCGGCGGCGGCGCGCGGGTTCGATGCGTCGGCATCGCGCACAACGTGCACGACGCGCAGGCCACCATTGCTGGCCGGCGATGCATTGAAGGCATCGAACATCACTTTGGCGCCTGCCAGATAGTCGCGTGCCTGATCGGCCTGCGGGCCAACCCGGTCAACCAGGTGGCCGACGACGAGCTGCCGGCGAAGCACCTGGCCAGCCGGCTGTGCAAAGGCGGGCAACATGGCGGCGGAAGAGAGTGCGCCGAGCATCCGCAGGGCGCGACGGCGGCCCGCGAACGCGGGCGCACAAGTGGGGATCGACTGCGGCAAGGCTGGGCGCATGGCAGTGAAGGTAGTCGGGTGGAACGCAGAAAGCGCTGCAGGCAGCGGAAACGGGCGGGACGACGTGGAGCCGGGGCCGAGACTATCGGCCCTTCATGACGCTTCCGTGACTTTCACCAGACTTGCAGCCCCCGCCTTCGCGGGGCTGGCAGGCGTACGGTTGCCGTGATTTTGATTGGCGTCAAAGTTTCACTACCGCGCGAGGCATAGCATCGGTCGTCACCCACGCCAACAAATCGAGTCCCCGCATGTTCGCCCCCAATTCCGACGTCGCCGGCACCGCGTTCGACCGCCGCGCACTTGCCGATTTCCGCAGCCTGGCCGGCCGTATCGATGGCAACGGCCCGCGCTATACCTCTTATCCCACCGCCGACCGCTTTCACAACGAAGTGGGCGATGCTGGCTATCTGCGCGCGTTGCAGGCCTGTCGCGCCGACACACCAGCGCCGCTATCGCTTTATCTGCACATCCCGTTCTGCGAGAACATCTGCTACTACTGCGGCTGCAACAAGATCATCACCAAGGACCACAGCCGTAGCGCGCAGTATGTGGATTACCTCTCGCGTGAGATGGCGATGGTGGCGGCACGGCTTGGCGAGCGTCGCGCCGTGATGCAGTCGCATTGGGGTGGCGGCACGCCAACCTTCCTCGATCCCGATGAAATGCGTCGCGTCATGGCGGCGCTGCACGAGCATTTCGTATTGCTGCCCGAAGGCGAGCACTCGATTGAAATTGATCCGCGCCGCGTGACGGACGAGCGCATGGACCTGCTGGCCGAACTCGGCTTCAACCGGATCAGCCTCGGTGTGCAGGATTTCGACCCGGAGGTTCAGCAGGCCGTCCATCGCGTGCAATCGTATGAAGAGACGCGCAATGTCGTGCTGGCTGCGCGGCGCCTGGGTTTTCAGTCGGTCAGCGTGGATCTGATCTACGGACTGCCGCACCAGACCACGGCGCGATTTGGCGCGACGATCGAGCGCGTGCTGGAGCTTCGTCCGGATCGGTTGTCGGTCTACAGCTACGCGCATCTGCCGCATGTGTTCAAGCCGCAACGCCGTATCGATGCCGCAACACTGCCGCCGGCGGCGGAGAAGCTCGACATCCTGGTGTCGACGATCGAACGGCTGACCGCCGCTGGCTACGTCTACATCGGCATGGATCACTTTGCCTTGCCCGACGATGACCTGGCCATCGCTCAGCGCGAAGGCCGGCTACAGCGCAATTTCCAGGGCTATGCCACGCATGCGGGTTATGACCAGATCGGTCTCGGGGTATCGGCGATTGGCGCGGTTGCTGGCCACTATGTGCAGAACGCCCGCACCACGGATGCGTACTACAGCGCCATCGACGCCAGCCGTCTGCCGATCGTGCGCGGACTCGAGATGTCCGCCGACGATCATCTGCGCAAAGCCATCATCGGCGCCTTGATGTGCAACGGCACACTCGACATCGCTGCCGTCGAAGCGGAATACGGCATCGACTTCGCCACGACTTTTGCCGCCGAACTTGCCGACCTGGACAAGCTGGCGGCGGATCACCTGGTGCACCGTACGCCGGAGCGGATCGAGATCACGACGCTTGGCCGCCTGCTGGTACGGCGCGTGGCAATGGTGTTCGACCGTTACCTGCGCGAAGATGCCAGCCGGCCGCAGCCCGCTCCAGCATCGAATGACGCAAAGGTGATTCCACTGGTGCGCTACTCGCGCGTGGTCTGAAGCCGCGGACGATCTGTAAGAAACATCGGCAAGAAGCAAAAGCAAGAAACAAAAAAGCCCGCGAATCATCGCGGGCTTTTTGCTGAGCGTCTGCGGGAATTACTTCGCCGCGTTCGCCATGTAGTCCGACGCTGCAATCACGTCCGCATCCGGACCCGCGTAGCCGCCCTTGGGTGGCATCACGCCCTTGCCCTTGAGAGCGAAGTTGTGCACGGCGTCCATGCCTTCCTTGAGACGCGGTGCCCAGGCAGCCTTGTCGCCGAACTTCGGCGCACCCGCCACGCCAGCAGCGTGACAAGCGGCGCAAACCTGTTCGTAGACTTTCTTGCCCGTTTCAGCCGAAGCCGCGGCCGGCGCGGCAGCGGTTGTGGCGGCTGCCGGAGCGGGAGCCGCTGCGGCGGGGGCTGCTGCGGCCGGTGCCGCCGCAGCTGCCGGCGCCTCGGGTGCCGGGGCGGCAGCCTGCGCGGTAGCGCCTTGTGCCGGTGCGGCCGGCTCAGGGAACTTGGCGCCACCGGCGTCGGCCATGTAGACCACGGCACGCGACAGTTCGTAATCGCTCAGGTCGTCAGGCGAGGTGCCGGCACGGGCGGGCATCGCACCCTTGCCGTTCAGCACCGCCTTGAGCAGGCCATCGAAGCCCTGGCCGATACGGGCCGACCAGTCGCCGGCCACGCCGTACTTCGGCGCGCCAGCGGCGCCCGTGGCGTGGCAGGCCGCGCACACTTCCTTGTAGACCTGTTCGCCCGTCTTGAAGACGCGAGGCGCGTTCGGGTCCTTGATCTCGAGTGAAGCCACCGGCGCGATGCGGCTGTTCACCGCTTCCGCGCTTTGCGTGGAGCCGGCGCCTTCGAGGGTGCCGTGTCCGACAAAATTGACAAGCAGGATGATGACGATGATCGGCACCAGAAAGGCGGCGATCACAACGGCAATAAGTTGCTTAGGGGTCTTGATTGGCGACTCGTGGTGGTCGTTTTGATGGACGTCACTCATACAGAACTCTCGATTTTGCGGGAAACCTGGTGCACAGCACGTGGGGGCGGCTTGCTTGTCTGGCCCTGTTTTCGGGGATGAATCTGTCGGTCATTGCGCCCGGGGCTGTCTCCCACCCCGCTACGTCTCTGGTACGACGCAAATAGGTGCCGATTATAGACCCAAGATATCGCCCACGGGGCCAAATGCGACGGCTCAGAGACCTGTGGAAACCCCGATTCGGCCAGCCCCGGCCCATCCCGCATGGACGTCCACGGACAACTCGGGTATCCTATGCGACTTTCCGACGACGGCGTCCGCCGTTGTCAACGCAGCTCACATCGCGCCCGTAGCTCAATGGATAGAGTACTGCCCTCCGAAGGCAGGGGTTGCTGGTTCGATCCCAGCCGGGCGCGCCAATCCCCACAAGGGTTTCCCGCTTCTCCCCCCACCGCCGCGAAGGGCGACTGTAGCTAAACTGCAGCTAACTTCGGCGCCGGCACGGCCGTCAGCGGCGCCACCCACTGCGCCAGGTGATCCGCCGACAGGTGCGCATACCGCTGCACCATCTCCATCGTTTCCCAGCCGCCCAGCTCCTTGAGCACCTGCAGCGGCGTGCCCCGTTGCACGTGCCAGCTCGCCCAGGTGTGCCGCAGATCATGCCAGCGGAAGTCCCGGATCCGCGCACGGTCCAGCGCCTTGCCCCACGCGGCCGTGCTTGTCTGGTGCACCGGCTTGCCCCGGTAGACGAACACCGCCGCGACGTGCTCGGCCTCGCGCTGCTTCGGCAACTGCCGGCGCAGCACGGCCACCGCCGTGTCCGACAGCGGCACGGTGATGGCCTTGCGCGCCTTCGCCTGGTCGGGATGGATCCACGCCACGCGTCGCGCCAGATCCACCTGCGACCACTGCAGCCCGGTCACGTTGGCCCGCCGCAGCCCCGTTTCGAGGCTGAAGCGAGCCATGTCCGCCAGATGCTCGGGCAGCTCGGCCAGCAGGCGCTCCGCCTCGGCGGCGGTCAGCCAGCGGATCCGCTTGCTGGCCACCTTCGCGCGTTTGCGCTTGGGCGCGCTGTCGAGCCACCCACACTCCACCGCGGCGTTGAGCACTGCCGTCAGCACGCCGATCACGCGGCGCACCGTGCCGGCGCTCACCGTGGCTTCCAGCTCCTTGAGGCCCTGCTTCGTCCGCACCGTGCGGCGCTCTGCCCGTTTTGCGCGAGCAATCGCATCCACGCGGTCGCGGTCGATCTGGCCCAGCTCCACGCCATTCAGATGCGCATCGAGCCAGCGCAGGTGAATCTTGCTGGTGTCCAGACTGGCCAGACCGGCCCGGTCCTCAACGTACCGCACCACCGCATCGTTCCATGTGTAGCGGGGCCGCGCCCCCAGCTTGGCCTGGTTCCACAGATCCACCTTCAGGCGGTCGTGCAGCTCCCGCGCCCGCTTTTGGTCGTCGGTGCCAGTGCTTCCTTGTACCGGAGGCCCGCCGCCCGGGGGGTACAGCTTGTAATACCAGTTGTTACTACCTTTGCGTCTGAAGAGCGACATGGCTCACCTTCCTTTGCCTGGTCGCCTTGCACAACTCGCGGGATCCATTGTCCGGCGAGGTAACGTTCCAGGGCAATCGTTGAGAACATCCAGCGTTTGCCGACTTTGCGGCCGGGCAATTCCCCGGCCTTGGCCTTGAGCCGCACCGTCTCCGGGTGCGCGCCGAGCAGGGCGGCTGCGTCCGCCAGGCCGACAGCGCGGGGGGCGCTGATTCCTTCGGCATGCCCGGTCATGCGGCACCTCCCGGTGCATCCGCCGCGATCCCGCTCGCCAGTAACCGGCGGCGAATCGTCATGGCGCGGGCCTGTGAGCACCCGACGAACTGGCGAATCGCCGCGACTGTCGGTTTGAGGTCGCCGCGCCGTACTGCGGCCACGACGGGGTCGTCTTCTGCGTGACTGGTGCCGCTACTGGTCTCGTTACCGGCCTGCGGAGGCGTAGTCACGGCCGGTGTCAGTGGGGCGTGGCAGGGTAATGGCCCCTCGGTGGCGGCGGTACGCAGTGACCCCACTCGTAGCCACAGCACACAGCCCACCAGTTCCAGACAGATCGCCGCGACCAACTGGGTGGCCAGCAGCACCGTGTCGGCCTGCGCGCCGATGGTCGCGCCGAGCAGGCGCGCGGCCGGATCGATTCGCGCCTGGTCGAGGCCCGCCGCGTGGCTCTGCGCCGTGGCACGGGCGCTATCGTCCTGTCGGATGGCCCGGCGTGCCTCCTGTTCTTCCACGTCGAGCGCCTCGACCCGTTGCTGCAGCGCGGTGATCCGCGCCGCCGCGAGCGGGCAATTGCGGCAGTTGGCGGCCGTGGCCTGCAGCCGTGCGATATCGCCGCGCACCGTGGCACGTTCGGCACTGACTACGGCGAGGGGACGCGCCACCACCCGTGCCTCCATCGGCACCGATGCGGTTGCCTCGATCTGGCGTTGCGCGCGGGCATCGCCAGCATGACCATTGGCCGCCGCGAAGAAGGCGAGATGGCCCCACACCACGGATGCCAGGCACACGCACCAGAGCGCCCAGCCGGCGACTGGCCACCGCCTGCCAGCTGCCAGCACGGCCGGCAACTGGTGGACAGCCAGCGTCAGCAGCACGGCCACTGCAGCGATCAGCGCACGCTCGCTCAGCGTGCCGCCACGATTCCAGGCGCCGGCCGCTGACAGCCACGCGGCAACCACAGAACACGCCGCCGCCAATGCCGTCGTGCAGACAAGCGCCACACGCCGTTCGCGTCGCCCCATCATGCGGCCTCCGTGGTTGGTGTTTGCGGGGTCGGGATGCAGCCCAGTTCGCGTGGACCAGCAAGGCGGGCAGTGAATCGCGCGCCACGGGGCGGCCGGCTGATCAGATTGCGCTGCACGCAGGCAATCGCTGTCTCCGCAGTGCGTGCGCGGGCATACCAAGTCGCGCAGTAAGTCAGCTTCTTCGTCGGGCCTGCCGCGATGTCCACGGCCCACGTCTTCCATTCCTTATCGCGCCAGAAGGCGGCAGCCACCGCTGCATCGCCGAGGGGGACGTGCGGCGCTGTCACGCGGCCGTTGTGCTCGCGCTGGGTCATGCCATCACCTTGCGCGGGTCGGCCCATTGCAACGCGTAGATCAGCATCGACAGCCGCGCGCGCCACGGCTTTTCGAGATGCGCGGCCTGGTGCGCTTCGACTTGGATAGGCGCGCCCGTCGACGTGTCGAGCGGCTGGCCGGCGAGCAGTTGCGCTGGCGCCAGATCGTCCAGCACGGGCGAGCTGGAGACCCACCAAGCGTACTGGAGCGCTGGGTGCTCCACGCGCGGCCCTTCGACAAGGATGGCCTCGGCAATTGTCAGTAGGTTCTGACGGGTTGCGGCCGGGAAGTCGGCGAGGGTAGTGCCTTTGGCGGCTTCTTCCGGATAGAGGCCATTGCAGATGATCTGCGCCACGCGCTCGGCGTAGGGCGAAGCGGGAAGGGAAATGGTGCTCGTGGTCATGCATTTTACTCGATATAGGCAATATCGCCGGTTTGGACGGGGCCGTTGGCGGTGGCTGTGTCATGGACCTGCAGCGTGGCGACCAGCAACTGGCGGCGCGTGCAGGCTTTCTGCATTTCGTCGGTCAGGTTGAGGCCCTGGCCGATGACACGGAATTCGTCACCGGTCACGCCCATGCGGCCACGAGCGCGGAAACGCTTGCCTACGTCCGCGACAGCAATGACGGCGGCATCCATCGCATCGCGCAGCTCTCCGTTGTCAGCGAAGTAGAGGGTCGCAACGGCTTGGCCGACATTGATGCGGAACGCAAGGGTGTGCCAGGCAGATTCCGTGGCCGAGCCATCAAGAATCTTGCTCAGCTCACTGTGGGGAAGGAGCTGGAGGTCCGTCTCTGCCTTGCGGCTGAAGCGGAAGCAGGACGGCAGAGATTTCTCGCGCGGTTGATGCGCGCGGCGATTCTTGCGATGTTTGCTGGCGGGCATCACTTCACCTCCGTGGTGGCATCGACGGCAGGGGCGGGGGCTTCCGGCGCCACCTCGGCAGTGCTTTGCCGGCACCGCAGCGAATAGTGATCACGCCCCTGGTGGTTCCAGAGCGGCGCCCCGGCCCAGCGCAGCCAGCGGCGAATGATCTCGCGACCGATCTGTTCTGCGAGCGCGCCCGCCTTCTGATCGCCAAACGGTGCGGGATTCGCCTGCGCAACGTGCCAGAGCGAGGAAATGTGCTCGTCCGTGTAGTGCGGCAGCTTGTCGGTGTCGATCTTGAAAGTCACTTCGTGTTGCATGGTTAGCCTCTCGTTTGGCTCAGTCTTCGAAGTCGCCAGCGGCGCGGCGCTTCAGATCAACGGAAGGGGGATGCGACCGCGATTGGTCGCGAGCGGCCATCGCGCGAGCTGCAGCCGCAACAGCGGCGCGCAGCATGTCCGACATGGCGTCAAAAGGGGTGGCGATACGCAGCGCGCGGTGCGTGTTTCGCAACTGCGCATCGGTGACGATGGGCTTAGCCACGGCGTTTGCCCCGGCGAATGAAACCGTCCCACACGCCACGGCCGTAGCACAGCGTGAAGAACACGCTCACCGCAAACATGCCGGGTTCGCCGGTGACCGTCGTCAGGTACAGCCACGCGGGCTGGCCCGACAGACCGACCAGCGCGGCCCAGCGCGCGCGGTGCGGGCAGGCATTGAACAGGTAG
This sequence comes from Cupriavidus sp. 291-E7, assembly GCF_057798835.1. Taxonomy (NCBI): domain Bacteria; kingdom Pseudomonadati; phylum Pseudomonadota; class Betaproteobacteria; order Burkholderiales; family Burkholderiaceae; genus Cupriavidus; species Cupriavidus sp. 291-E7. Next base: position 185,266 of record NZ_JBYOJV010000007.1, read on the forward strand.
ACAGACACGACGGCGGTGGCGATCCAGAGGTTGAGCAGGGCGTACATCAAGCGACCCTCCCAACGGTATGGGCGCTGCAGAAGCGCGGCGATTCGGCCAGGCTATCCAGTGCGTCGAGCTGGGCATCGAGCCTCGTGCGTGCCAGCGCAGTGAATTCCGTGCGCACGCCATCGTGCGACACGATGCAGACAAGGAAGGGCATCATGACTCGCTCCCTTTCAATTCTTCCGGGCGGGGCAGGCACACCACCTCACCTTCTGCAAGGCTCTTGCTGCCTTCTTCGAGATAGAGGCAAAGCTCGTAGATGGTGCCGTCATCTGCTTTCACTACAAGCCGCTGCACGGCCCACGTGTGGGCAGGGCCATCGCCATGAGTGCTTAGGCGATAGCGCACGGGTCGCACCTCAACGGATATAGCCTTGTGGATCATGGTTTCGATACTGGACATGCTCATGCTCCTGTGTTGCCCGAGCGATCCTCGAAGACCCAGCACTTAACGGTGTCGGGGCGCTTCGGGGAAAGCCTTTGCTCGGCGTTGAATCGCGCGTTGATCGCGCTGTTGACGACCCGCAGATCGAGGAATTTGCGTGCGCGCGAGGTCTTGAGGACGCGCTTCAATTCGGTCAGCGGGGGAAGGTTCAGGCGGCGGTCATTCGCCACCTGTTCGAAATGGCGCAGGCTGATGGCGATGACGCCATCCGAGCGTGCGTGGTTGAGCACCGCGTGATCGTCGTCGGCGGACTCGATGTGGTCGTACAGCTCCCAGAATTCCTGCACGAGCGGGTGATCGGCGCCAATGGCCTGCTGGCGCTCCACAGCCATGCGTACGAGCTGCGCCTGCGCGGCGTCGCGGTAGGCGATGGGTAGCGGCATCACGGTGGGCAGGCAGTCGACCAGGGCCATGATCTGCGCGTGGTTTTTGACAAGGCGCTGGTGCTTGACATCCGGGTGAGCAGCCAGCTTTTCCTGGTAGAACGGCATGCGCTCAGCGAACAACCGCAGGATGTCCTTCTCTTTGAGAATCGCTGACAGTAGGAAGCCCGACACCTCTTCGACGGCCATCTGCTCCAGCGCCCGTGCAGCGGCGAAGGTGTCAGGGCTCTGGCCAGAGCGGTCGAAATACAGGTGAACGATCCGCTGCAGGACCGCTTCGCTTGCGTTGACTTCGGCGTTCTGGCTGATGACCACACTGCCTCGGAAGGGCGGCTCGTAGGTTTCGTTTCCCGAGGTCCTCTGGCCGCGCGCACGCGTACTGCGGCCGTTGTAGGCCGTCTTTAGCTCGTTCCAGTCGAAGCCCTTCACCTTGGCGCCGTCTTCGCCACGGTCGCCCTCGATCAGGACTACCGGCAGGTTCGACACCTGTGCGAAGTTCCGCGCACGGGCGGGGAGCGACGACTTGGACGGGTCAAAGCCTTCATAGTCACGTCGGCCGCACAGCTTCCACAGGAACTCGATCAGCGTGGATTTACCGGCGCCCGGCTCGCCGACCACTTCGAGGAAGGGATAGCTCTTCTGCTTGATTCCTTCGCCTTCGCGAATCTGCTCGGCGAACAGGCTGCCCAGCCAGAACGCGAGCGCAACGATGGCCTTGGCGCCAAACGCGCGCCACAGCAGCTCCAGCCAGTCATGGGTCAGGCTCTTCAGATCCGTGTTAATGGACAGGCCGGCCGATCCGCCAATGGTCTTGATCGACAGGCGGCCGACATCGAAGAAGTCTTCATCATTGAGCGAATAGAGCTTGCCGTCCTTGACCGCGACGTCGGCATAGACATAGCACCCGTGTTCCTTCGAGTAGCCCACGTAGTCGATGGTCTGCACGCTCTTGATGCGGTGCATCTGTTCCTTCAGATACGCATCGAGCTGGCCGTTGGAACCGGTGTAGAACGCACCCGGCGCGACGCCCAGCAGGCGCTTCTTGAATTCGCTGGCCGAGGCGATCTGCGAGCTGGTGAAAGTGTTCTTCGCCGGCTCGGAATCATGGGGAAACGCGACGCGGAAGTAGTACCAGGCTTCGTCGGTCGCAGCGTTCGCCTGGTAGTACAGAACGCTGGGCAGGCACGTGGCGATGTTGGTGATGGTGCCGGCCTTGAGCATGGCTTCATCGCGGATGTCGCCTTCATCCATGTCCGGATGCGCATGCCGCACCGCGTCCATTTCCTTCGTCAGCGCGTCCAGATCCACCTTGAACCAGTACAGCTTGCTGTCGAAGTCGAAAGCGAACTGGCTCATGCTGGTACGGCCATAGATCAGGCGTGCTTTCTCGGCAGGTGTCGGTGCCGCGATCAGGTCGCCGAGGTAGCGGAATTCGCCCAGGTCGTGGTCGGTCAGTTTGCCGAGCTGGTGCAGGTCGTTCCAGTCGCGCTTCTTCGCGCCCACCTGCTTCGGGACCGCCAGCGACGCTTCCCAGCCTTCCTCGCGGCTACGCTTGAGCCATTGCTTGCCGTAGCGAATGCCCGCCTTGTCGCCATCGAGCGCCCACACCAGCTTCGGCCGATCCTTGCCGTTGGCCGCGCATTGCTCTGCGAGGCCGCGCAGCGCGAGGCCCGGATAGTTGTTGCAGGACATGGCCGACACAGCGGCGATGCCGTGATGGAAGAGCGCGATGTTGTCGAAGATGCCTTCGACAATCCACAGCTCGGCGACATCGGTGAAGGTGCTGGATGGCGGTTGCCACCACATGCCGCCATAGCTACCGTGAAAGGTGGCCTTGCGGTCGCCGAAGCGGTGCGCCTGGTCGATGATGCGTTCCCAATAGACGCCGGGTGCGAGCTGGAAGCGCACGGTGGCGCTGCCGATCTTCAGCTCGTGGCTGTAGTAGCTCTCCTGCGTGTACCAGTCGCGCACCTTGGCGAGGTCGAAGCCGCGGGCGTCGCGCATGTACGCGTTCACCGACGCCTTCGGGTCTTCCGCTGTCGGCTGAAACCGGTCGGACCAGCTCTCGAACAGATCGGGGTACAGATCCTTGATGTGCAGCTCGGCACCGCAATGGTTCAGGCGGTTGCAGCGCACCACCCACGGCGCTTCGCCATAGGCCCACAGCGTCTTCTTGCCGCAGGACGGGCATACGCCGTTCTCCAGCTTCTCGCCGCCACGCTTCGACTTGAAGCTGTAGTCACGGAGCAAGCGGCTCGCAGCCTCGCGCAGGATGGCATCCGTGTTGTCGCTACGGGTTGGGTTCATGAATCTTCAGGCAAAAGGAATCCCGCACGCCCCGAAAACGGGGCGCGTCGGTTTGAATCAGCAGGGGTAAAGGGGAGAGACCTAGATCAGGTCTTCAGCAAGTCCAGCTGTCTGTCATCGACGGCGGCCGCGCGCTGGCGAGTGACAGGCAGGTATGCCTGGGGATTGGGTTTCATGCTCGGTGCAATCGTCGTCGTGACGGACGTGATGGCCTTGCAGGTGTACGCGCAGTCAACGTTGGGGCATTGCCAGTAGCTCTCCTTTGAGAGCAGCGACACCACGCGGCTGGTGCGGATCTTCATGCGCGATTCGCAATGTGGGCAGGTCAGTTTCACAGCGATTTCCCCGGAGGTACAACCAATTTAAAAGCACGGCGTTTGCCCGTCATGCGCTCTGCGGTGCGCCGGATCCGGGCCTTGGCCAGCCATTCGGCGGCCTGTTCTATCGTTGCCAGACCTTGCTGCTGGCGCACTTCTTCCAGCACTGCCTCTATTTGCTCGGTCAGTTGGATTTCGATGTCCGGCATCTTCTCGGCAGCTCAAAAGTGACTTTGTTCAGGCGCTACGCGTCTCTACATTCGAACCCAGCGCCAGAACCTCTTCGGCTTCACGGAAGATGATCTGGCGCAGCAGAGTGGCGGGCTGCTCGCCCTGGTAGTTGGCCAGGGCGGTGATCAGGTCGAATTCGTAGTCGTTGAAGCGCAGCACCATGCGGTTGTCGCGCACTCGTTTCGGATCGGGATACATGCTGTCCTCGATTGAAATGTGAATGGTGACGACGCTCAGGACGAGCGACTTTCGTAGACGGCAAGGCCCTCAAGCAGCACCAGACGGGCCAGGCTCGACACGGAACGGTTCTCCTTGACGGCGAGCCGCTCGAGCTTCTGCCGCTCTGCAGGGAGCAGGCGAACGCATACCGGCTTGTCGCTGAGCACGCCGCGAGGGGAACGGGTCCGGGGCGTTTTGGCTTGGGTCATGGCGGATATACTTGTGTGAGTTAGCGTTGCACAAATGAATTATCTGCACAAACGTGCAATCGGTCAAGGAATTTGCATGGATGTGGTTATCTTGGGGATAGCGGGCCGTCTCGAAGAAGAGCGGGAGCGGCTCGGCCTGAAAAAGGGCGAGATGGCGCAGGCAGGCAACGTGTCCGCCTCGGCCTATGGAAATTACCTGCGCGGGGAGCGCATTCCGGATCTTGCGGCACTGGCAGCTTGGGCAAGTGCTGGCGTCGATCCGCTCTACGTTGCCATCGGCAAGCGCATGCCTTCTTTGCTTTCGCCAGAAGAAGAACTGATTCTCGGTGGGTATCGCACCTTGGATGCGCGTGGACGTGCTGGCGTGCTGGCGCTAATCGGAGGCATGCAGCCAGCGGCCGAGACGAAGCACCGCACGGAGATGGTCTTCAAGGGGGCGGTGGGCAACGTCAACCAGGGCGACTATTACCAGAATGACGCGCTCACGCTCAAAGTGGGTGGCAAACCGAAGGGCAAGGCGAAAGCCAAGGCAGAGTGACGCGCACGTTGCTGCGCAATACCCCTCACGTGGCACTTACAGCCGTGTTCCCCTGCCGTTGAATACCGCTTCTATCGCAATAACCAGAAGGTGACGGTGGCGTAGAGGCACGCACAACCGATCCCGCGCGGCCGTCTCACAACGAGCATGGAAACGCGTTTTAAGTTCGACGGGGAAGTCGGTCAGGTCATTGGTGGCAGCGCCACCTTCACAGCGCCACAAACGTTTCACCAGGTCAACAACGTGACACTGAACACGCAAGCGGAGCAGCAGTTGTCGATGCGCGAGCGCGCCTGTTTTGCCCGGAGGGTGGAAGACGTGGCCGCAGCGGAAGGCATCAAGCCTGACGCGGTGTATCGCATCTTGCTGGAGGATTACGGCGGCACGGGCAGCGCAGGAATCAGGCGACGGCTGACCGGGCCGCGTCGATGGCTGGTGCCAGCCTGTGCAGCCTTGGCGACCGCCGTCATGGCGCTGGCCACTAGCGCGATATCGAGGGACGAGCCACCCCTGCATTGCCGATGGGAAGACAAGGACTTCTCGGTAGGCGCGGTCTCCAGCATGGGTACACGTGACGTGTATGAATGCGTGCATGAGCCTGATGCGCATGCGTACCCTTACTGGGTTCCTGCGCGTAATCTCGGCGGGCAAGGCGTCAGCCCCCACAAGGATAGCGCCGCGGTGAATTGAGATAGCTCTGACGAGCGGAGAACGCCCCTCGCCATTTGAAGCTGCATCAGCCTTCGGCAACATAACAGTCTCGCATGGAGCCAGCGCATCTCCTAAAATCAAGCACGAAGGGTGAGACGAGATCGGCGCTGCGGTACTGATCACCGCGCGACTCGGCCGGCGAGAGTGTCACACGCTAAAAAGTGCGGCTTTCGGCAATTTCTTGGGTGCGCAAGCATGCGGCTAGCTGACTTCATCTTGCGGGACATGGAGCGGATTCTGCGGGAATGGGAGTCGTTTGCTGCGACCCTGTTACCGGCTGCGAAAAACCTGAGTTCCTTCGCCCTGCGCAACCACGCGCCGCAGATCCTGCAGGCCATTGCCAAGGATCTATCGACTCCGCAAACAAGAGGTGAACAACGCGAGAAGTCTTTAGGGCGAGCCCCCAAACTCCCAGGTGAGTCGCAGACGGCAGCACAAACACATGCCCTCATGCGCGCGCGTCGCGGTTTCAACGTCAACCAGTTGGTTGCGGAGTATCGCGCCCTTCGCGCTAGCGTGCTGCGTTTGTGGATAGATGAGTTTCAGTTGGTCGACGCAGATCTGGACGACCTGATGCGGTTTAACGAAGCGATCGATCAGGCTGTAGCGGAATCAGTGGACTTTTTCGAAGCAGAGGTCGATGACTCTCGCAATCTGCTGCTCGGAATGCTGGGCCATGATATGCGCAGTCCCCTACAGACAATCCAAATGACTGCTTCTTATCTCGCGGCGCAGGACGTAGGGACGAATGTCTCAGAAGCGGCAGACCGGCTGATCCGAAGCAGTGCGAGCCTGAATTCCCTCCTAGATGATCTGTGCGATTTCAACCGGGCAAAACTTGGCTTGGGTATCGAGATCACGTGCGATGACGTCGATCTGGTTGAAGTAATCGGCAACACCGTGGACCAGCTGCGCGCAGCTAATCCAGATCACTCCATCGTGCTGGAAATGCAAGGCGACTTGGTGGGTGCTTGGGACGGCTTGCGCCTGCAACAGCTGATTTCCAATCTGGTAGTCAATGCAATCAGGTACGGCGCTCCGGGCCAGCCGATTCGTGTTGTAGGAACCGGCCATCAGGCGGAAATCCATCTCGGCGTCGTGAACAGCGGGCCGGCCATTGACCCGCTCACGCTGGAGCGGATCTTTGACCCGCTGAACAGGGGGCCAAATCAGGAAGAGGATGGAACGGGCGGCTTCGGGCTAGGGCTCTATATCGCAAGCGAAATCGCCAGAGCACATCACGGAGCAATCCACGCCCGTTCCGACGAGCGCGAGACCGCGTTTGAAGTGAGCCTACCGCGGACCTTGGGAACTGGTTGACCGAGGCCGGTAGCACCGGCCACAAAGTCATTCAACGAGCTCTGTTCGTTCGTCTAGGGGAACCGTTGGGGATGGCCCGAACCAGGACATCGGGTCCGATGACCAATAAATCAGGCTGCCAATGGCAATGCCGCTACTAGGCGGTCATTCGCGGCTTGGTGGTAGCTTGGCTCCAATTCGCAGCCGATCCACCGGTGGCCGGCCTCTTTCGCCGCCACAAGAAACGTGCCGGACCCCGCGAAGGGATCGCACACCACACTCCCCGGCGGCACCAAGCGCACCACCTCGCGTGCGAGTCCCATCGGCTTCTCCGTCATGTGGCGCTTCGGCCGTGGCAGCCGTTCGGAAAACACGCCGGGCAGATGCACCTTGTGATCGGTCGGCACCGCGCCCTTCGTCGCCCACACCATGAATTCCGCCTGTTGAGAGAACCCGCCCAGGCGAGGCCGCGCGCCGCCGGACATCTTGTCCCACACAGCAATGCTGCGCCAGATGAAGCCCGCCCCCTGGATGGCGTCGGTCAGGCTCGGCAGTTGGCGCCAGTCCACGAAGCAAACGAGCTGCCCGCTGTCTTTGGTCGCCCGGAACGCTTCGCCTAGCCAGCTCATGCACCAGAAGGTCCACGAGCGTTGGTCCTTGTTGTCGTGATGGAACTCGGGATAGACGGTCTTCACGTCGCCGCCGATGTATTTCGCGCCGGGCGCCTGCGCGCGCGTGCTGGCGTGCAGACCGCCTGACGAGTAGGGCGGATCGGTGAAGAAGAGATCGACGGACTTGTCAGGCAGGCCGCGCAGCATGTCCAGAGCGTTGCTGCGATAGAGACAGTCGAGTTGGGTCGGCGCGTTGGCGGTCGGGTTCATGGATGGCATCTCCAGTACACGAAGCTCGCGGGCTTTCTGGTGCGGGGCGCTCGGCCCTCAGTTGATTCATCGTGCCGCATCGTGGGCACTTGATGGCCAGGCGAACGTACTCGCCCATGCCAAGCTTACGGTTGCAGCTGCCGCAGCGAATTTCCTGCATTTTCTTGCTCTTCCAGCGATGTGCTAGGATGCCGGCGCCTCGCGAGGTGGCGCGGCCCTGGCCGAACTGGCAGGCTGCGTCTGCTGGAATGGGGCGGGGCCGGTGCTCCAACACCGACCACGCCGCCGCGTCTTTTTTCCCGGTGCCGGCAACTAGCCGGCGCGCCCCTTGCGAGGCCCCCATTTCTTCCGATGCGCACTGCGCGCGTCTCACGTCATGGAGCCAGTCCATGATGCCGTGCGCGCGCGAGAAACACACACCTTGCGTGTTGTCTAAGCGGCACCCACAACAGCAGCGATCAGTCGGTAAGCTCCACAGGCTTGATTTCCAGCTCCAGCGTCGTCGTGTAGCCGTGATCGGACAGGTTGTGCGTGACGCGGGTGATGATCCAGCGGGTACTATCAATCTGTGGCTTCCAGCCACGCACCACGGCGGGCAGTTCAGGGAACAAATCCGGCCGCCCGCGTGCAAGCGTCATGCGAAACGATGCAACGCCGCGCTGGATGCGCTGCCATTCGGCGCGCGCCGCACGCTCTGCGTTGGTCTTCGACGCATAGGTGTGACGCAGCACCTTCACGTTGTCCGGGTTCGGGTTCGCCATGACATCTGCCACGGTCTTCTTCTGCCCCTTCTTGCGCTTCTTGGCCGGCGCCGGCTTGGTGACCACCTTCACTGCGTTGGACGCATCGATCACCACTTCGCCCTTCACCGCGCGCCGCGAGTCCTGGTAGTACGCCTTGACCCCGTTGTAGTTCTCGCGATCCGCGATCAGGACGCTGTGGGTGTCGCCGCTTGCGCGCGTGATCTCCACCGTGGGCAGCTTGATCCCCGTGGCGCTCTTGGCATCTCCCGTCTTGATGAACAGCAGCTTGCCGGCCTTCACTGTGGCGATGGCGTCGTGGTCCTTGGCCAAGCGCGTCAGGAAGTTGGCATCCGATTCGCCCGTCTGGTCGATGTGATCGATGACGAGCCCGAGCAGGGTGGGGGCAACTACGGCAGCCAGCGCGTTCTTCGACGCGATGCCACCGACGATGGCCCCAATGGTCTGGCCACGAAACGACCGTTCCTTGCGGCTGGTCATGCCGCTGGCCAGATCGACACTGCGCGCACGGATCGTGAGCCGGTCAGGCGGCCCGGAATGCTCCAGCTCGTCCACCTTGTATTGGCCTTTGTCGACCACACCCGTGTCCTGCCAGCCGATCCCGAGCGACAGCGTGGTGCCCTTGTCAGGCAGGGCCAGCATCCCATCGGCATCGTCCAGCTCAATATCGAGCTGATCGGCCTCGAAGCCCCGGTTGTCAGTGAGGGTCAGGGAAATGAGGCGGCCCGCAAAGCGGTTGGTGATGTCCTTGGCGCCTTGCCGCAGGCGATACACCGGCACCGCAGCCTTGCTGATGATGGATTCGACGACTGTGGACAGTTCCATAGGGGATCAGGTGAGGCTGGAAAGGACACTCGATGCGGCGTTCATGACCGCCTCGCCGATGATCTGCTCGAGCTGGCTGTCCACCCTTGTCAGCTTCAGGGAGAACTCGATCCGGCGCGCCTTGCCGTCCTTGAAGAAAAGGCTACGCGTCACCGCCAGCGAGTCGATTTCGAACATGCCGTAGTAGTGCCCCGAACCCTCGATCAGCACATATGACAGGCCAAGGTCGCCCATCACGCGCAGCACCTCGATGGTGTTGTCGCCGCCGCTGATCTCGGGCAGCAGCACGCCCGACAGCGTGATGGTCTCGTCGTCGGGGCCGGTGAACTGGCGCGAGGGACGGCGGCCCACCCGGTTGTTCGACGGGTGGCGCCAGCCGATCTGCTGCTGGAATTCCTGATAGGGCGCCGTCTCCAGTGCGAAGACGAAGAGCCCGAGGGCCATCATCATGGGTCAATCCTTGTCGGTAAGGCGTGAGCGGGAACGAGCGCCCTTCTGCGCATCCAGACGCTCGATCTGCGCGGCAACCATGCGGGCGATCAGTTGCTCGTCTGCGCCGGCGGGCGGGTAAATGTTGATGACAGTCGGCGTTGGGGCGGCAGGCATCGCGACACCGCCAGCACGGGATGCGGCGGAAATGGGCGGGCGGCTGTCGATGCTGACGGCAGCGGCAGATCCGGTGCCGATGGCAATGCCGGCGCCGATACCGGCCATTGACGTGGCCACCTTCGAGACCACGTCAAGCGGACCATGCTGGTTCTGCACGAGGCCCTGTTCCAGCCCGCTCATGGTGTAGCCGCCTAGATCTGCGAAGACGCGGCTCGGCGAGTGGATGCCCAGCTTCTCGTTGAACCAGCCCACCACACTGTCTCCCACCGACACGATGGCCTCGCGCACGGCACCCACGCGGCTCGTGATGCCGTTCACCAGCCCCTGCAACAGGTTGGCCCCGAACTCGCTGAATTTCTCGGGCAGGTCGAAGCCGAACCAGCGCAGCACCGGGGCGACCACGTTGTAGAGCGCACCCATCAGCGACCAGTTGGCGATCAGCGAAAGGATGCCGCCCAGCCCACCCTGAAACGCCGTCGTCACCTGCGCCCACAGGCCAGTGAAGAAGTTGCGTATCGGATCCCAATACTTGATGAGCAAGAACGCGGCGACGCCGATAGCCGTCACGGCCAGGCCGATGGGGTTCAGCAGGAAGACGCGTCCCACGAAGCTGAACACGGTCATCAGAAAATTGAAGGCGCCGGCGAGCCGCGCGACGATGCCAACGCCACCGCCAAGCTGTATGCCGAGCATGGCCATGCCGTAGCGGGCGATCACCATCGGGCCGAACGCGGCGGCCAGCGTCAGCGTCAGGCCGCCCAGCACCGTCAGCAACACACCGACTGCCGCAGCACCCTTGATGAGCCAGCCCACGAGCTGCGGATGCGCCTGCGCGAACGCATTGAAGCGATCCACCAGGCGGCCCACCGTGTCCATCAGGTTCACCAGCGTCGAGCGCAGAACTTCGCCGCCAGCGCTGCTGGTGTTGAAGATCTGGTTCTGCAGGCGCTGCCAGCGCGCAGAGATAGTCTCCTGACGTGCGGCGAACTCGCGAGACATCGAGCCCTCGGCCTTTGAGCCGTTGGCCAGCTCCAACTGCCGCTTGAATTCGTCTGGCTTGTCGACCAGCTTGGCCAGGGTGTCCGAGTGCTCCAGACCCACCAGTTCCACCATGACACCGATGCGCTTGTCGGCGGGCAGCTTTCGCACAGCATCGATCACCTTGAACAGCGTGCCCGTGGCATTCGTCGCCATGCCCTTCTGAATCTCAGACGTGGACAGCCCAATTTCCGACACCGCGGCGTGGAACTTCTTCGTGCCCTTCTCGGCGGCAGCGAACTTCTGGACGATGGCGTTGATGGCGGTGCCGGCCGTCTCCGTGCGCTCGCCCAGCGTCAGCAGGGTGGAGGCCAGGGCAGCGGCATCCTTTGCCGGCATGGCCACGCCCGACACAACGCCAGAAATGCGATTCAGAACGTTGATGATGTCATTGCCCTTGCTGATCGCGTTGTCGTCCAGATAGTTGATCGTGTCGGCCAGCCCCATGATGGCGTTGGTCGGGATCCGGAAGTTCTTCGCGACCTTGCCCATGCTCTCGGCGATCTCGTCCGGCACCGCGTCAAAGGCGGTGGCCATCATCGCCACCGTGCGGGTGTACTCGATCAGCTCGTTACGGGGCACCTCCATGCGCGCACCGGCCGTCACCATCTCGGCGATCTGTGCCGTGGGGATAGGCAGCTCCTTGCCAAGCTGGCGGATCTGCCGTGCCATGTCGTAATAGATGTCGGTCAGCTTGCCGCTGGGGTCGCGTGCGCCCTCCACCTGCCGGGCGATGCCGAGCATGGCGTCCTCGAAAGTGACGTAATCCTTGACAGCCTTGGCGATGGGCGTCAGCACAATGCCGCCGGCTGCCGCAGTCGAAGCGCCGGCATTGAGCATGGCGTTTCTGGCGGCCATGCCCTTCTGGTATTGGGATTGTGCGGCGGCAAGCGCCCGGTGGCGCTCTCCCACCGCCCTGAGCTGCTCCTGCTGCTGCGCCAGCGCCTGCGAGGTGGTGTCGATGCGGCTGCGCAGGTCGCGCTGCGCCTGGCCGAGGTTCGTCGTGCTGATGCCGGCCGCGTCGAGTCGACCACGCACGGCCGCCAGATTTTGCTGCAGTTCGCCACCGCGTTGCTTAAGCGCCTGTGCCTCCCGCACGGCCGCCTGGAAGGCCCGCGACATAGCAGCTGTGGGCTTGTCGGCCGCCGCGATCTCCTGCGCCAGTGCCTTCACGCGCGCTTGTGTGGCGCCCAACTGGTTCTCAGTGATCGCGGCGTCTTTGGACAGCTTGCGGAAGCTGTCGATGTTGGCCTGTGCCCGGTTCAATTCCTTAAGCTGGTCGCGGGTGGCCTTCACGGCTTTGGCCAGGTCAGAGCTGCTGCCCATGATGGCGCGAAACGGGCGCGTCATGCGGTCGACGGCCTGCAGCACGACTTCCAGTCTGAGGTTACGGGGTGTGCTCATTCGTCAGATCCGCTACGTTCGTAGGCGCGCTCGCGCCACTCCATGAGCTCTGCGACCCCCATCGCGTACATCACCTCCGGGGGCCAGTGGAAAATTACTGCAACGTCTGCGATGGCGTGCTCGATTCGGTCTGGAAGCTTTCCTCCTTGGCCGACTTCGGCAGCAAAAAACCGGTCACCGCCGTTCCCAGCTGGGTCAGGTCCGCCGGATCCAGCTTGCTCACGTCGTGCTGGGTGAGCGTGGGGGTGGTGATGCGCGGCAGCACGGTGTGCAGGGCGGTCACGTCCATACGCATCAGGTCAACCAGGCTGCAGCCGCGCAGCTCGCCCGAGCCGGGCTTGCGCACAGTGATGGCCGTAATGGTCTGCTCGCCGCGCTTGATCGGGTGATCGAGGGTTATATCGGTGGAGGTCGGTTGGGTCATGGCGTTGGAATCGAAGAAGAGAAATATGCGGGAACGGGCCGGCCCGAAGGCCGGCCCACGTGTGGCCCGTTACAGGCCCATTGCGCGGCGCTGGCCGGCCAGTCGATCGACACCGAAGATCACTTCGATGAAGTTCACGTGGTCGATTTCGCACCACACTTCGCCGTTGACGGTCAGCTTGTAGTAGCTGACGGAGGACTTGACCTTGAACTGGCTGTTGTCGCCGGCCTTGGCGTTGCCCATATCCAGTTCCGTGTGACGGCCGCGGATGACGATTTCGACGGAATCAGTGTCGCTTTCGTCGTCACGCTGGAATGCGCCAGCGAAGCGCAGCAGTACGCCTGAGACAGACGTGATCCCCCATTCCTTGAAGATCGCGCGCATGAGGCCGCCGTAGGTGGCCTCCAGCTCCATCTTCTCGGCACCCAGATCGATATCGACCGGGCCGTTCATGCCACCAGCCCGGTACTCTTCCAGCTTGCGGGTCAGCTTGGGGGTGGTGATTTCTTCGCACTCACCCACAAAGCTCTCGCCGTTGTGGAAGACGTTGAAGTTCTTGAGTTTGCGTGGCATTGCCATGACTGTTCCCTTTCAGGTGGTGGCAGCTCGCACGCTTACGCGTTGACGGCTTCCGCGAATTGCATGAGATATCGGTCGGTGATGCGCTGGCGCAGCGTCAGGTTTTCCAGCGGCGGTACCGGCGTGTAGTCGTAGTCGATGCCGAGCTGGCCGTCCTTCAGAGAATTCTTGGGGTTGAACTCCGGGTCGTACCAGGCCGAACCGCCGAGCAGGTAGCCGTTGCGCGTCAGCGAGCGCATCTTGCCGTTGATGCCTTCCACGAGGTCGCGTACGAGCGACGGCGTCATCGGCAGATCCATCGCCCATGCATGCGCCTCGGCCATCGTGTCCGCCAGCACCTGCGCCGTGCGGGTGTAGTTCTCGAACTGGAAGAGCGGATCCGAGCTGCAGGTACGCGAACCCCAGAAGCGGAAGCCCTGAAAATTGATCAGGGTGGTGACGTCGTTCTGGTTCAGATAGCCCGCATCGGTGGCCGGATCCTGCAGATCCCAGAACACGTCCTTGGACAGGCCCGTCACGCCGTTGATGGCCACATTCGACAGCGTCTTGTGCCAGCCCACTTCGTTGTCGAGCTTGGCACGCAGGCCCAGCGCACGCGCCGTGGCAAAGAGCGTAGTCTCGGCGTTGGACACCGTGTCCCAGCCGATGAAGTCTGGCCAGATGGTCATCAGCTCGCGCTGGCCGAAGTTGTCGCGGTAGGCGACGGCTTCTTCCTTCGTTGCGCAGCCGAACGCCGACACATAGGCGAACGCGCGCAGCTTCTGGGCGATGCTAGCCAGCTCCGTGGCCACCGGCAGGCTGTCCATGCCAGGGATGCCGAGAATACGCGGCGTGACGCCCAGGCTGTTCTTGGCCGACAGCAGCGCCTTCATGCCGGTGAAACGGCCGTTGGCGTCGGTGCCGCCGATCAGGTTGCTGGTGGTCTCCGCATCGGTCGCGCCCTTGGCCACGCGCACGACCACGGTCAGCGGGTTGGCCTGGTCGGTGATGGCGTCGAGCGTCTTGGCCAGGGTGCCCGTGTCGCCGGCTTTGCCGAGCGACGACATGGGGCTGGTCAGCAGCACCGGCTTGTTGAGGGGAAAGACCGTCGCGTCCGCGTCTTCAGCGATACAGACGATGCCGGGCACGGCGGTCGCGATGGTACGAATGGGGCGGGTGCCTTCGTTGATTTCAACGACACGTACGCCGTGGTGGTAGTCAGATGGCATGCAGTCCTCCGGGAGTGATCCTGACGATGGTGGGATCGTCCCGGTAGGATGCTGCGCACGCGCGAGGCTGTCTCTCGAATGATGTTGTACGCCAGCGGCGCACAACATCAGGCGTGCAAAGGCAGGGGAAACGACGCTGCAGGGGGCAGCATCCAGAGGTGCTGCGGGTACACGCGGCGGCGGAATTCCGGGCGCACGAGTGGCTGGCCAGCGGCATCGAATGCCCACGCCACCAGCTCGGAGCAGAACCACGCGTCGTCGGCCTGCCAGTCCCGGCGCAACGCGAGGCCGGCCAGTGCCGAATAGTCGTAGGGCTTGCCGATCTGGGACGCCGCGGCATCGATAACGGCCTGTGGATCGCGTGCTGACAGGTCCGCTATCGCAAAGTCGGCACTCCGCGAGAGCGCATCGGCCAAGGACGCTCGGCGCACGCCATGCAACGCCACAGCTTCGATCACGCTATCACCGTCCACCACGGCCACGTGAGACCATCGCGACCAGGTGAAGGCACGTATGGCGACCGACAAGGGCAGCCGTGTGGTGGAGAACAGAACGCGCACGCTCGACATAATCAGGCCTCGAACGTGGCGGGCCAGCCTGCGGCTGTGTCGTAAGATGCCGCGTCGTTTGACTGATAGACCTCCTGGCGCTTCTGCTCAGCGATAACGAACAGGCGAGCGTCCATTTCCTTCGTCGCCGTGACGACGTCGAACGCCGCTTGCACGGTCACGGCGACAAAATCGCCCGACATGGTTTTCCATTGCAAGGCTTGGCCAAGCATGACGACAGGATCGGTGCTGGGCCTGCCAGCGGCGACTATGTCGCGCGCTGTGTCTTTGATGCCGAGCCATTGAATGCGGCTGTCTGCATCGGAATGGAACCAGTGTGCTCCCACCAGCACGCCCCCGGCTTTTCGGCGGTCGCGCTCGGCTTTGATGTCGGTCCACTTCGCCGCCTTCAGTTGATCCACCAGTTCTGCTTTCTTTACTGCGTCCACAGTCCATGCACCGTTCTTCCACACGTGGGCGTCACTTGGACGCGGCACTTCGGTCGCCGCGAAGTCAGCCGGGGTTACGCCAATATCGGTAATCTCCAGCGGTGACGCATTGACTGTCGAGAACAAGTCGACGCCGCGCCAGTCGGCTTTGATGAACCAGCCCCCGCCGATGAAGGCAGCGACCTCGCGAGCGTTTGGCGTGGGCGGCGCAACGTCCGTGGCGTAGGCGGGAATGAGCCACACCCCTTCCTCAAGTGGCGACGGATCGGCCTTGCCCGGGTACAGAAATTCGCCGGTGGCGGGGTGGTAGTGGTAAATGATCGTCACGAGATGCCCCTTAGATTTTGATGCACGCAAGCAGCGCAACGTTGCGCGGCCTCGCTTCGCCCCCGCCGGAAACATCGGTTGACGGGTATTGGTTGTTCATGAAGATGTCGGTGCCGCCTGCGCTTGCCTTGAACCGGCCAGGGGCGTCGCCCCATAGGCCACTCGATCCTGGCGTCGAAACGTTGTGATAGTGCGCAAGGTTTGCCGAGGTCTGCCCCGAGGCGAATACGCGGCCAACGTCGATGCCTCGACCGTCATCCCATCCACGCAAGAATTCGCCGCGCAAATCTGGCAGCGCGAACGTAGCCAATCCATCCCCCGCGCCAAAGGTGGTGCCGATAGCGGCGAACAATGCCGCGTAGGTGGTGCGCGATACCAGCGCGCCGTTCGCTTTCATATAGCCGGCGGGCGCACTGTTTCGCGCGAAGAATGCAATGGCCCCAGCGCCGATTGCCTGTTGAACAAAGTCGGTGCTCGCAGCTTGCGTCGAGCTGGTTCCGGCGGCCGCCGTTGGCACGGTAGGCGTGCCTGTGAAAGCGGGCGACGCTGTCGGGGCCTTGAGTGCCAAGGCGTTTGTCACCGTCGTCGCAAAGTTCGCATCGTTGCCAAGCGCGGCGGCCAGTTCGTTGAGTGTGTCGAGTGCGGCCGGCGACGAGTTGACGAGCGCCGCGACTGCAGCGGCAATGGCGGTGGCGACAAACGCCGTGCTCGCGGCCTGGCGCGTAGCGGTGCCAGGTGCGGCGGTGTCCACCTTCGGCGTGCCGGTGAAATCGGGAGAGGCGAGTGGGGCGAAATACCCATCGCCCACACGCTTGAATGCGAGCGAAGTCGTGCCGATGACAAGAACGCCATCGGTTGTCAGTTGCCATACGGAATCGCCATTGACGGCGCCTTGCTCGATCGGAATGAGCATGCCAGGCGTCATGTCCAGGCCGCTATCCGCATCTGTTGCACGCGTCCATGCGCCGGCGGCGGCAACATAGATGCCGTTGTCTTTCCCGGCGGCCTGGTCCTTCACGAGCACGCGTGCGCCAGCAGTGAGAACGACGCTGTCAATGGCCTGCAAGCCAGATATGGCGGCAAGAGGGGTGGTTGTAGCGACAAAGACGGATTGCTTGGCGTCGCGCTTGTCCAGCTCCGCGGCGATTTGCGTGTCGACATAGCCGCGTGTGGCGAGCACGATGGCCGGATCCACCTTCAGCTCGACGCTTGCGCCACTGGTGTTCAGACAGACCAGGCGGATGACTTGCGTACGCGCCGACCCTTCGGCCAGCACCGGCTTGTAGGTCTCTGGGATGTTGGCGTAGTAGCACAGCGTGCCGTCTTCGGAATGGATGCCGGCCTCGCGAATCCACCAGCCACCCTCGGTCTCAGGGATGACCTGCTCGGCAATGAACTGGCTGGCGTTGGATGGATCCTGCGTAAGCGAGTTGATTGCGGCGCGCCGGCGTTCGTTGATGAGCGTACTTCGGTCGCGGTTCGGGATAGGCAAGGCGCCATTGCCATCGCCAACGGACATCGCTGTGAACTTGAGGGGGACGCCGAGCGCCTGGGCGTTCGCCAGCTTTGCTTCGCCGGCAGCGGTAGGGATGAGGAAATAGGTTTGCGGCATGGCTTAGAGGGGGTTGACGGTGATCGTGTCGACCACGTGAGCGGCGCCGGCATAGAACCACACGCCAGCGACCTCGACGGGCTCCGGGGAATAGGGGTAGACGGTGATGACGTCGCCGAGTAGCGGGGCACCGGTGTAGCGCACGGCGCCGCGCGTCTCGACGCTGATAGCGAGCCCGGTCAGGTGTCGGGAAAGCGGCTTGGCGTCGTCAATCAGGCGCTCCAGCTCCGCATACATTTCTTCGGTGATGCCGGTATCCATCACGCCGACATCCAGATGGAAGGTGCCGCGCGGGCCTTCGGGCTGCATGTCGTACCAGGGCACCACGCGGATCAGGTAGCCCAGCGGCTCAATGGCACGCCGGATCGCCCCGACCGTGCCCTTGCGCTGGTGCACGAAGAACGATGCGTCGATCACCGCGCGCTTCGTGCCTTCGGGCCAGCTCGGATCCCACCGGTCCACTGATCTTTCCCACGCGAGGAAGGGCAGGACGTTGGCGGGGCACTTCCCCGCGTCACCCAAGTCCCGAATGGGCACCGGGATCCGCTCGATAGCTGCGCCTGCCGTAGCAATGTTCCGCTCCACCTGCGTGGCGTTCGGAGGAAGGAGCCTAGTCACGTGCGCCCCCATCCACGACGTTCACACCAGCGCAGTAGGCGGCCTGCGTCTCGTCCAGCACCACGTCTTCTGCAGGCACCCGGATCTCGACGCGGGAGACGCCTTCGGCGAACAGCGCGCTGTTGATGGCAGAGCGGTCGATGTCGCGACCGAGCCGTCGGCTCTCCTGGCGATAGCTGTCGAGGCGCTTGGCAGCTTCGGACAACACCAACTCACGTTCGGGACCGTTGCTCTTCGTGAAGACCGTGGCATCAACCGCGTAGTGCGTGATCTGGGCTGACTGGATGGTCAAGCGGTCTGCGAGCGGCCTCACGTCTTCGTCGGAAAGCGCCACGGCGACGTTATCCAACACGTCCTGGCCAACGCTACCATCGCCATCGATGCCAAGCACCGTAATGACGACTTCGCACGGTGCCGGGCTGATAGCACTGACATCGGCAATACGGCCGTCCGCGCTGCGCGCATGGAACTTGTAACCTTCACGCGGCCCGGCAGTGGACAGGCCCTCGAAGGCCAGCTGTGTGCGTTCGGTCAGCGAGTCATCCTCTTCCATCACCGCCGCCGTGGGCGGCTCGGTGGTGTCGTCTTCGGGCGTCACCACCAGGCGCTCCACGTTGTAGTTCGCGGCAACGTGTTCGAGGTCATTGCCCTTGGCATAGGCCAGCATGCGGGCACGCGAGGCGTCATTGACGCGCTGGCGCAGGATTGTCTCGCGGTATGCGTTCTCCTGAATCAGCTTCACCGCCGGCTCGGATTCGAGCTGGAGCGTCTTTGCCACGTCCGCCTGTTGGTCGGCGGGATGGAGGCTGATGTAGTACGCCTTGCGTTCGGCAACGATGGCCTCGTAGTCGATGTTCTCGACTACGTCCGGCACCGGCAGGCGCTTGAGGTCAATCGGCGTCGTCATGGCTTGGCCTCGCGCAGGGGAATGGAAAGCGTGCCGAGTGGCGTGCTACGGGCGCCGTCAACGCGATCCGCATCCAGATCCACCGTCATGGCGCCTTCGCCGTCGATCACGAACGATGCGGCGTTCACCTGTACCCGCGGCTCCCATTTCACGACGGCGGCAACCGACGCCGACATGACGCGCAGCCGCGTGACGTCGTTCAGGGGCTGGTCGATAAGCATCGGCACTTGGGAGCCGTAGGAGCGTCGCATGGTGCGCGAACCCTCCGGCGTGGTGAGAATGTCCCGGATTGATTGCCAGATGTGCGCCAGATCGGTGATGGCGCGGCCGGTTGCGCTGTTGAGGCCGAGATAGGTCATCGCGTGCCCTCCGTCCAGTCACCACCGCGCTGCACCTGGCCATGATCGTGATCGTCGAGGACCACGCCGTTAGAGGACAGCTTGCCGTCTTGGTGGTTGAAATCGCCGGTGATGACGTTGCCATTGGCGCCGCCTTGGCCAGCGATGCCGTTCTGGTAGGAGAGCAGGCCCTTTACGGTCACGTCGCCGTCAAACGTCGTATCCGGGCACTTCACCAGGACACTGGTCGCGGCCTCAACGATCACCTTCTGAATGCCGGCCAGCGACAGCGTGCCGGCGGCATGGTTGTAGGTCGTGGTCGCGCCATCGGGATATAGCGTGACTGTCTCGTCCGCGCTATGGCTCGGCGTGTCGTTATCGTCGGAGGGGATGCCGCAAAGGACGATGCCGTTGCGCGGTTCGCCGCTGGGGCAGAAGAGCAGCACCTGCTCGCCGATGGTTGGCGGACTCCATGTGCGCGTGCCGCCGGCACGGCGTTCCGCCCACGGCAACCAGTCCGTATCTAGGCCGCCCGATTTAACGCGAACGCGAGGGGGCTTGCCATGCTGGATCTCGGCAACAGTGCCGGTGCGCAGCAGGTTCTCGATCAGGCGGAGGATTTCAGCGGAGTCCATACCCACCAGCGTGCCTTGCGCGCGCGTGGCGGTCACTCGATTGGTGTTGTGTTCGGCAGCGGCACAACACCATAGGGCAGCGGAATTTTGCTTGAACGAGGTCTTAGATCTTAAGCGCCTCTAATCGAGATAAGTGTTGCTTCGGGCCAAGGTTGATATCATCAACTCTCCACATGCGATTCCGTCCATTCCTTCGTCCGCAACGGATAGGGAAACTGTAAGTAGAGCGAGCAAATGAATCCTTCCGGCTTTATGAACAAGTACTATGACTGGGCGTCCTTCGAGACCTTTGTGAAAGAGCTTCACGAAGGAGATGGCGACGTGACAGTACAGCGCGATGTCACGGAAGTAGATCGATACGGTGCCAAGCGGCAAACCGATGTGAAGATTATTAGAAGATCTCGATTCCATCAGTTCGTCACTCTTGTTGAGTGCAAACGCTGGAAGGAGCCAGTCGGACGGGATCGCATCGATGTCCTTTCGTCAAGTATCGAAGCCCTAGGCGCCAACAACGGCGCAATCTTTACGACTACTGGATTCGAGGCCGGCGCCATCGCATATGCAAAGGCGAAGAATATCGAGCTCTTCGTCGTGAGAGATCTCACACCGGAAGAGTGGGGCCTGCCCGGTCGTCATGTATCGTTTCATCTTCACGTGAACGCCGCCGAATTTCAAGAAATTAAGTTCGCAGCGGAAGCCATTATGCTGATCGATGCGCCGCCAGGTCATAGAGAACTGGCAATTGAGCTCAAGGCGGACAAGGCTCTTGATCCTGAATTCGACCTTTTTTCCGTAAAAACGGGTGAACGGGGTCCGAACTTGGTTGGCATTCTCGGCGATGCTCACCGCATTATCCTGACAGCTCTCGGTAACTCTATCGGCGTTTTCGAAGACGGCAAGGACGCTACTCTAGAGATCATCGCACCCTGCGATTTGGACCTCTCACGCACTGAGTTCTGTCAGCTCAGGTTGCCAGAATTTGCGGCGAGGGTTGCGCGTATTGGTTTCGTATTCCGAGCGCATGTTAGTCAATCCATAATCAACATTGATCGGGGAGAGGGGCTGGATTTCGCCGTGATGGTGGAGAGCTATGTATCCGACCAGCGTCTCCTGGCCCATCGACGCGTAGGTAGTCCAGAGACCATATTCCAAAATGCCGCGCTGAACGAGACCAACGCAACGGTATCGGAGGATACCCTTCAGAATGGTTCACTACTGAGGGTCTGCACGTCTCCTTGGGTCGGCCTAGGTGGCCAGAAGGCCGACAGAACGGGATTTACCAATCAGTTGGTTAGTGTGGTCGTCGAAACGGAAGGGCGTAAGCCCCAGCTATCTCTTGTTGCACAGCCACGCGGTCCCATGTAAGGGCTCCCTTGGCCGTCTACGCCGTAAGATGAGCTAAAACCAGTTCGGCCAGGTGGTCCACATCCCCCTCGGATAATCCTAGAAGCTCACGCTTCGCGTACTGGACTTCGAGCCCGCCCTTGTTGACGCGGTCGCGCAGACCGAACTGGTGGACAGCAGCAATTCGCTCCGCGTTGCCAATGAAGGTCACTACCGCGCTGTTCGGGTCGGACTGTGCCTTCATGAAGCGGGAGGTGCGCAGCCGCATGAACATTGCCCGGCGCACACGGCCGGTGCGCTGCCTGAGACGGGGCTTGCGTGGCTCGTACGCGGAACCATCGGGATTGCGCTGCTCTGCGATGCGCACCGCCTGCCGGCGCCGCAGCTCACCGCCAACGGCGCGCAGCAGGGCGCGTCGCTCGCCGGCATCGAGCTTGTGCAGCAGGGCGCCCGCCCATGCGGTTAGGTCTTCCAGGCTGTTCACGCTGCAGGCACCTTCCAGCCGGATGGGTCATCGAACTCGTCCACCGGCTCGGGCGCATGCGCGACGCTGTAGCGCCCATCCACCACCTTGACGATGACACGCTCGGTCAGCGGGACGCGCATCAACAGGTCGACGCAGTCGTGATTCAGGATGTCCGTCTCGAACTTGAATCCATCGGGACGCTTGTCCGGGTTCGTGAACAGCTCTGGCTGGTTCTCGCGCAACCAGGCCATCGCCGGCACCATGATCGCGTCCGCGCTTTCGGCAAAGTCCGTCACGATCAACGTCAGTGTGTACTGATATTCGAACGAGATCGTCTTCGCGCCGGTGGCCACTACTCGGCCTTCGTCCACGAACAGATGCAGCTTCTCCGGGTTGCGCTTCAGGTCCGCCACGGCGGCGGTGACCGCTGCGCGCAGCTCTACGGGCTTTCTCATTGTGCCGGCTCCCCGATGATCGTCACGCCCTGTGCACGCAAGGTGTCCTGCAATGCCGTCAGTCGAGCGGCGTTGGTGTGGCCGGTGGTGTAGTTGCCGGCGACTGTGCCGGCGACGGCAGAGAGTGGAACGCCTGAGGGGGCCGCATCAGAGCCTCCGGGATCCTGATCGAGCACGCCACCGGCGGCGGCGGCGTCGTGCAGGCGCACAAAGCCACCAGGCACAGTGCAAGCGGCATCAGCTTCGACGGTGACATAACGGGGTACCTCCTTGATGATGGTGTCGCCCTTTAAGCGAGTGGTCTGGACGCGGTCGACATACTTGGTGACTTCGACCACACCGGCATCGGTGCTGTCGAGCTGGGCGCGCAGCGAAGCCACCTGCGCTTCGGCAGCGTCGGCACGCCTGACCGTGTTTTTGTACCGGTCGGTGAACCACGCGGCCGCACCGGCCGCCACCACCAGGGTGACGACAGCAGCCAGCGCAATGACGAGTGGTCGGTTCATGCGGGCACCTGTTCTTCGGCTTCATAGCGCACAAAGGCTCGAGCCAGCTTCACGTCGTAGAGGTTGTCCTTGTACGCGGGGCCATTGAACAGGCTGGCAAACGTTGCCCACCGCAGGCCCTTCAGTGCCTTGTGCAATGAGGGGTCTGCGAGCACGAAGCGCACGAACGCATCGAGCTGCTCGGCTTCGCCACGGCGCATGCTGTCGGTGAAGTCCTGCACGCTGGCATAGCCCAGGCGCTCCCAGTGGTACGCCATGATCTGGAACATGCCCCAACTGGCAGAGGCGAGGGCGCATGCCTGGTCAAGCCCGCCGGCCTGCGCCAGGCGCATGTGTTCCGCGGCCTTGCCCATGTACCCGCCACGGACTGGATTGACGATGTTCGGGTACTGACGGGCGAGGCCATCCGCGTCATGACCGGCGGCGCGCAGTTGCCGGTACATGATGTGGCGCTCGAAAAGGATCACCGGTCGGCCATCGGGCAGGAACCCCGGTCCTTGGCTCTCCACTTCGTTCACGGCCCGCACTGCCGCAAGCTTCACATCCAGCGTGACGGCCGCCCGGCGCAGATCGTCGGCGCCCAGATGGCCGGGGACGCGTCCGTCAAGCTGCAGGGCCAGCAGGGTCTTCGGGCCGGCCACGCCGTCCACGACCAGGCCGTAGCGTGTCTGCCCCATCACCACGGCCAGCGCCGTTGCATCATCGAAGGCGCCGGTCAGCTCGATACGGGCGCCACGCACGCGCAGCAGGCGCTGCAGCTCGCGCACCTCGGCGCCGACATCACCGCGTCGCAGTAGCGTCATGGCTCGATCTCCGAAGCAAGCGCAGCAGCAGGGATTCGCCTTCACCGTCCGGATCCAGTCCCGTGATGCGGAAAAGCTCGACCACGTTGCCCCGTACGGCATAGATGGCGATGCACAGGACGGCGGTGATGCCGTTGAGCGCGAGTAGCGTCCATTCGTAGCGCTCGAACAGCACGCCGATGGCTACCGCGCCAGCCATCACGATCAGGGCGTAGGCCAGCCGTGCGGCCCACGGCCGGTGGGCGGCGCCATTGCGGCGGAAGAACAGCAGCCGGATGGCGATCAGAGCGCACAGTAGCGCCTGGACCACGAAGAGCGTCTTCACTTGGCACCTCCGTCACTGTTGCCCCGAAAGATCGCGACCAGACGATCGCTGTTGTCCGCGAGCCGGATCAGCGCCAGCAGCAGCTTCACGAGCACGGCGGATGCGACCAGCGCGCCCACGCCGTGGCTGACCTCGGTGTCGGCCGGCAGGATCCGAGCGATCAACGATGCGGCCAGTGGGGCGGCGAGCCAGCCCATCACGATGGACAGCATGAGGAAGGCGATTTTCTTGCCGGTGGTCAGCTCGTCCGAGTTGAGGGCGAAGACTGCAGCGCCCGCGAACGCGCCCAGCACTGTGGCCGCGTCGACGCCTGGCACCAGCGTGACCGCGCCGATGCCCGTTACGGCGAGAGCGGCGGTCGAGCTGGCGGAAATGGGTTCAGCCATGATGGATTCCTTGGGGTCAGTCCCAGAGCTGGACGCGCTGCACGTCAGCCTGTTGGGGGAGGTCGGGCAGGTCTACGATCGTGCCGTGGGGAAGGACCGGGCCAAGATCGGCCAGGCCCCGGTTTGCTTCAAGAACCGCCTCGGTGATGCCGGCGGTCTGGCCATAGATGCGATGGCAGATCGCGTCCACGGTGTCACCTTGCATGGCGATGACGCGCATCAGATCAGCTCCACCGTGCTGCGCGGCCGGCCCACGATGTCGCTGGTCGCCCAGCGCGCATCCCGGCGCAGATCCTCCACCGCCTGCATCAGGGCCTCGGCCTTGCGGTCGCCGGCCGCCGTGGCGTCGTAATCCCGGTACCGCTCAATCAGCCCGGCGCGTGCCTCGCAGTACACCGCCCGCAGATAGCGGTGTACGGGCGCGGACTTGCTGTCGATCTGTGCCGAAGGCACCGACTCCAGCGTCTCGTAGCCGGCTGCCTGCTGCTCGGCACGCCACGCACCCAGATCCGCGTTCACGGACAGCGCCGCTTCGACCAGGGCAGCCCGCAGGCGCTCAGCCGCCACTGTGCCGTCCTGCCGCATGGCGGCCGTCGCCGTGTCGACATCGATGTCGGGGAAGAATCCATCGTTGATGATCAGGTTCTGGCCGGCGGCGGCGGGCTCGGCTGCGAAGAATGAGGACATGGGTACGCGATCAGTGAGTGGAGGCGGTGGACGGGGTGACCGTTTGGGTTGGCCTTGCGGCGCGTCCTTGGGACACCCCGTGCCGCCTAATGCGCGGGGTCACGCTCGGTGTCAGCCCGTACCGTCCTCCTGAGAGGTGGCGGGGCCAGCATTCTTGATGTCACGTTCCAGGCGCTCGATATCCTTCTTCACGCCGACCTTCTCGTGGAGCTGCAGGGCACGCTGCAGCTGGTCAAGCGCGTAGCGGCGGGAGGCTCGCTGCTGCGACACGGACTTCAGTGCGTCGACCTGAGACAGCGCCACATAGCCCAGCGCCTTGTGGAGCTTGGCGCGCACTTCGTCGGGCATGTCTTCGCCCTCCACGAGCTGCGTCACCTCGGCCAGCGCCTCGGCGTCGACCGGCTGCCCGGCCTCGGCAGCCTTGATGGCCATCGCGGCGTATTCCTCTGCGATCAAGCACGCAGTGGTGCGCTGGTATTGATCGGGCATGACCAGGCCGTGACGGACGGCATAGCGTGCGAGCGGCAGGGCGCCGGCGAAGTCGCCAACATCGATGTGCCAGACCATGACGGTCATGAACACGTCGTCCTGCACGCCCTTGTCCGCATCCAGCGTGCCCTGCACCCAGTCGGAGTACTCGGGCAGCATGCCGCGTTTGGCGTCGGCCTTGCGCTCGATGGACTGGATCTGCTTCAGGGCACGCTTGTGCTCGGCGAGCTGCGCCAGCATGAGTTCGTGGCCAGTGGCGTGCCGCATCGGATCCGCCGTGAGCGTGACGGCCGCCGCCATGCCGGCCGTCACGCGCAGGTAATGCCGTCGGGCCGGGCTGCTCATTGCTGCACCATCTGGATGTTTTCGGCCATAGCCGCGCAGCTCAAATCCTCGATCACATACGCGTCGTTGCTCGACTCGTAGTTCTCGATGCGATCACGCTTCGCGTTGTCGAGAATTGTCCGGCGCAGGGAGCCTTCCTGCCAGTAGATGGACAGGTTGTCCAGGCGCGTGACCATCAGCGCCGTGGACGGGAAGAACGGCACACGCATGGCGGGCAGGTTGCCGATGCGCTTCTGGCTCATGATGATGTCAGCAGCCAGCTTCTGCGTCGGGTCACGGTCCTTGTTCAGCAGCGGGAAATACTTGTCGGCCAGCAGCTCGCGCCCGCAGATCACGACCAGCTCGGGGTCTTCAGCCCACCACGGCGCAATCATGCTGTTGACCAGATCGAACACCAGGGCGTCGAGGCTGGCGTAATCGCGCGCAGCGTCGGTATCGGGGCCGCCCACAACGATCTGGTCATTGGCCTTGCCGTCAGCCATCACGCGTTGGGGCGCTTCTTCACGCAGCTTCTGCAGCCAACCCTTGTTGACGTCCTGCAGCATCGGGTACAGCGCACGGTTGGACGTAGCGGCACGGGAGACGCCGTTGAAGCCGGCCATGATGCGGTCCAGCGCCTTGCGCTTGATGACGACGTCGCGGATGCGCGTCTGGAAGTCGGGGAACTTCGCCCAGGCATCCAGCATGCGGTAGGTGATGTGCGTGTCCGAATTGGTTTGTTCGCAGCGGTAGCTGCGATCATCCAGCGCGGCGAGATCCGTGGTCTGGCGCTCACCCTGCGTGGTGTCGGTGGTGCTGGCCACCGGGCCGGACACGCCAAGCCCGACCTTCTGACCTTCCTGCTCGGTCACGCCATAGACGTTGATCTTCGACAGGAACTCGCTTGATTCCTGCGTCTTCGTTTCGAGCTTCTGCTGGACGCTCGGCGTCACGCTGAATTTGCGGTCGACGCGTTCCACGCCGTTCAGTTCGGCGATCTTGGTTTCGTATGCCGCAAATTTGCGGCGGGTATCGTTACGCATTGAGTTGGCTCCGGGTGATGGTGTGTGTCGCTGTCCTTGGGGCGCTGGCTCAGCAGTCGGTTTCGACGTCGGCGCTGCCATTGCCGCCCGTGGCCGGCGGGCGCTTCGTGAAGGTCTCTGTCTTCTCCAGATCGCTCTTCAGCGTCGAGAATTCCTTGCTGGCGGTGGACTGCTCTTCCTTCAGCTTGTCCACCTGTTCGGCCACAGTCTCGACGACCTTCAGCACCTTGCTGAAGTTGTCGCTCATGCCCTTCACCTCGGCGGCGAGCGCCGTCACGGCCTCATTCGTGTCGGCGTGCTTCGCTTCGTTGGTGGCATCGCTTTTGTCCTGGCGGGAGAACATGCGCTTGATCGAGGCGGACAGACTGGACGGTTCCTTGCCCTTGTCGGCGGGCGTTTCTTCGCTGAAGTCCAGCGTGATCTCCACCGCCTCGGTGAACAGATTCTGCGGATCCTGTTTGCGCTCGGCCAGGGGATTGACCTTGGCTTTGGCGCTGAATGCCAGCATCTCGCAGCCGAGGCTCGCCGGGTTGTCAGTCACGGCCAGGCCGGTCAGGTACGCCTCGCCGGTGTCCGCGAAATCCGGGCTCACTTCCATCGAGCAGAACACCTTCTGCCGTGCCTTGTTGAAGGCGACCAGTTCGGCCGTGGGATCAAGCTGCGCGAAGAGGCGCATCTTGCCGTCCTGCTCTTCGGCCTTGAGTGCTAGTACATCGCCGTATGCCTTAAACAGGCCAGTCGGGTCGTAGCCGCGAATGTGCTCCATGTTGATGCGCGCGCCGTAGGTCTTCGGGTCGTAGCTGGCCGCCATCTGCACGATCATCTGACGGTCGATCACGCGCCCGTCGCTGGTCGCGCCTTCTGTGGCGATGCGGAAAAACTTCGGGTTCTTGACGGCCATGTTTTCCTCTTCGGTGGTGGTTCGGTGTGGTGTGGTCGTGCTGCCATGTTCGACGGGCCGCCGCGCGCGGGCAACGCAATCGTGTTGTCCGCTTTGCTGTGACAACACGCGCGACGTGGCACGCGCGCGCGCGGACGGTAGCGTTGCGGCATGACTACGCTTCCGCCCATAACATCGCTGTCGCTGGATCCTGAGATGGAGCCGCGACGCATTGCGCGCGCGCTCTACTGGCAGGGCTATCGCGTAGCCCGCATCGCCGAGATGCTCGGCAAGAAGCCGTCCACGATTCATAGCTGGAAGCAACGCGAGCAGTGGGACCGTGCCGACGCTGTGACGCGTGTGGGTTCGAATCTCGAAACGCGCATGGCGCAATTGATCGCGAAGGAGAACAAGGAAGGGAAGGACTTCAAGGAGATTGATCTCCTTGGCCGGCAGATCGAACGCCTGGCACGCGTGCGCCGCTACGAAGACAGCGGCAAGGAAGCGGATCTGAACCCGAAGGTGGCCAACCGCAACAAGGGGCCACGCCGCGCGCCGGAGCGCAATGCGATCAGCGAAGACGAGCAGGAACAGCTGGTCGACGCGTTCAAGGATTCGATGTTCGACTACCAGCGTGCCTGGTACGAGGCGGGTCTGACCGAACGGATCCGCAACATCCTCAAAAGCCGGCAGATCGGTGCTACGTGGTACTTCGCGCGGGAAGCGTTCATTGACGCGCTGACTACCGGCCGCAATCAGATCTTCCTGTCAGCCAGCAAGGCGCAGGCTCACGTCTTCAAGCAGTACATCATCCAGTTCGCGAAGGACGCGGCCGGGGTGGAGCTGAAGGGCGATCCAATGGTGTTGCCCAACGGCGCCACGTTGTACTTCCTCGGCACGAACGCGCGCACCGCTCAGAGCTATCACGGCAACCTGTATCTGGACGAGTACTTCTGGATCCAGCGGTTCCAGGAGCTGCGCAAGGTGGCATCAGGGATGGCCATCCACTCGAAGTGGCGGCAGACGTATTTCTCGACGCCTTCCAGCCTCGCCCACGAGGCATACCCGTTCTGGTCGGGGGCGCTGTTCAACCGAGGCCGGAAGAAGGAAGACCACATCCGCGTGGACGTGAGCCACGCGAACCTGCAGGGCGGCCGTCGGTGCGCGGACGGTCAGTGGAAACAGATCGTCACGGTGGAAGACGCCATCGCCGGTGGCTGCAACCTGTTCGACCTCGACCAGCTACGGCTGGAGTACAGCGACGCCGACTTCGAGAACCTGCTGATGTGCGGCTTCATCGATGACACGGCATCCGTCTTCCCTCTGTCCATGCTGATGCGCGGCATGGTCGATAGCTGGGAGGTGTGGGAAGACTTCCGGCACTGGTCGCCACGGCCCTTTGGCAATCGCGAGGTGTGGGTGGGATACGACCCGAACGGCGGTGGTGGCGACAGCGCCGCACTGGTGGTCGTGGCACCGCCGCTTGTACCAGGCGGCAAGTTCCGCGTGCTGGAAAAACACCAGTTCCGCGGCATCGACTACGAAGAGCAGGCGGCGGCTATCAGGCGCGTGACCGAGCGTTACAACGTCGCTTACATCGGCATTGATCGCACCGGCATCGGCGATGCCGTCTATCAGCTCGTGACCAAGTTCCGGCCCGATGCGGAGGGATTCACCTACTCGGTCGACGTGAAGACCGGGCTCGTGCTGAAGGCGCACGACGTGATCAGCAAGGGGCGCCTGGAGTTCGACGCCGGGTGGACTGACTTCGCCGCATCGTTCATGTCGATCCGCAAGACCACCACCGCAGCCGGCGGCCGCGTCACTTACCAGGCCGGCCGATCAGAAGAGACCAGCCACGCGGATCTCGCGTGGGCATGCATGCACGCCATCGCACACGAACCACTCGAAGGCGTCACCACCACCAATACCAGCATCATGGAGCTGTCATGACCCGTAAGAAAAGAGGCCGCACGCCGGACGTGATCAAGCACACCGCGCCGCCGGCCACACCGGCCCTTGCGTCGGCAGCGATGGAGGCATTCTCCTTCGGTGATCCTGTCGCGGTGCTCGACCGTCGCGAGCTGCTCGACTACATCGAGTGCCAGCGCGTTGGCGAATGGTTCGAACCGCCAATGCCGTGGGACGGACTCGCGCGCACGTTTCGTGCGGCCGTGCATAACAGCTCGCCCATCTACGTGAAGCGCAACATCCTTGTGTCGACGTTCATCCCGCACAAGCTGCTCTCGCGCACCGCATTTGCACGCTGGGTGCAGGATTTCCTTGTCTTCGGTAATGGATATCTGGAGCGTCGTGACAATGCGCTAGGCCGGCCGCTGTCGCTGGAGCCGTCGCTTGCAAAATACATGCGCCGGGGCGCGGACCTTGATCGGTATTTCTTCGTGCAGAACTGGCAGGACAAGCACGAGTTCAAGCCGGGCAGCATCTTCCACCTGATGGAGCCTGACATCAACCAGGAGGTGTATGGTCTGCCCGAGTACCTGTCGGCGTTGAATGCGACCTGGCTGAACGAGTCGGCCACGCTGTTCCGCAGGCGCTACTACAAGAATGGCAGCCACGCTGGCTTCATCCTTTACATGACCGATGCCGCGCAGAAACAGGAAGATGTCGACAACCTGCGCGAGGCACTCAAGAACAGCAAGGGGCCGGGCAATTTCCGAAACCTGTTCATGTATGCACCCAATGGCAAGAAGGATGGCATCCAGTTGATCCCTGTGTCCGAAGTTGCGGCCAAGGACGAGTTCTGGAACATCAAGAACGTGACGCGCGATGACCAGCTTGCCGCGCACCGTGTGCCGCCGCAGTTGATGGGCATCATCCCGCATAACACTGGCGGTTTCGGTGATGCAGAAAAGGCCGCCTTGGTGTTCGCCCGCAATGAGGTCAAGCCGCTACAAGACAGACTTTTGGAGGTAAACGATTGGCTTGGCCTCGATGTTGTTCGATTTCAGCCTTACGCTCTCACTGCGACCCAAGGTGGGTAGCGCCAATTTCAGGCGAGGAGGATGGTGAATGTCTCCTCCGCCTATTTGAGCTACCAATCTTTCAGGCCAAGGGCCGTGGAATCGCCCTAAATTTCGTCATTGCGGCGTCACCGGCCGCTGTGAGGGTCCAATACGTGCCCGTGTCCTTGACGCTACGCGGCTTCGCGCTTCGATCGATAAGTTTTAGTGCGCGGAGCTGCACAATCACGGTTTCGAAGTCTTCGACCTTGACCTCCGATTTTCGGATGGTTTCGGCTTTCCCGAACAAATCCCTTAGCGATGTTTCGGCTTCTGCATGTGCAAGACGACTCAGAGCCATGTGAACAACCCGTTCGTTTGCTTCGTCAATTAGGCCGGGAGCAATCGCGCCGAAGATCTGGTTCCAAGACACGCCAACTGCGATTTCAGCCTCGGCCATGTCGTTTCCCCAGTGATCTCGTGCCCTCGCAGTGAAGTGCAATGTAAATTGATCATCTCCCTGCGCAAGATCACTGGTGTCGTGTGATGTAGTTGCTCTGGCAGCAACAAGCTCGGCCTCAAGCTGTTCAATCTTTTGATGAAGGTGAACCATCTGGATGGCTGCGCTCTCGTCAGGCACTCGATCAGCCCGAACCCATCCAATCGCCGGACTTGTCTTGATTAGCTGTACTAGGCTACGACTCACCTGGCTGCCTAGTTCCGCAGGACTGGTCCAAAACCTACACAGCTTCTTTGATGCCAGTTCCCTGAACGCCAGAAGCTTTTTCTTTCCTTCTTCGGAAGACTCCGATTTACCAACGGCGATTGTCTCCGGTGCTTTGTGGAGGAACGCGATTATTGGTTTGCCAGTTTCCAATGCATAGCGATACTCCATCTCGGTGTAGCTGATTCCGTCTGCCCCCACCGAGCCATAGCGCCCCCCCATTACGAGGATGTAGTAGTCGCAATCATCAATGACCCGCTTGATTAGGCTCCATTGATCTTCGTCCGCCGCAGGGAAAAGCTCCATGCCGGATGGTATGCAATCCAGTTCCAGCAGAGCTTGCATGATCTCCTGACGCTCCTCCTGCAAATCTGCATAAGTAGAGCTGATAAAGACCTGATACCGCTTATCCATAACCCCTCCCATTTCCCCAAGCCCTTTAGTGTTGGCGATTGCAAATTCTAAGTTATTACAGGCGCACGTCGATTGGAGCGGCTTGGCATAGACATGGCCTGGCTCTCCTCTACGCACCGCGCGCGGTTGAGACCCCGCCTCACCCGGGCGCTTCATCGAGTGGTTTTTATGCACCGATGCAACCCGTCGCCGGCCGCGCCGGCACTGGGGCCGTGGGCAATCTGCACCGTGCATGCACTTACGCAGATTTACGCAGCTCGCGCAGTTCCTTCACAGGGTGTTGACAGCCTCTGCTGACCAGGCTCCCTCACAGCGGCGACGAAGGCTATGGACCGGGGGCGTGTGAGGGAAAAGGTAACCTCGGTAACATGCCCTCAAAATCAACGCTAACTCATTGATTTATAAGGGTGGAACAGGTTACCTACAAAAGGTAATCTGAGGTAACACAAAAGGTAACCTGTTCGTAAGTGATTGATTTTATTAGGGATGGCGAACTATAAAAGTTACCAAGACTAAAGGTAATCTGGTTACCCTAAAGTTACCCCAATGTTACCTTTTTACTGAAACCCGCAAATCCTTATCTGACAAGGGTTTCCGGGCAATTCTCGTCCATAGGTTACCAAAGTTACCTTTTTCCGGACCCCCCGAAGTTTAGCGCTAGCCGTCTTTTGCCTGTATGTATATACAGTGGTCGAGCGAAACACGCTCTCGCAACTGCAAGCTCAGAATGGTCGACGTCCGCTGTCGGTTTCAACCTCGTATGCGCGATGCACCAGACCTGCTGACATGTGCGGGCATCGGCGCTCGCTTTGTGTTACATAGTGATGCACTAAGTACCAATTCATTCCGCCTTCTGTTTGTCACCGAATACCCACCGGGAGGAAAGCATGTCGCAGCACGAAGTTGAAGGGTTCTACGAGGTCCAATTTGCCGCTCTCGGTCAGGGCGTCGGCTTGATCGTGATTGAGGACGGCAAGGTCCGCGGCGGAGATGCTCAGTTCCTCTATTCCGGCCAGATCCAGTTCGCTGATAGCGGAGCCTTCACTTTGGACCTGCGAGTAGCAAGCTACGCCGCTGGCGCCCGATCGGTCTTCCTCACTGGGCAGGGAGCCTTCACGCTTCGCCTGAAAGGAAACATTGTGGGGACGGATTTCAATGCCACTGGTGTTGCTGACGGTGTGGGTAGCGGCGCGACATTCACGGTGAAAGGGCGACGCGTTAAAAATATCGATCTCACTTGAGACGGGAAAACTCCATAGGGAAGGGGCTGATCAATGGCGCTGGTTCGACGCGAACGCATCCTGATTCTGGCGAAGACTTACCCTTCCCCTAGCGCTAAGCACGTCGAGACTTCCTGCGTTGCCGGGATCAGCCACGACGGCGCCATGCGCCGCCTGTATCCGGTGCCATTCCGGATGATCCAGCAGGATCAGCAATTCCGTAAATGGCAGTGGATCGAGGTTGGCGTAGAGAAGGCCCCAGCCGATCATAGGCCCGAGAGTCATAAGGTCGACATCGGAATGCTTGAGGCCAAAGAGAGAGTACCGAGCGAAAAGGGCTGGGCGAAACGGCGCGAGTGGATGGACAAGATCCCAACGTTCACCAGCTACGATGAGATGGACCAGGCGCGCATGGAAGACGGGCTATCGATCGCTCTACTACGGCCTAAGAAAATGCTTGGCCTTGAGATCAGGGACGCACGCCACAAGGACTGGACAGACGACGAAAAGGAGAAGCTAATGCGTGCTCAGATGCAGGGCGACCTGTTTTCGGAGGCGCAGGCCAAGCAGCAAGTTAAGGAGCTGCAGAAGGTGCCGTTCGACTTCTACTACAACTATGTTTGCGACACGCCAGAAGGCGAGAAAGAACACAAACACAAGATCGTAGATTGGGAAGCCGGTGCGCTGTACTTGAACATGTTCAAAGAACATGGGCCGAATGGCTGGAGAGAAAAATTCCGAGCGAAGCTGGAAGCAGATCTGTTCAATAAGGATCTGATGTTGCTGATGGGCAATCAGCACCGATTCCAGGACCAGTGGCTAATCATTAGCCTGTTTTATCCGCCCAGACAAGTGCCGGCCGATGACCGACAGCTTTCGTTGCTTTAACTGACGATGTGCTGGATCTCCATGCCGCACTCTTTGCTCACGGCATCCGCCACCATCGACCGGTGGCAAAAATTGAAATCAGCTTCATAGCAAAGTAGCGCACACGTCGACGTTTGCGCCAAGTCAGCCAGATCTGTGATGGCGCCCTTCTGCGTCTTCAAATGCTTGACGAATCCGGTCGTGTACCGTTTCCAGTTTCCGTCTTCTCGATAGCCATCGCGCACGGACTTTGGGCAGCCCAACTCGACCATGTGAACGTACTCGAGGCCGGAGAGGTTGAGCACGTTGGCGAGCGCCTTTTTGGAAAAACCGGGCTTGCGGGATAGCGGCAATTCGCGGATGTCCACGACAGTCTCAATGCCGTGGTCCGAGAGTAACGACATGAACTTGTCGATCTCAAGTCCTTCGTAGCCGATAGTAAAAACAGTCATGCTCTCTACACCTCTAAAGGTTCGATTTTAGCGGAGTCTTTTGCTGAGGGGCACCTCTGTTCAATGGGGTGTGCCGTGAATGTTACGGGGGTATGCAACGCCAGATCGTGTGACGTCTCAAGCCGCCTTGGGCGCTCAAGCGTGAGGCCAGGCGTTGACGGGATGGCTGAAATAGAAACGCCACGAGCCTAGAAGATCGTGGCGCAAATTTCGGGTTGAGACCGAGCCTGCGAAAACCCGGGGCGCATAAGTCCCGGGAACACTGGCGTTCAATCCATCCGCTGCTTCACGTAGCCGGACAGAGCACTTGAGAGGATGGCGGAGCCGAGAAGCGTCTGAAGTTTGTCGAAACCCTTGTCGGACAAAAACTTCCATTGGTCCGGCACGATGATGTGCCAGACGTAAATGACGACGCCGACCATCAAAGACACCGCAATGATCCAAAACACACAGATCAATGCGGCATTAATATGGTTACGAAAGGACTGGTGGCGCCTATGCTCCTGCTCTTTGCCATCCTCCTCGAGGTCCTTGCCTTGCGCGAGGAAAGCAGCTTCTTGCTTTGCCCGAGGATCGGCTGGACCAGCAGGCGGGGAAAAAGTCGGCCCTCCCGGAAAAGCGGACTGATCCCCGGAAGCTTCGCCCTCAGGTTCCTTTAACTGCTGGTCACTCTCCGCCATCTTACAAAGCAGAGTGCGATTGCTGAACGAGAATATTCTTATAGAAATTCTCAATCAGATCATTTGAGATCGGAGCGTTTTGCCCGGCACTTTGCCAAGTGACAGTCCACGGCGTTCCAGGCTGATGCGTCGCATTTGACAAGGTCAACCCGTCAACACCGCCATAGACGTCAGCCACATGATTCAACACGCTCAACTCTTGGGCATCGAAAGGGGCGGGCATTCCGAATGAAAAATTCGGGCCGATGTGGGTGACGGGACTACTACGGAAGTTCTTAACGGCGTGATACACGCTCGGAACAACAGGTCCGTATCCCCAAGCCTGCACAGGCTCGTTGAACAAGGGGCGACCAAACTGCCCCAGCATAAAGCCTTGAGCGATGTAGACGAGCTTGAGTAGCTGCATCGGGGTCACGGCATCCCCAATCGCTTGCCTGCGTGAGAGGATGTACCGCGCAACCGAAACCGCGCTGTGATTCATGGCAATCTCTCCGTTGACGTACCGTTCCTTGGGCCGCGCGTCTTGGCGACGGGCGAATATAGCACAGGTAACGACATGTCAATAATAAATCAATACTGTATTTTTGTACAGTAGTTCGCCTCGATGGGGCGACGAGGAAACTGTAGCTAAATTGCACCTTGGCCACCCTTGGGTTGCCTTGTTTGAGCTTGCTTGGCCTTGGTTTCGCAATTTGCGAGTTGCGTAAGGCATTGATTTATAAAGAATGCTGGCGCGTCACCAAAACTCCGAAGGCAGGGGTTGCTGGTTCGATCCCAGCCGGGCGCGCCAATCCCCACAAGGGTTTCCCGTCGTTTCCTCCCGTCCTGCCCTGCACCGACTGTAGCGAATCCGCAGCCAGCTTCGGCACCGGTACCTCCGTCAGCGGCGCCAGCCACTGTGCGCCAGGTGATTCGTCGCAGGCAGCGCATACCGCTGCACTACCTCCATCGTTTTTGAGCACATGCGGCGGCGTGGGATTTGAGCCAGGGAGTGCTCGCGCCGACAAGCACCCGTTTTGGTACCAGCGCCGACTCGCCCCAACCATTCGCGCTACTGCTTCTCCTTCTCCTTCACCGCGACGTTCTGGCTAACTACGGCCCGATATCGAGCGCCATGCTTCCCTCAATTTCGTCACGCGCTGGGGCGGGTCGATTCGGATGGGACTGGCAGAAAGCAGCGGCCATCGGTCTTCCTCAACACCCCCATCGCGGGCTCGCCGCACCCGCGTAGCGGTTACGGCAACCGGCCGAGATTGTTTCCCTGCGTGAACCACAGTGCGGTCGTCGACGTGTCTTCCGGGCGATGGTCAGGCTACGTAATCTACTTCTCAACGAAGCAGGAGCGGCGCAACGAAATGGAATCTTGCAGCGCAAGGTTCGCCGCCTAAAAAAACGTTGTCAGAAACAGGAGTCAAACATGTGCCTATGCCACGGATCACAATACCCTGAGCACGATCTGGTTCCGTCGCGCTACGCGACGCGTATCGGCGACATCGAGGTCATGGTACTTAGCGATGGGGCGATACCAGTGCCCGCCAATATCCTGGGTACGAACGTTGATTCGGCCGTCCGGGACGCCGCGCTACGCGGCAGATTTCTACCGGACGTGATCGATTGGGGACTGAACGTCCTTGTAGTCCGTAGCGGCGGCCGGACGATCCTTATCGACGCCGGGATGGGATCGGAGATGCCAGAGTCCACGCGCACCGGACGATTGGCCCTGCGTTTGAAGTGCGCCGGTATCGATCCTGGTTCCGTGACCGATGTCGTCGCAACCCATATTCACATGGACCATATTGGCGGTCTGCTCGATGAGCGGCTGAGGAGTCAGATGCGTCCGGATCTGCGGATCCACGTGTCGCACACCGACGTCGAGTTCTTTGAGAACCCCGATTTCTCCCACAACACATTCAACGGGATTCAGGACATCATCCGATCAAGCTCTCGGAAGTTTCTGGATATGTACAAGAGTGAGTTGCGACCGTTCGACAAGGAATACCAGGTGGCGCCGGGAGTTGTCGTCGCGCTCACCGGCGGCCATACCCCCGGGCACAGTTTGGTCCGCATATCGTCCGGAGGTGAGCGGCTGACGTTTGCTGGTGACGCAGTGGTCCCGGTCGGGGTCGAATGCCCCGAATGGGAAAATGCCTTCGATCACGAACCCGAGGATGCGACTCGCGTCCGCGTTCGACTCTTGCGAGAAGCCGCGGCGACCGGCGAGCTGTTCTTGGCCAGCCACTTGTCGTTCCCATCGCTCGGCCGTGTTGCAGTGGATGGCAATGCCTTTCGATATGTACCGGCCAACTGGGCATACTGAAGAGCGGTCCTGGCGCGCCTCCAAAAAACCGAAGGCAGGGGTTGCCGGTTCGATCCCAGCCGGGCGCGCCAAGTTTTTCTCAGTCTTCCACTGATCGTCACCGCGCTTCCACGTCACCGGCCCATGCGCCGCTGGTAGCTTTGCGTAATCCGGTTGACCAATCCTGGGTCACGGGAGTCGGCCGCCTGGAATTCCACGCGCACGGAGCCGTCGGACTGCTGCCGGATCATGGCCGCTACCGGCGTGCTGCCGTAGTAGCCGGTAATGTTGCCGGTAGTCGGCTCCTGTGTCTGGATCGTCACGCCCTGGTCGCGCAGCGCGTCCGCCGCCGCGTAGAACGAGCGATCGTAGCTGGTCGGGCCCGCCGGGCCGGGTGGGTAGCCATAGTAGGTGCAGCCGGCCAGCAGCAGGGCGGTGCACAGTGCAAGGATCGATGGCAGGCGTTTCATGGCAATCCCCTTTTCCGGTCGATGCCGAACCACCTTCGTTCTAGCACCTGGCTGGGGTTGCCGGATATTGGGCGGAAGGCTCAGGCGCTGCCGGGGAACGCATCGACATGATCTCGGTCTTCAGTGAACGGGACCGGGTGCTGAACGGGCTAGTGAGCATCAAGGCCAACGTATAAGTACGATGCCGGCGCATCACAAGACGTACAGGATTCGACATGAGTGAAAAGATCGACTATCAGGTCATGGAGCTGGCGCACGGCAAGCCAGTGAAGATGTGGACTCACGGCGTGGCCGTCGAGGAAGACGCGCGCCGGCAATTGCGAAACACCGCGAGCATGCCGTTCGTGTTCCGCCATCTGGCGGTGATGCCGGACGTTCACCTCGGTAAAGGCTCGACCATCGGCACCGTGATTCCCACGCAGGGCGCCATCATTCCGGCCGCGGTCGGCGTGGATATTGGATGCGGCATGATGGCCGCGCGCACCACGCTCAAGGCCGCGGACCTGCCGGACTCGCTGCACGGTCTGCGTAGTGCCATCGAACGCGCCGTGCCGCATGGCCGCGCGCCGGGGCGTCGTGATCCGGGGGCTTGGGGTGAGCGCGCACCGCACCATGTGGACGACGTGTGGAAAACGCTGGTGCCGGGCTTCGACCGGATTTGCGAGAAGTATCCGAAGCTGACCCGGACCAACAACTACGTCCATCTGGGAACGCTCGGTACCGGCAATCACTTTATCGAGGTGTGTCTCGATGAGAGCGACCGCGTCTGGTTCATGCTGCACAGCGGGTCGCGCGGCGTGGGCAATGCGATCGGTTCGCTGTTCATCGAGCTTGCGCAGCAGGACATGCGTCAGCACATCGCAAATCTGCCGGACCGCGACCTCGCATACTTCGAGGAAGGCAGCGAGCATTTCGACGATTACGTGGAAGCGGTAGGCTGGGCGCAGGAGTATGCGCGCCGCAATCGGGAAGTGATGATGGCCGCCGTGATTGCCGCCGCGCGCGGCGTGATCGGCAAGCCGTTCGACGTGGACGAGCACGCTGTGAACTGCCACCACAACTACGTGCAAAAGGAACGGCACTTCGGCGCCGAGGTCTTTGTTACCCGCAAGGGGGCGGTGTCGGCGCAGAAGGGGCAGCTCGGCATCATCCCGGGTTCGATGGGCGCAAAGAGCTTTATCGTGCGTGGTCTCGGCAATGAAGAGAGCTTCTGCTCATGCAGCCACGGCGCCGGCCGCACGATGAGCCGTAGCGAAGCCAAACGCCGTTTCACGGTGGCCGATCAGATCAAGGCCACTGCCCACGTCGAGTGCCGCAAGGATGCGGCTGTCATCGACGAAATTCCGATGGCCTACAAGGACATCGACGCGGTGATGGCGGCGCAAAGCAGTCTGGTGGAAGTGGTGCACACGCTGCGGCAGGTGGTTTGTGTGAAAGGCTAGTGCGGCATGCGCGGCGGCAATCAGCCTGCCGCCGCGCGAACAAAGCGCAAAGTCACGGATTCTTGTGAAGCGCTTTGTTCCCACTGCCTTACTCGTGTGTCGCGGCTAGCGGTACCCCGTGGTATCGGCCGGCTTTCCGGGGTCCTGCACTTCCACCATATAGCGCCATGCGTCGGGCTGGCTGCCATCGAGATCGGTGAAGCCATAGACCCTGGCAAGCTGCCCGCTCGACAGAGATTGCCCGTTCCACCGACTGACGTTTTCATCCGCTGCCAGCGCCGCCACCGCGCGGCCAACATAGGCGGGACTTTCCGAAATTCCGAAATGCGGCTGGATCTTCATGGCGTCACGCCAATTGGATTCGGTCACGCGATATGCGTCGAGCATCGCCTCGGACCGTAGCCATCCAGGGGTCAGCGCCACGGCCGTGCCGCCATAGGGTTTCAGTTCGTGCGCCAGTGACTGCGTCATGCGCAACACGCTGGCCTTGGCGAGATCGTAGAAGAATGACACGCGATAGTTGGCATCGTTGTAGGCGCGCGTACCGTCGGTGATTTCGACCACCAGCCCGCCCGGCGATTCGATCAGCAATGGCAGTGCGAAATGGCTGGTAATAGCGTGCGTGGCGACGCCAAGCTGTAGTGTGCGCAGACCGATGTCCAGCGACGATTCCCAGACGGTCTTGTTCCATTCCATGACCGTGGCGCCCCAGATATCGTTCACGAGTACGTTGAGCACGCCGTGATCTGCCCGGATGCGTTCGACCAGCGCGCGTACCGCTTGTGGCTCCGTATGGTCCACTTTCACGGCGATACCGCGCCCACCCGCCGCGTTGACAAGTTCCGCCGTCTCTTCAATGGTTTCCGGCCGGTTCATTTCCGATCGCGCGGCGCGCGTCGAGCGGCCCGTTACGTAGACTGTCGCGCCCGCGGCGCCAAGTTGCACGGCGATGCCGCGCCCCGCGCCGCGTGTGGCGCCCGCTACCAATGCCACGCGTCCGTCCAGCGGTGGGGAGTTCATGGTCATGAGAACGATGCTAGGCGCCAGTGGCGTCACCCGCAAGACGGCGTGTCTCGCGTTCGCCGCCTCATCGCTGTAACCGATCGCGCCGGCCTGACGTTCCGCCGCGCGGGCTGGATCACGTAAAGCGTTGGCGGCAGGCCGCTTGCGGGTGACTGGCGCGCACCTTGCATGAGCACTCTCCCGGCCATCGATTCCCGATGCACAAGGGAGGACCTGCCATGCCCACACTTTCCGCCGATCACATTGACATGCTGCGCCAGTCCGTGCGCGGCAAGGTGCTGTTGCCGAACGATGCCGGATACGACGTTGCCCGCACCGTCTGGAATGCCACGGTCGACCGACGGCCGGCGGTCATTGTGCAGTGCACCGGCACGGCCGACGTCATGCAGGCCGTGAACTTCGCGCGCGATCACGGCCTGACCGTCGCCGTGCGCGGCGGCGGCCACAACATCGCCGGTAGTGCGATCTGCAATGACGGGCTGGTGGTCGACCTGTCGCAACTGCGCAGCGTCCATATCGATCCGCGCGATAACGTGGCGTGGGTCAGCCCCGGTGCCACGCTGGGCGACTTCGATCACGAGGCACAGGCGCAGGGACTCGCCACGCCGCTTGGGATCAACTCGACAACCGGGGTGGCGGGACTGACGCTCGGCGGCGGCTTTGGCTGGCTGACGCGTCAGTACGGCATGACGGTGGACAACCTGCTCGGTTGCGAAGTGGTGACAGCCGATGGCCAGCGGCGCTGGGCCGATGCGAACCACGAGCCGGAGCTGTTCTGGGCGCTGCGCGGCGGAGGCGGCAACTTCGGCGTGGTCACGTTGTTCCAGTTCCGCCTGCATCCGGTGGGACCGATGGTGACGGCCGGATTGATCGTATTCCCCGCTGCGGAAGGAAAGTCCGTGCTGCGCCAGTACCGTGCCTTTACGGAGTCGGCCATGCCCGACGACTTGAACGTCTGGGTGGTGCTACGCAAGGCGCCGCCCCTGCCATTCCTGCCGTCTTCGGCGCATGGTGCCAACGTGGTGGTGCTGGCCGTCTTCTACACCGGAGACCCCGGCACGGCCGACAAGGCGATCGACCCATTACGCGCATTCGGCCAGGCGGTGGGCGAGCACGTCGGCCAGGTTCCCTACACGGCGTGGCAGCAGGCATTCGACCCGCTGCTGACACCGGGCGCGCGCAACTACTGGAAGTCGCACAACTTCACGCGGCTGGACGATGCGGCCATCGACCTGATGACCGACTATGCGGCACGCGGCCCGTCCGCCCATGCCGAGATTTTCATCGGGCAGGTGGGCGGCGTGGTCAACCGCGTGGCGCCGGACGCCACGGCGTACCACCATCGCGATGCGCGCTACGTCATGAACGTGCATTCGCGTTGGGACCGCGCCGACGAAGATGCCACCTGCATCGCCTGGGCGCGCGATTTCTTCAACGCTACGGCGCCCTATGCCACGGGCGGGGTGTATGTGAATTTCATGACGGAGGATGAGTCGTCACGTGTGAATGCCGCGTACGGACACAACTTCGACCGGCTGGCGAAGGCCAAGCGTACCTACGATCCACAGAACCTGTTCTGCACCAACCAGAACATCAAGCCGTCGCCGTGACGCTTGCCGGCACACACCGTTGCGCCATGCGTTGCTATCATGCGCCGCATGGCCGACGACCTGTTCATTCCCCACCACGAGTATGAGATCACCGCGATTCGCGCGCAGGGCGCGGGCGGGCAGAATATCAACAAGGTGTCCAATGCGGTGCACCTGCGCTATGACGTGCGGGGGTCCTCGCTCGCCGCCGATCACAAGGACCGGCTACTGGCCCTGCACGACCATCGCATCACGCGCGACGGGGTGGTGGTGATCAAGGCGCAGCAGCACCGCAGCCTGGAGATGAACCGCGAGGAAGCCATCCGGCGGCTGCACGAGCTGGTGCGCAGCGTGGCCGAGGCCCCGCGTATCCGGCGCGCCACGCGGCCCACGCGGGCATCGAAGGTGCGGCGGGTGGACGCGAAAGTCCAGCGCGGGCAGGTCAAGGCGCTGCGAGGCCGGGTAATCGACTAGAGCCCGCGTCCCGATTCGAACAAAGATTTCAAACGCACGGCGCGGGGGTGTAAAAATGCGTCGATTGGCAGGCATGCTCTGGTCTCGCGCGCTGCTCAGTCACCGCCCTCAAACAGATTTCGACAAGGGACGCCCCCATCCATGTCATCCGTCA
Organism: Cupriavidus sp. 291-E7; assembly: GCF_057798835.1. Lineage (NCBI taxonomy): Bacteria > Pseudomonadati > Pseudomonadota > Betaproteobacteria > Burkholderiales > Burkholderiaceae > Cupriavidus > Cupriavidus sp. 291-E7. Next base: position 227,608 of record NZ_JBYOJV010000007.1, read on the forward strand.
CCGCTGCCGACGCATTGGAACCGATTCCGCGAGATCCGGGCTGGCCAATCGTTGGCAACCTGTTCCAGATCACACCGGGCGAGGTCGGCCAGCATCTGCTGGCGCGCAGCCGCCATCACGACGGCATTTTCGAACTCGACTTCGCCGGGCGGCGGGTGCCATTCGTGTCGTCGGTGGCACTGGCCGCCGAGATTTGCGATCCGGCGCGCTTTCGGAAAATCATCGGTCCCCCGCTGTCGTATCTGCGCGACATGGCTGGCGACGGACTGTTCACCGCACACAGCGATGAGGCGAACTGGGGCTGCGCGCACCGCATCCTGATGCCGGCGTTCAGCCAGCGCGCGATGAAGGGTTACTTCGACGTGATGCTGCGCGTGGCTAACCGTCTCGTCGAAAAATGGGACCGCAAGGGGCCCGACGCCGACATCGCGGTAGCCGACGACATGACGCGGCTGACCCTCGACACCATCGCGTTATCCGGCTTCGGGTACGACTTCGAATCGTTCGCCAGCGATGAGCTGGACCCGTTCATCGTGGCGATGGTCGGTGCGCTCGAAGAGGCGATGCAAAAGCTGACGCGGTTGCCGATCCAGGACCGCTTCATGGGTCGCGCGCACCGCCAGTTCGCCGAAGACGTGGCCTACATGCGCAACCTCGTGGACGACGTGATCCGGCAGCGGCGCAGCGCACCCCGGCCAGGCATGGACCTGCTGAACCTGATGCTGGAAGCGCACGACCCGGAGACCGACCAGCAGCTTGACGACGCCAATATCCGCAACCAGGTCATCACGTTCCTGATTGCCGGCCACGAAACCACCAGCGGCCTGCTGACATTTACGCTGTACGAACTGCTGCGCAATCCCGGCGTGCTGGCGCAGGCCTATGCGGAAGTGGATGCGGTGTTGCCCGGCGATGCACCGCCGGTCTATGCCGATCTGGCGCGCATGCCAGTGCTCGATCGCATACTCAAGGAGACGCTTCGCCTCTGGCCCACCGCGCCGGCGTTTGCCGTGGCGCCGTTCGAGGATGTTGTGCTGGGCGGCCGCTACCGGCTGCGTCAGAACCGCCGCGTCTCGGTGGTGCTCACTGCGTTGCACCGCGACCCCAAGGTGTGGGAGAACCCGGAGCGATTCGACATCGACCGCTTCCTGCCCGAGAACGAGGCGAAGCTTCCGGCGCACGCCTATATGCCCTTCGGCCACGGCGAGCGGGCGTGTATCGGCCGCCAGTTCGCGCTGACCGAAGCCAAGCTGGCACTGGCGCTGATGCTGCGGAACTTCGCATTCCACGACCCTTACGACTACCAGTTCCGGCTCAAGGAAACGCTGACGATCAAGCCGGACAACCTTATCCTGCGCGCGCGCCGCCGGCGTCCGCATGAGCGGATCGTGACGCAGGCCATCTCGGAGGCCGTGGCCGATACCGGGCAGGCGGAAGTGCGCGGCAATGGGCAGGCCATGACGGTGCTGTGCGCATCGAGCCTGGGCACCGCGCGCGAGCTGGCTGAGCAGATTCATGGTGGCGCGGTGGCGGCGGGCTTCGATGCCACGCTCGCTGACCTGGACGATATCGTCGATGCGCTGCCCACGTCGGGACTGCTGGTCGTCGTGGCCGCCACCTACAACGGCCGCGCGCCCGATTCGGGCCGAAGATTCGAAGCGATGCTCGATGCCGGCCGCGCCGATGACTACCGTGTCGACGGATTGCGGCTGGCGTTGCTCGGTTGCGGCAACTCGCAATGGGCTACATACCAGGCGTTTCCGCGCAGGGTGTTCGATTTCTTCATGCAGGCCGGCGCGGTGCCGTTGCTGCCGCGTGGCGAGGCCGATGGCAATGCCGACTTCGATCAGGCAGCCGAGCGCTGGCTCGCGCAACTGTGGCAGGCACTGCAGGCCGATGGCGCCAACACGGGCAGCGTCGGCGTAGAGGTACAGGTGCGCAGCGTCGACGCGATTCGTGCTGATACGCTGCCGGTCGGCACGCAGCCATTCACGGTGCTGGCCAATACCGAACTGGTCAGCGACCCGGCAGGGCTGTGGGATTTCTCGATCGAAGCGCCGCGTACGTCGACGCGCGAGATCCGCCTGCAACTGCCGTCGGGCGCGACCTACCAGACTGGCGATCATGTCGCGGTCTGGCCGCGCAATGCGGCGAGCGTCGTGACTGATCTGTGCGAGCGGCTCGGCCTCGACGCGGAGGCGATGGTCACGCTGTCGGCGCCGCACGGTGCCGGACGCGGCCTGCCCATCGGCGACGCGCTGCCGCTGCGGCAACTGCTGACGCACTTCGTCGAGTTGCAGGACGTCGTGTCACGCCAGACGCTGCGCGCACTGGCGCAGGCCACGCGCTGCCCGGTCACACGGCAAGCGCTCGAACGGCTGGCTTCCGAAGATGCCGCGGAAGGGTACGCCGCGCGGGTTGCCACGCGGCGCCTGAACGTGCTCGATGTCCTGGCGGCGTACCCGGCGATTGCGCTGACGCTACAGCAACTGCTGGCGTGCACGGTGCCGATGCGGCCGCGCTTCTATTCCATCGCATCCTCGCCGCTGGTGTCGCCGGACGTGGCGACCTTGCTGGTTGGCACGGTCTGGGCGCCCGCGCTATCGGGACGCGGCCAGTTTCGCGGCGTGGCGTCGACGTGGCTGCAAACGCTGCCGCCAGGCGCGCAGGTGTCGGCATCGATTCGCACGCCGAATCCACCATTTGCGCCGCCGTCCGATCCGTCGGTGCCGATGCTGCTGATCGGCCCCGGCACGGGCATCGCACCATTCCGTGGCTTCCTTGAGGAACGTGCGGCCCAGCAGGCGGCCGGGCAACACGTGACACCGGTGCAGCTCTACTTTGGCTGCCGCCATCCCCGGCACGACTGGCTGTTCCACGACGAGGTCGCACGCTGGGCCGATGCCGGCGTGGCGCATGTCCATACCGCTTACTCGGTCGTGCCTGGTGCCGCGCGTTATGTGCAGGATCTGCTGTGGCAGCGCCGTGCGGATGTCTGGCGGCAGCTGCAGGCGGGAGCCGTGGTCTATGTCTGCGGCGATGGCCGCCGCATGGCGCCGGCCGTGCGCCAGACGCTGATCGAGATCGGCGCGGAGCAGGGCGCCATGACGCCCGAAGCGGCATCGGACTGGTTCGCCGCGCTCGTCCAGCAAGGGCGGTACCGGCAAGACGTGTTCAACTGACACGGACCAACGCGCGGCCAGTGGTTTGGCAGGATTCCACGGAACCTTGTCTGTCGGCCGCCGAGTGGGACCCGTACGCTGGAAGTCATCCTCTTGTCCGATTCCGGAGACGCAGATGGCTTCCCTCGCAATGCGGCAGGCGCGCGTGCTGGCACTCTGCCAGGCGCTGTACACGTCCGCGCTATCCGTCGATTTGACCCTGACCGGGCTGGTTGGCTACACGCTGGCGCCCACCAAGGCCCTGGCCACGTTGCCCTTTGCGCTGATCACCGTGGCCTCCGCGTTGACGGCCATTGCCGCCGCGTTCGTGATCGAGCGCTTTGGCCGCCGCTTTGCGTTCTGCCTGGGCGGTGTTGCCTGCATGCTGGGCGGATGGGTGTCGGTTGCCGCGATCTGGCGCCATGATTTCTGGCTGTTCTGTGTTGGCACGGCACTGGTTGGCGTGTTTCAGGCGTTTGCCCGTTTCTACCGGCTTGCGGCGGCCGATGCGGCACCCGTCGCCGAAAAGCCGCGTGCGATCTCGGCGGTACTGACCGGCGGTGTGGTGGCTGCGGTATGCGGGCCAGCCATCGCCGCGTGGAGCGCCGACATGATGCAGCCGACGCCCTTTGCTGGCTCCTATGCCGTGGTGGCCGTGTTCGGCGCGCTGACGGTGATGCTGCTGCTGGTCGCGTATCGGGAATCGCCCGGTGCCGATCATGCTGGGACGGCTGCGGATCATCAGCCCGCGCGGCCGCTTGGCGCCATCGTGCGGCAGCCGGTGTTCCTGGCCTCGTTCGCCAACAACGGCATCGGCAACGCGGTGATGATGTTCATGATGACGGCCACGCCGATCGCGGCAATCGCCTGCCAGCACACGATCACACAGGGTGCGCAGATCATCGAATGGCACCTCGTGGGCATGTATGCGCCTTCGTTCTTCTCGGGCTGGCTGCTGCAACGCTTCGGCAATCCGGCCATGCTGGTGGCGGGCATTGCGCTGTCCGCGCTGGCGGCCGTTGTGGCGTTGTGCTCGACGTCGCTGGTGGCGTTCTACGTCGCGCTGCTGTGCCTTGGTGTCGGGTGGAATTTCATGTTCGTCGGCGGGACGACGCTGCTGACCAGTAGCTATCGACCCTCGGAACGCGCACGCACGCAGGCCGCGAGTGAGTTTTCGACGGCCGTGCTGACGGCGGTGGCCACGCTGGCTGCCGGGCAGGTGCTCAATGTGTGGGGCTGGCAGGGCGTGAACCTGGCGGTGCTGCCGGCCTTGGGTATCGCGCTGGTGATGACGCTGGTGTGGCAGCGCCGGGAAAGAATGACGCTGTCGGCGGCGGGCGTATGATCGCCTGATCCCTGTCAGGCTTCGCCATCGATCATGCACCTCGTCCCAGACCCGCCCCGCGTTGTCGTGATCGTCGCTCCCGACCCAGCTCAGGAGCTGGACGTCACCGGCCCCACCGCGGTCTTCGGCGCTGCCAACAAGCTTTGCGGGCGTGACCAGCCGCCCTACGAGGTACACGTCGCCAGCGTCAGCCAAGACGGCATCATCCACACGGAAAGCGGGCTGCGGATGCTGGCCGACGCGCCGTACCACGAGATCCTCGCCAGGATCGGCAAGCCCGTCGATACGCTGCTGATCTCTGGCGGTGCCGGGCATCGGCAGGCGGCGGACGATGCCAGGCTGATTGGCTGGCTGCGAGACCAGGCGACCACCGTGCGCCGTATGGGCGCGGTGTGCACGGGCGCGTTCGTGCTGTGCCGGACGGGCCTGCTCGATGCACAGCGTGTTACCACGCATTGGCGCCATGCCGAGCGGCTGGCGCAACGGTATCCCCAGCTCACCGTCGATGCCGATCCGATCTGGATTCGGGCAGGGCGTTTCTATACGTCGGCGGGCGTTACAGCGGGAATGGACCTGTCACTGGCGCTGGTCGAGGAAGACCTTGGCCATGCGGTTTCGCTCGACGTCGCGCGTGAGCTGGTGCTGTTTCTGCGCCGGCCAGGAAACCAGGCGCAGTTTTCCACGCTGCTGCGTGCACAAGCCGCGCAAAGCCCCGAGCTGCGCGCGTTGCAGACGTGGATGGCCGACAACCTCGGCCGCGATCTGTCGGTGGGCGCGCTGGCCGAACGTGCGGCGATGAGCCCGCGCAACTTCGCGCGCGTCTTTGCCAAGCAGGTGGGAGAAACGCCGGCGCGCTATGTGGAACGGCTGCGCGTGGAAGCCGTACGGCGGCTGCTGGAAGGCAGCGACCGCCGGCTTGAAGCGATTGCCAACGCCACGGGATTCGGCAACGCCGACGTCATGCGGCAGGCGTTTCTGCGCCATGTGCAGACCACGCCCGAGCGATATCGGGCAGCCTTCCGTGCCGACGGGGCCGGCGGTGCGGGAGAAGACGGCCTGGCGGCGTAGTACCTTGCGGCGCGCCGCCAGCCGTACCCGCATCAGCGGGCGTTTTGCAGTGCGGCGATGCGCGACTCGATCGGCGGGTGGCTTGAGAACAGCGCCATCCACGACTTGCCTCCCGAGATACCCAGGGCCTGCATGTTTTGCGGCAGGCCGTCGGCGTCGAGGCCGCCCAGGCGGCGCAGCGCGGACACCATCGGCGTGGCCGTACCCATCAGGCCAGCAGCGCCGGCATCGGCACGGTACTCGCGATGGCGCGAGAACGCGGCCACGATGATGCTGGCCAGGATGCCGAACACGATCTCGCAGACCACCACCGTGATCATGTAACCGATGCCGGGGCCGCTCGATTCCTCGTCGTTGCGGCGCAGCCACGAGTCGACAAAGTAGCCGACCACGCGCGCCATGAAGATCACGAACGTGTTGACCACGCCCTGGATCAGCGTCAGCGTGACCATGTCGCCATTGGCGACGTGAGCCACCTCGTGCGCCAGCACGGCTTCCACTTCGTCGTGCGACATCGATTGCAGCAGCCCCGTGGACACCGCCACGAGCGAGCTTTTCTTCGACGCGCCGGTGGCAAAGGCGTTGGGCTCGCCGTCGTAGATCGCCACTTCAGGCATCGGCAGGCCCGCGCGCGTGGCCAGCTTCTCCACGGTCTGCATGAGCCAGAGCTCGGTGCTGGTGCTCGGATGGGTGATCACCTGCGCACCGGTGGACCATTTGGCGATGGTCTTGGACATCAGCAGCGAGATGAACGAGCCACCGAAACCCATCAATGCGGCAAAGACCAGCAACATGCCAAGGTTCAGGCCATTGGCGGTCAGGAAGCGGTTCACGCCCAGCAGACTGGCCGTGATACTGAGTACGAGCATGACGGCGATATTGGTCGCCAGGAACAGGAAGATACGTTTCATGGTTGTGGGGCAATACAGGTAAGAACGCGGACGTGGCCGCAGGCGCGCGCGACACGCTTCACACGTGCCAGGCGACAAGGGTAGGCGTGGCACAAGTCAGCCACGCGAAACGGGATCAGCCGCGCGGTGGACGCGGCAGCAGGGGCAGGTCGGGATCAGGCAGCGCGGCGGCTGCATAGCGGGGCACCGCACCGCGCGCGATGGATGTCACGACGCGCGGCATGGGCGCGGGCAACAGTTGCTCGGCAAAGTCGGGGCCAGGTGGCGTCGGCTCGGCGCCGTCGGCCGGCATCGAGGTATCCGACGATACCGGCGTGGCGAAGTCGGCCTGATCGGCCGCCACGGCTGCGCTGGTGACAGCCGCGCCGTTGTCCTGCGCAATGGCCACCGCATGCGGGGTATGCACCAGATCGGCGACTGATACGGACGCGCCAATGCTCGCCCAGGCCTGCAGTGGCAGGAAGGCAAGCAGCACGATCATCAACAGGAGCCGAAGCGGGTGCACGGGGGCGGGTGACGCACAAGACAAAAACGATGCGTCGATTCTACAGGATGGCGGGCGGGCCGGTTGGGCGCGCCGTGCACTATCCGACGATTCTCAATGCGGCGCGCGTGCCCCACCAGGCGGCTTCCTCGAAGACCGACAGGCCGGACAGGTCGGCGTGCGCGAACAGGACTTGTCCATCGGCCGCGCGCAGGGCGGCGACACCGGCGTTGGACAGGAAGCCGGGCACGGGCGTCGTCATGGCATGGCCGCGCGCGGTGATCTCCACGGCGTCGGCATGGCGCCAGAATTCGCGCCCATAGACGGATTTCAGGTCGGTGACGGCCAGCTCCATCAGCGCGGCGGGTGATGCGTCGACCAGCCAGCGGCGCACCGCGTCCGGATCGCGGCCATTGGGCACGCCCGCCTGCGCATCGAGCGGGCAATATGCGGTGAACGCCGTTTGTGCCGGACGCGCCTGCCGAATCCACTGATGCGTGGCCACCACATAGCCCAGGCCGCGCGAGCCGTGCACGACGTTGTCCCAGGCCAGCGGCACGCCCGCCTGCTCCTGCGGATAGCCGCGCAGATGGAAGCTCGACACCAGCCACGGCGCGTGATGCTGCAGATGCACGGCGGGGTCGAATCCCAGCGGCCGCAGCGGCATCAGATGCGCGGCCACGTGCAACGGCATCGCGCAAATCACCCGGCGCGCCACGATGCACGACAGCCTGGGCGGGCGGCCGAAGCCATCGGGCCATTCCGCGTAAAGGATGCTAACGCCCCGCGTGGATGGCTCGATGCGGATCGCCGTGCCGCGCTGCCGCCAGGGATGCGACGCACCCAGGCGCGCATCGATCCTCGCCGTCAGCCGCGTCACCAGGCCGTGCAGACCATCGGGCCAGGTCAGCACGGCACCGTCGGCGGCGTTGCTGGCGTGGCCGCCACGGCTGGCGAAGTAGTGCAGACCGGCCCACGCGGAAACCACGTCGGCGCCGGCGCCATAGTCGTCGCGGCAGCAGTAGTCGGCGTACCAGTGCAAGGTCGGTGCCGTGTAGCCCTGCGCTTCGAGCCATTGTCGAAACGTCTGGCGGTCGAGTGCCAGCCACGCGGGGTCGCGCGAGGATTCGGCCAGCGGTATGGCGAATACTTTGCGGCCGTCGTTGCCGACGGCGATGCGCAGTTGATCGACCTGGGCAAGAAACCGCGCATGCTGGTCGTGATGAACGTCGCTGTCTGGCAGCAGGCCATCCTGCCACGCGCCGTCGTGGAACAGGCGCTCCTCGGGCGCGTGCACCAGTGCGCGCTCGTCAAAGCGCGGGCGGGCATCGAATGGATCGCGCTCGATCACGCCCACGTCGGCCAGCATCTCGCGCACATGGGTGGACTCCGCCGAGGGCAGGGGCAGGTAGTGCGCGCCGCGCGGAAAGCCGATATCGCCAAAGCGCCCGCCCGCCGCATTGCCACCGAACTCCGGACCCTCCAGCATGACGAAGTCACGCAACCCCGCGCGCGACAGTTGCCACGCCGCCGAAATGCCACCGACGCCGCTTCCAAGAATCGCCACATCCACGCGCCGCTCGCCGGTGGGCGGCGGCCAGTGCCGCGCGTCGCGCAGGGCGTGGCCTTCGGCCATGCCGGGGCGCAGCACGATGGGCGATGGCTCACGCAGGCCCAGGCCCGCCAGGAAGTGCGCGGCATCGTCGCCGATGCGTTCGCAACCGGCCAGTGTGGTGCCCGCCGCAGCAATCAGAAAGCGCCGTCGGTCCATCGTTTTGCGTTATCGGATGACGTTGCGCCAGTCCTGCTCGAAGTCATGCACCAGCGTCTGTTCGTTGAGCCGGTTTGCCTGGCCTTCACGCGGTGCCATGTCGGCGGGAAAACTGAACATCAGCTTCGTGCTGTCGGCGTCGAGGAATTTCAATGGCACGTCATAGCGCGACGGCGGCGCATAGTCGGCGCGCTTGCCGGCGATGATGAAACCCCATTCGCCAAACGACGGCACGTAGGTGTGGTACGGCCAGGTATGCAGGCCGGCCTCGCGCAGCGTGGCGGCGATATCCCAGAACGAGCGCGGCGCGTAGTAGGGCGAGGTCGACTGCACCACTGCGTAGCCTTTCTCCGCCAGGTGGCGCGACAGCAGCCGGTACATCGGCACCGAGTACAGCTTGCCGAGGCCGAAGTTCGAAGGGTCGGGCAGGTCGACGATGATCGCATCGAAGCTGTCCTGGCTCTGCTCCAGCCACTGCGCGGCGTCGGCATTGACCACGGTTACGCGCTTGTCGCCAAGCGATCCCTGGTTCAGCGCGCGTAGCGGCTCGCTGCGCGAGAACAGCGTGGTCATGGCCGGGTCCAGGTCCACCAGCGTCACATGTTCGATGCGCGGGTACTTGAGGATTTCGCGCAGCGCCAGCCCGTCGCCGCCGCCGATCACCAGCACGCGCCGCGCCCAGGGCAATGCCTGCAGCACCGGGTGCACCAGTGCCTCGTGATAGCGGTGTTCGTCGCGCGAGGAGAACTGCAGGTTGCCGTTGATGTAAAGGCGCAGGTCGTCCTTCCAGCGCGTAATCACCAGCCGCTGGTAGGGCGTGGTCTCGCTGTGGATGATCTCGTCGCCGAACATGCCGCGCTCGGCCCAGCGTGTGAGGTGCGTGGAGCCAGCAAAGCCCGCGGTCAGCAGCGCGAACACGATGCCGGCGCGCAGCGTGCGTAGCGTGGTGCCCTGTATCTCGTCACGAAAGATGCGTAGCGTGAACAGCGCCACCGCGACATTGAGCATGCCAAACAGGAAGCCCGTGCGCGACAGGCCCAGCCGTGGCGCCAGTACCAGCGGAAATACCAGCGACACGGCGAGCGCGCCGAGGTAGTCGAACGTCAACACGCGGCTGACCAATTCGCTGAACTGGGCACGGCGCGCATTGAGGATGCGCATGACCAGCGGAATCTCCATCCCCACCAGCAGCCCGATCACGAACACCAGCGCGTAGAGCGCGGTGCGGAATGGCGCGGACAACCACGCGAACACCACGAACAGCAGCGCCGCCGAGATGCCTCCCAGCAGGCCGACCAGGATTTCGATGTCGATAAAACGCGACAGTACGTCTTCGTCCTTCACGTACCTGGACAGCCATGAGCCGACGCCCATCGCAAACAGGTAGCAGCCTATGATGGAAGAAAACTGAAGGATCGAATCGCCCAGCAGATAGCTGGAGAGGGCACCGGCAATCAGTTCGTAGCCAAGCCCGCAGGAGGCCACGATCAACACCGACAGGACAAGGGTACGGTCGCGCATGGGCGGCGGCGTGCAGCAGAAGAAAAGCCGGCACGCAACACGCGTCCGGCGTTGTCAGAATTACTTCTATTGGAATAAATGCGGCTGCGGATATACTTTGCCGCAACCATATTTGCGGCATCGCATCGGCAGGACGGGAACCCCCAACCACACGTCAAGAACGACCCGAACATGCAACCTATCTATGCCTACGTCGAGCATCTGCTTGCAAGCCTTGTGCTGCTGGTCGTGTTCGTCGGAGTCTACACCAGGATCACGCCGTTCCACGAGTTCACGCTGATCCGCCAAGGCAATATCGCGGCGGCGCTGTCGCTGGGCGGTAGCACGCTCGGTTTCTGTTTTACGCTGTCATCGAGCATCCAGCACAACGACACCTTCCTGATGTTCCTGGTGTGGTCGCTGGGGGCGCTGGTGGTACAGGCCGTGGTCTATGCCGCGCTGGCGCGCGCGCTGCCGGACATGGACGCGGCCATCGAATCGAACAACATTGCGATGGGCGGCCTGATGGGCACGATGTCGCTCACGGTTGGCGTGCTCAACGCCGCCTGCCTGTCCTGAAGCCGGACGGTACGCGCGGCAAACCATTCACCCTTCGAGAGGTGCGGACATGAGTATCGGGTCATTCATCAAGAAGCAGTTCATCGACATCCTCCAGTGGACCGAGGACGCCGACGGCGTACTGGCCTGGCGTTATCCGATGGAGGACATGGAGATCCAGTACGGCGGCAGCCTGACGGTGCGTGAATCGCAGATGGCGGTCTTCGTCAACGAAGGCAAGATCGCCGATGTGTTCGGTCCGGGCATGTACAAGCTGACCACGCAGACGCTGCCGGTGCTGACGTACCTGAAGAACTGGGACAAGCTCTTCGAATCGCCGTTCAAGTCCGACGTCTACTTCTTCAGCACGCGGCTGCAGATTGGCCGCAAGTGGGGCACGGCGCAGCCGATCACGATCCGCGACGCGGACTTCGGCATGGTGCGGCTGCGCGCGTTTGGTCTGTACTCGTACAAGATTGCCGATCCAAAACTGTTCTACACCGAGATCAGCGGCACGCGCGCCGAGTACTCGCGTGACGAAGTGGAAGAGCAACTGCGCAACCTGCTGATCGCCACGATGACCAGCACGCTGGGCGCGTCGTCGATCCCGTTCCTGGACATGGCGGCCAACCAGACGCTGATGGCGCAGACCATCCGCGAAAAACTGGTGCCCGAGTTCGCGCGTTACGGTGTGGCACTGGACAACTTCGCGGTGACCAACGTGTCGCTGCCCGAGGAGTTGCAGAAGGCCATCGACACGCGCATCTCGATGGGCATGATGGGCGATATGGCCAAGTACACGCAGTACCAGGTGGCCAGCTCGATTCCGCTGGCGGCACAGAACGAAGGTGGCGTGGCCGGCCTGGGCGCGGGCCTGGCGGCAGGTGCGGTGATGGGCCAGGCGATGGCCGGCGGACTGGTCGGGGGCGTGGCCGGAGCGCCGGGCGCCCCCGCGCCAGCGGCCGGTGCCGCCGGTGCCGCGGCGCCCGCTGCCGACGACCCGGCCGCGCGGCTTGGCAAGCTCAAGGAACTGCTCGACAAGGGCCTGATTTCGCAGGTGGAGTTCGACTCGGCCAAGGCGGAGATCCTGAAGAAACTGGTCGGCTGATTCCGGATGCAAACGGTCAACTGTCCGGGCTGCGGCGCGGAGGTCAGCTTTCGCTCGTCCGCCGCGGTCATGGCGGTCTGCGAGTATTGCCACAGCACGTTGCTGCGCGAGGCCGACCAGGTACGCGATATCGGCAAGATGTCGGCCGTGCTGGAGGACTACACACCGCTCCAGATCAATTCCAGCGGCGTGTGGCAGGGGCAGGGCTTCACGCTCGTGGGCCGTATCCAGTTGCGCTACGACGCGGGCTTGTGGAACGAGTGGTATCTGCTTTTCGACGACGGTACGGATGGCTGGCTGGCCGATGCGTCGGGGCAATACATGCTCACGCGGCAGGTGCCACAAGAGGAGGCGAAGAAGGCCTCGGTCAGCAAGGCGCCCACGTTCGATCACCTGCGTCCCGGCGAGGCGCTGTTCTTCGGCAACCTGCGCTACATCGCCAGCGATGTGCGCGTCGCGCGCTGCACCGGCGGCGAAGGCGAGTTGCCCTTCAAGGTGGGCAGTGGCTGGACCGCGCAGGTGGCCGATTTCCGTGAGTCGGGCAAGTTTCTGACGCTGGACTATGCCGATGGCTATCCGCCGGCGGTCTACAAGGGCGAGGCCGTTTTGCTGCCGCAGCTCAAGGCCCAGTTCCTGCGCGAGTCCGATGCCATCGGCCGCACCGCCGACCGGTATCGCGGCAAGGCGGTGCCGCTGTCTTGCCCGAACTGCGGCAGCCCGATCAGCTGGCGCCCGGGCGTGGCGAACTTCGTGGTGTGTGCGAGCTGCCACAGCGAAGTCGATTGCACGACGTCGACGGCGATCGTGCTCGAAAAGCATGCCGAGATCGAAGCGCTCAAGACCAGCCTGACGCCTGGCGAGATCGGCAACATCGACGGCAAGCCATACGCGGTGCTGGGGCTGCTCCAGTGCATCGACGATGACGAAGACGAGGCGTCCACGTGGGTCGAGTACCTGCTGTTCAACGAGCAGGCCGGCTTTATGTGGCTGGTGGAGCAGGATGCCGGCTGGGATCGCGTGCATGTGCTCGACGTCTGGCCAGACACCGCGCAATCGTCGGTCGCCGTGCTGATGGGCCAGAAGTACGAGAAAGGCTACGCGTACCGGAGCACGGTGCTGTATGCCGCCGGTACGTTCAACTGGCGCGTACAGGCGGGCGATGTGACGCACCTGACCGAGTTCGGCCCGCCAGCGCGGCGTTTGACACGCGAGGCAACCGCGACCGAGATCGTCTGGACGCGCTCGACCACGGTCAGCCGCACGCAGCTGGCGCAATGGTTCAAGGGCAACAAGGCACTGGCGGAAGCGAGCAGGCTGCCCGAGCAGAAGCGCGATGCGCCGGCCGGCGGCGATCTGGCCTATTGCCGCCGTATCGCGTGGGGCACGGTCCTGGTGATGTGGCTGCTCAACGCGCCGATGGCGTTCTTCGGACGCGGCAATTTCACCGGGCTGGTGCTCGGCACGCTGCTGCTCTGGTTGCCGCTCTGGGTCGTGCGCTACATCTCCGATCCGGGATCGCGGCGGCGCGATAGCGATGGTGGCGATGCCGATTCAGGCGACGGTGATGGCGGTGGTGGCGATTAAGAAAGGCTGATACGTGCGATTTCTGTTCCTGGTCTACGGACTCATCATCCTGTTCAGCGTCACGTTCTACACGATGGCGTCGATGGGCTATTCGTCGGCGTCGGGAGGGTCGGCGCGCGGCTGGAGCGGTTCGAGCGGCAGCGGCTGGTCATCCGGCGGCGGTCACAAATAGATATAGACATCGATGAACGCGCCCCGGCTTGATTGCCCAACCGTTCTTGGCCGCCACCTGCTGCTGGACATGCGTGGCGTGCACGCCGCGTTGCTGACGGATGCGGCGGCGATCGAACGCGTGCTGCGGGATGCCGCGCTGGCGGCGGGCGCCACCCCGGTCGATGCACGGCTGCATCATTTCGGGCCAGGACTCGGCGTCACCGGCGTGCTGCTGCTCAAGGAATCCCATATCAGCATCCACACCTGGCCCGAGTACGGTTATGCGGCCGTGGATATCTTCATGTGCGGCACCGCGCGGCCCGAACTCGGGGTCGATGTCATCGTCGGCACCCTGTGCCCGGCCGACTGGCAGGTGCGAGACCATGCGCGCGGCCCGGGTTTTGCGCGTTCCGCCTGACGGGTCTACACTGCGTGCTTAACCCTGTAATCGCTACAGGGATCGAGGAACCAACGCGGAGATCCGGCCATGCGCATCGGCGAACTGTCGCGCCATAGCGGTTGCGACGTGGAAACCATCCGGTATTACGAGCGCGAAGGGCTGCTTGACGCCCCGCAGCGTGAAGACAACGGCTACCGCCGCTACGGCGACGGCCATCTTGTGCAGCTCAATTTCGTGCGCCACTGCCGGTCGCTGGGCATGAGCCTGGCCGATGTGCGCCGGCTGCGCGATTTCCAGCGCAATCCGTCGCTGGCCTGCGACGACATCGACACATTGCTGGATCGCCAGATCGAGCAGATCCACGCACAGCGTGTGTCGCTGGAAGCGCTGGAGACGCAGTTGCGCGCGTTGCGGCACACCTGCGAAAACCCGAATCCGCATCCGGCCAGCGAATGCGGCATTCTGCAGAACCTGCAGCAGGCAGCCGAAGGCGCCGCATGCGAATGCCATCCACGGCATTGATTCATCTCATACTGCCTGGGCGTTCCCCCGCGTCAGCGGGGAATCGTCCTGGCCGCCGTCACGGCGGGCCTGTGCTAGCATGGCCGTTCGCGTCGCATTGACGCTTATTCGTTACACAGAAAATTCTCACGATGTCTCGCCACTTTCCGTCCGCCGCACTTGTTCTGGTCCGCGCCATGCGACCGGCGCGCGCGCGCACGGTGGCGCAGCCCATCACCGCCAGCCGCCGGATCAACGCCCCGCTTGATCCCGCCCGGTTCCCGGCCTGACCGACCCCATTCCTAAGTAGCAAGGGTCCGGTGCCGAACCGGGCCGGAGCCACCAGCTTTTCCGCTGTAGAGCTTGCCAGCGCCCGTGCGGTGCTGGTCCGAACGATTTCCCCACGGCTGCCGTCCGCGTCGCACCGACGCGACGTCCGCCGCCTTTGCGAGAGGCACACATGGCAAAGACCAAGAACCCGACCCTCTATCTCACAGAACTCGACGTGACCCGCCTGGAAGGCATCGCCAGCCGCGCCGGCACCGCCGAACTCGACGAGATGCTCGATGAATTGCTGGCACGCGCGGCCATCGTCGCGCCCGATGCGATCCCGAAGGATGTCGTCACGATGAACTCGCGTGTCGTATGCACGCTGGAGGGAGAAGCGTCTCCGCGCGAGTGGACACTGGCTTACCCCGATGACGCCGACCTGGCGGCGGGCCGGCTGTCGGTACTGTCGCCGATCGGTCAGGCGCTGCTCGGCGCGCGCGCCGGCAACACTGTCGACTATCGCCTGCCCAACGGCAGCGCCCAGCGCGTGACCATTGTCAGCATTGCGTTCCAGCCCGAAGCGAGCGGGCAGTACACGCTCTAGGCGCGTGCAAGAACCCGGGCCACCCGCACTCTTTCGTACCGAAGGGTAGGTGGCCTGTTCCGTACTGCGGAATTCCCAGCCTGGCTGCCGTTCGGTGGCCGCCCCGAACCGTTCATCCACAGACCCAGCGTTTCACGGCGTGCAACGCACCATTCGTCGCAGCGGTATTTCTCGTAGAACTACTAGCCACTAACCTTCACTCCGTGCTCGTATCGCTACACAGATAGCGCGTCCGGGCAGCAGTCAGCTGTGTCCATAAAAAAGTTGTGAATCAGTTGAAGGAGTCCCAGATGAACGCCAAACGTATCCTTGGCGGCGCTCTCATGCTCGCCGCGTTTGCCGCGTCGGCAGCGATTGCCGCGCCAGCCACGACCAAGAAGGTCGGGAAGTTCGACGTGTACGCCGACGCCGCGCGCACCGGCAAGTTCGACACGTTCAGTGAAGGTTCGAAGATCGGCAAGTACGACACCTACACGGACGGAGCCCGTCAGGGCAAGTTCGACTCGTTCGGTGAAGGTGCACGTACCGGCAAGTTCGACAGCTTCAGCGAAGGCTCGCACGCATTCAGCGGCGAGATCTCCGGCTCGGCGCTGGATAATTCGCGCAACGGCGATCTGTACGGCTACAAGGTCTGATGACCTGTCCCGCCAGAACGCAAATCGGCGGCCCCGTGTCACCCCTGGGCCGCCGATTCTGATTTCCGGTTTCTCTCCCACCTGCGCGACCGACCTCCTCCTTCTCTCTCCGTCGCGCAGGTGATTTTTCCCGCCTGCAGTTCCTGCTCCGCTTCTTCCCAATCCCTTTACAGTTGCCGCGCGGCAAAGGTGTCGCATTTGCGGATGTCGCCGGTTGACAGCCCCTGGCGCAGCCAACGCACACGCTGCTCGCTGGTGCCGTGCGTGAACGCCTCGGGCACCACATAGCCCTGCGCCTGCCGTTGCAATCGGTCGTCGCCAATGGCGGCGGCGGCCTTCAAGCCCTGTTCGATATCGCCTGGCTCCAGCAGCTGCTGGTTCAGCTTGCCAGCGGTGGCGGCCCAGACGCCAGCCAGGCAGTCGGCCTGCAATTCCATGCGTACGGAAAGCTGGTTGGCCTGCGCCTCGCCCATGCGGCGTCGCGCGGCGTCCACTTTGCCGGATACGCCCAGCAGATTCTGCACATGGTGGCCAATCTCATGCGCGATCACATACGCCTGGGCAAAATCGCCGCCCGCGCCAAAACGCTGACGCAGTTCGTTGTAGAACGCGAGGTCGATATAGACCTTCTGGTCGGCCGGGCAGTAGAACGGACCCATTGCCGACTGGCCCGTGCCGCACGCGGTGGGCGTCGCGCCGCTGAACATCACCAGCGTGGGTGGGGCGTAGCGGCGGTTCAGATCGGTCTCGAAGATGTGTTCCCAGGTGCGCTCGGTGTTACCAAGTACCTTGCGCGTGAACACGGACAACTGGTCGGTCGCGGGCGGCCGGTGCGTTTGTGACTGTGACTGCGACTGCGGCACCTGCTGCTGTTGCTGCTGCAGCGCCGATCCTCCCTGCAGGATCAGAGACGGATCGATGCCGAAGAAATAAGACGCGGCCAGCGCGATGATGACCGTGCCGATCCCGATCGACTTGCCGCCAATGGGAAAGCCGCCTCCGCCACCGCCACCGCGGCGGTCTTCTACATTCTGGCTTTCGGCTTCGTCATCGAGACGCATGTTTTCACGCTCCGTCGGAGGGACTGTTGATGCCGATGGAGTATAGCAACGGCGCCTTGCAGCAGGCGGCCGTGCACAAATCGTTACCTTGAAAAAAGAAGCCGCCCGCAAGCACCGGGCTATGGTGCGCGGACGGCCGGTAGGCAGGCGGTCAACCTGCCCGACTCAGGGAAAAAAGATGTCGCGGGCGCGTCAGACCGTGGCCGATGCGGGTGCCTTGCTGATATCGAGCACGGCTACCTCGGTGCCGACTTCGGCCACACGCAGCAGGTTGGTGGTACCACCCTGGCCAAACGGCATGCCGGCGGCGATCGTGATCTGGTCGCCCGGCGCGGCATAGCCCTCCACCAGCGCGGCACGCGCGGCCGCCTCCACCATTTCGTCGACGCTCTGCACGTCCGGACTCACCGTGGAGTGCACGCCCCAGGTAATGGCCAGGCGGCGCGCGATATCCAGGTTCGGCGTGATGCTGACGATGGGCGCGCACGGCCGCTCACGCGCGGCGCGCAACGCGGTGGCGCCGGACGACGTGTACGTAACCGTCGCCTTGGCGCCGATGATCTGGGTGACCTCGCGCAGCGCGGCGCAGATGGCGTCCTGACGCGTGGAAAGCGGCACCTCGTGCTGGGCATCGATCATGTTGCGGTAGAGCGGATCACGCTCGACCTCCGCGATGATGCGGTCCATGATCGACACGGCCGGCACCGGATGGCGGCCGTTCGCCGATTCGGCCGACAGCATCACCGCGTCGGCGCCGTCGTAGATGGCGCTCGCCACATCGGATGCCTCGGCGCGCGTGGGCACCGGCGAGTCGATCATCGACTCCAGCATCTGCGTGGCGATCACCACCGGCTTGCCGAGCTGACGGCAGACACGCAGGATGCGCTTCTGCACGCCGGGCACGCGCTCGGGCGGCAGTTCCACGCCCAGGTCGCCGCGCGCCACCATGACCGCGTCGGACACACGCACGATTTCGTCGAGCTGCTGCAGCGCGGCCGGCTTCTCGATCTTCGACAGCACGCCGGCGCGCGTGCCGATGATTTCGCGCGCTTCCACGATATCCGACGGACGTTGCACGAATGACAGCGCGATCCAGTCGGCGCCCAGCTCCAGCGCAAACGCCAGGTCGCGGCGGTCCTTGTCGGTCAGCGCCGGAATCGGAATGACGGCATCGGGCACGTTCACGCCCTTGCGGTCCGACAGCGTGCCGTTGTTGGCCACGCGCGTGGTGATGCTGCCGCTCGACACGGCCTCGATGTTCAGGCGCACCTTGCCGTCGTCGATCAGCAGAGACTGACCCGCGCTGGCCGCCTTGAACAGTTCGGGGTGCGGCAGGTACACGCGCGTGCCATCGCCCGGCGTGGGATCGCTGTCGAGCACGAACGGGTCCCCGGCGCGCACCGCCACCTTGCCCGCGGCAAACGTGCCGATGCGCAGCTTCGGGCCTTGCAGGTCGGCCAGGATCGCGATCGGGCGGCCGGTCTCCGCTTCCACCTGCCGTACGGCGTCATACCGCGCGCGGTGGTCCTCATGGTTGCCGTGGCTGAAGTTCAGGCGGAACACATCGGCCCCGGCATCGAACAGCTGGCGGATGACCGCGATGTCCGAGCTGGCCGGGCCCAGGGTGGCGACGATCTTGGCTTTGCGCTGGCGTCTCATGAATGTCTCCTTCTCCATCCTCTTTGTGCTGTGGCTCGCGATCTCAAACGATCAGGATCGCGCGGAAATCGTTGACGTTGGTACGGGTCGGGCCGGTGACGATCAGGTCGTCGATGCCGGCAAAAAAACCGTAGCCGTCGTTGTTGTCCAGGTGCGCACGGGCGGACAGGCCGCGCGATGCGGCGCGCGTCAGCGTGTCGGGGCCAAGCAGCGCACCGGCGTTGTCTTCGGAGCCGTCGATGCCGTCGGTGTCGCCGGCAATCGCGTGCACACCGGGCAGGCCATCGAGCGCCACGGCGAGCGACAGCAGGAACTCGGCGTTGCGGCCACCGCGGCCATTGCCGCGCACCGTGACCGTGGTCTCGCCACCGGACAGGATCACGCATGGCTTCTGGAATGGCTGGCCATACGCCGCGACCTGACGGGCGATGGCGGCATGCACTTCGGCCACGTCGCGGGCTTCGCCCTCGATGCTGTCGGACAGGATGTGCGCGGTCAGACCCAGTTCGCGGGCGCGGGCGGCAGCGGCTTCCAGCGATTGCTGCGCGCTGGCCAGCGTGACACTGCGATGGCCTTCGAAGCGTGCGTCGCCGGGTTTGGGCGTTTCGCCGGCACCGGATTCCAGATGCGCGCGCACGTTGGCCGGCACGTCGATGTTGTACTTGGCGATGACCGCGAGCGCGTCGGCGCAGGTGGTGGCATCGGGCAGCGTCGGGCCGCTGGCGATCAGCGTCGGATCATCGCCGGGAATATCGGAAATCAGCAGTGTTTCCACGCGCGCCGGTGCGCAGGCCAGGGCCAGCCGTCCACCCTTGAGCGCGGACAGATGCTTGCGCACGCAGTTCATCTCGCCGATGCTGGCGCCGCTGCGCAGCAGCGCCTTGTTCACGGCCTGCTTGTCGGCCAGCGTCAGGCCGGGAGCGGGAGCGGCCAGCAGCGCGGAACCGCCGCCGGAAATCAGGCACAGCACGAGGTCGTCGGCGGTCAGGCCCTGCACCAGTTCCACCATGCGTTGCGCGGCCTGCTGGCCCGCTGCATCGGGTACGGGGTGGGCGGCTTCGACGACTTCGATGCGCTTGCAATCGGCGCCGTGGTCGTAGCGTGTCACCACCAGCCCCGACAGCTCGCCTTGCCAGTGCGCTTCCACGGCCTGCGCCATCGCGGCGGCGGCCTTGCCGGCACCGATTACCACGGTGCGCCCCTTCGGCGGTTGCGGCAGGTGGGGCGGCAGGCAGTGGCTGGCGCTCACGGCGGCCACTGCCGTGTCGAACAGGTCGCGCAGCAGGGCACGGGCCTGGGCAGGGTTGCGAAAGTCGGTCTGCCGCTGCGGAGAAAGCAAGGCGGCGTTGGCGTCGGTGGCGTACATGCGAATCCTGAGGAATGCTTGCGGAAATACGGCGCAGCCGCCCTCCCGCGAAGACGGCTGCGATGCTGCTGGGGAACTTACTTCGCGGCCTTGGCGATCTCGTGGTTCGACATGATTTCGATCGCGCGGCACAGGGCCGAGTGGTCGAGCTTGCCGTAGCCGTTGGCGGCGCAGGCGTTGAACAGTTCCTGCGCGGCCGACGTGTTCGGCAGCGACACGCCCAGCGTCTTGGCGCCCTGCAGTGCCAGGTTCAGGTCCTTCTGGTGCAGTTCGATACGGAAGCCCGGATCGAAGGTGCGCTTGACCATGCGCTCGCCGTGCACTTCAAGAATCCGCGAAGCCGCAAAGCCGCCCATCAGCGCCTGGCGCACCTTGGCCGGATCGGCGCCGGCCTTCGACGCGAACAACAGCGCTTCGGACACGGCCTGGATGTTCAGTGCCACGATGATCTGGTTGGCCACCTTGGTGGTCTGGCCATCGCCGTTGCCGCCCACCAGCGTGATGTTCTTGCCCATCAGCTCGAACAGCGGCTTCACTTCGTCGAACGCTTCCGACGGGCCGCCGACCATGATCGTCAACGATGCGGCCTTGGCACCGACTTCGCCACCCGATACCGGCGCGTCCAGGTACGAGGCGCCCAGCTTGTTGATGCGCGCGGCAAAGTCCTTGGTGGCGATGGGCGAGATCGAGCTCATGTCGACCACGATCTTGCCGTAGGTGGCTTCCTTGCCAGCGGCCTTGAACGCGGCGGCGATACCCTTTTCGGCGAACAGCACGGCTTCCACATGCGGGGTGTCCGGCACCATGACGATCACGATGTCGGCGCGCTTTGCCACTTCCTCGGCGCTGGTGCAGACGGTCACGCCGGCATCGACCAGGGCCTGCGGGGCCGGGTTCACGTCATGCACGAACAGCGTGTGGCCGGCGGCGCGCAGATGGCCCGCCATCGGGGCGCCCATGATGCCCAGACCGATGAAGCCGACGTTACGTTGGTTTGCCATGTTGATGTCTCCTCTGAGATTAACGAATTCGTTTCAATTGCTGATGGGTTTCTCCCCTCTCCCATTCATGGGAGAGGGGCGGGGGAGAGGGCGGGGCAGTTCAAATTGCGACCGTCGGCAAGCAGAGCCTTGTGGCCCTCTCCCCCAACCCCTCTCCCGCAAGCGGGAGAGGGGAGTAGATCCGGGGTGCTTCAAACGCCGTGCGCCGCGCGCCAGCCAAGGCCGGCTTCCGTCGTCGTCTTCGGCTTGTACTCGCAGCCGATCCAGCCCTGGTAGCCGATCTCGTCGAGGAAGCGGAACAGGTACTGGTAGTTCAGTTCGCCGGTGCCCGGCTCGTTGCGGCCCGGGTTGTCGGCCAGTTGCACGTGGCGGATCTTCGGCAGGTTGGCGCGGATCGTGTTGGCGATCTCGCCCTCCATGCGCTGCATGTGATAGATGTCGTACTGCACGTAGAGATTGGGCGCGTTGACCTGACCGATCAGATCGACGGCCTGCTGCGTGCGGGACAGGAAGAAGCCGGGAATGTCGAACGTGTTGATCGGCTCGGCCAGCAGATCGATCTGTTCCTTGGCCAGCGCGTTGGCGGCGAAGCGCAGGTTCTCGACCAGCGTTTCGTTGGCCTGCTCGCGCTTGACGTTCTGGGGCAGGATGCCGACCAGGCAGTTCAGTTGACGCACGCCCAGCACCTTCGCGTACTTGATGGCTTCGCCCACGCCGTCCTGGAATTCGCCCACGCGATCCGGGTGGCACGCGATGCCGCGCTCACCGGCTTCCCACTTGCCGGCCGGCAGGTTGTGCAGCACCAGGTCCAGCTGGAAGCGGCTCAGGCGGTCTGCGATCTGATCGGCGTGGAA
This sequence comes from Cupriavidus sp. 291-E7, assembly GCF_057798835.1. Taxonomy (NCBI): domain Bacteria; kingdom Pseudomonadati; phylum Pseudomonadota; class Betaproteobacteria; order Burkholderiales; family Burkholderiaceae; genus Cupriavidus; species Cupriavidus sp. 291-E7. The sequence continues at coordinate 249,602 of NZ_JBYOJV010000007.1, forward strand.
GGCGTACGGAAACAGAAACTCCACGCCACGGAATCCGGCGCGGGCGGCGGCCTCGAAGCGGTCCAGGAAGCCCACTTCGTTGAACAGCATCGTCAGGTTGGCTGCGAGCTTTGGCATTGTGATGTCTCTCTCGGTGTTGGGAAAAACGGTGCCCCGCCCGCCCCGGTGGAGCGGGGCGGAGGGGCGTACTGCTGAAACGGTGTCTGGCTCGGCTCGTATGCGAGTCTTCAGGCCCGAGACTTACGCGGTGGTGGTCTCTTCGGCCAGGATCGCTTCTTCGGTGTCTTCCAGGTCTTCGATCGGCTCGAACTCGTTGATGTTGTCGATCTCCGTGCCCATCGCGATGTTGGTCACGCGTTCCAGGATCACCTCGACAACCACCGGCACCGAGAACTCGGCCATCAGGTCGCGCGCTTCGGCAAAGGCGGGGGCGATGTCTTCCGGCTTGAACACGCGGATCGCCTTGCAGCCCAGCCCTTCCACGACCTTCACGTGATCCACGCCATAGCCTTCCAGCTCCGGCGCGTTGATGTTGTCGAAGGCCAACTGCACGCAGTAGTCCATCTCGAAGTTGCGCTGCGCCTGGCGGATCAGGCCCAGGTACGAGTTGTTCACCACCACGTGGATGTACGGCACCTTGAACTGCGCGGCCACGGCCAGTTCCTCGATCATGAACTGGAAGTCGTAGTCACCCGAGATGGCCACGATGTCCGAGTTCGGCGAGGCGGTCTTCACGCCGATCGCGGCGGGAATCGTCCAGCCCAGCGGGCCGGCCTGGCCGCAGTTGATCCAGTGACGCGGCTGGTTCACCGACAGGAACTGCGCGGCGGCGATCTGCGACAGGCCGATCGTCGTCACGTAGCGCACGTCGCGCGGGAAGTACTGGTTCATCTCGCGGTACACGCGCTGCGGCTTGACCGGCACGTTGTCGAAGTCGCTCTTGCGCTTCATCGTGCGGCGGCGCTTCTGCACGTCGGCCACCCAGGCCTTGCGGCACGGCAGGCGGCCGGCCATCTTCATTTCGCGCGCCACTTCCACGAACAGCTCCAGCGCGGCCTTGGCATCCGACACGATGCCGAGGTCCGGACCGAATACGCGGCCGATCTGCGTGGGTTCGATATCGACGTGCACGAACTTGCGGCCGCGCGTGTAGACGTCGATGCTGCCGGTGTGGCGGTTGGCCCAGCGGTTGCCGATGCCCATCACGAAGTCCGATGCCAGCAGCGTGGCATTGCCGTAGCGGTGCGACGTTTGCAGACCCACCATGCCGGCTTGCAGCGGGTGGTCGTCGGCCAACACGCCCCAGCCCATCAGCGTCGGCACGACCGGCACATTGACCAGTTCGGCGAACTCGACCAGCAGCTCATTGGCATTGGCGTTGATCACGCCGCCACCGCAGACGATCAGCGGGCGCTCGGCCTGGTTCAGCATGCTGATGGCCTTTTCGATCTGCGCGCGGCTGGCGGCCGGCTTGTACGGCTGCAGCGGCTCGTACGTTTCCGGATCGAATTCGATCTCGGCCACTTGCACGTCGAACGGCAGGTCGATCAGCACGGGACCCGGACGGCCCGAGCGCATCAGGTGGAACGCCTGCTGGAACACCTGCGGCACCAGTGCCGGCTCGCGCACGGTGACGGCCCACTTGGTCACGGGCTTGGCGATCGATTCGATATCGACGGCCTGGAAATCTTCCTTGTACAGGCGGGCGCGCGGCGCCTGGCCGGTGATGCACAGGATGGGAATCGAATCGGCCCAGGCCGAGTACAGGCCCGTGATCATGTCGGTGCCAGCGGGGCCGGACGTGCCGACGCAGACGCCGATGTTGCCGGGTTCGGCACGGGTGTAGCCCTCGGCCATGTGCGAGGCGCCTTCCACGTGGCGCGCCAGCAGGTGGCGGATGGAACCGGCCTTGCGCATCGCCGAGTAAAACGGGTTGATGGCGGCGCCGGGCACGCCGAACGCGGTGGTAATGCCTTCCTTCTCCAGCACGGCGATGGCCGCGTCGACTGCTCTCATCTTCGGCATGTCTCTCTCCAGTACGCTTGAAAACAATGAGTGGGATTCGTTCTGGCGTTGATGCTATGCCCGCAGCGGCCTGTGGATAAACAGAAGGGCGATCAGTTGATTCGATACCTGACGTATGGAATGGTGCAGCATCCGACTTTGAGAAGTGCATCAAAAGATACGTTGGGGCCGCCGTCCGAGTGGCTCCCCCGAGACGTGGGGATCGGTCAATTTGGTACGGTTTTCCCCTATCGGGGGTAGCGGTGCCCGGGTCAAAATAGCGGGTTTGGAATTGCCCTGTCTGACCCATGTACACGCGGTTGCCGACCACTTACGAACTGATGGAAGCACTGCAGACGACGCCGGCCGACAAGTCGCCGGACAGCCGTCTGGCGACCGTGTTGTGGGCCGGGTTCGTCCTCGCGCTCGTGCCGTCTATGGTGGCGGGCGGCGGGCTGGTCTGGTGGCATCAGGTTTTGCTGCAACCGCCGCCGGAGTGGCTGCCGCAGGCGTTTCACGTGCTGCTGGCCATCAGCGGCGTGTTCTACGTTGGGGCATGGCTGATGCGGCTGCTGGCGCGTCGTGATGCACTGCGGCATCCGATGCATTGGCTGTCGCGCCGCGTCGATGCCCAGAACGACGTGGAAAACGCGCTCTTGCTGCGCCTGGGGCGGATTTCGCCACTGCAGCTGCGTGCACGGCAGCGCCGCATCCTGCTGCAAGCCCGGCTCTGGGAGGGCGGAGCGCGCACGGTGGCGCTTGTCCTGGCGCTGGCGCCGGCAGCCGTGGTGCTGGCCGACGGCCTGTCGGTGGTAAAGCCCGGTCACGGACCCGCGCTGGTGGCCATCTACGGTGCGGTGCTGGTACTCGGCGCCGCGCTGGCCCTGTTCGCGCAGCTTCAATGCAGCGCACCGTTGCGGCGGCTGGCCTATGTGCTGGGTGAGGCCGCGGAAATCAACGCGAAGCTCGGCCGCTAGCCGAGCGCTCCCGACAGGTTCATTGCTCCGCCCGGATGCACGGCATCGCAAGGCGGGGATATCGCATCATGGCTCCAATGCCTCACAATGTGGCGGCAGGAGACAAATGGCGTTATGGACAAACTCAAACAAATCGAAGCATTCATCGCCGTGGTGGAACATGGCAGCATGGCCGCGGCGGCCCTGACGCAGAACGTGACGCCGGTCATGATCGGCCGGCGCATCAACGCGCTGGAGGCGCGAATCGGCGTGAAGCTGCTGCATCGCTCCACCCGGCGCATCGTGGTCACGGAGCAGGGCGCCGCGTTCATGGAGCAGTGCAAGAAAGCGCTATCCGACCTCGACCGCGCCGAAATGCTGATTGCCGAAGGCAAGCACAAGGCCACCGGCCACCTGATCGTTTCGGCACCGGCCGCGTTCGGCCGCAAGCATGTGGCGCCGCATGCGCCGGCCTTCTTGGCGGCCAACCCCGAAGTCCAGATCTCGTTCAATCTCACCGACCGCGTGGTGGACCTGGTGCGCGAGGGCTATGACCTGGGTATCCGCATCGGCGGCGCGATCGATCCGAATTTCGTAGCCATCAAGCTGGCGACGAACAAGCGCGTGGTGTGCGGCACGCCCGCTTACTTTGCCAAGCATGGCGTGCCGCATACGCTCGAAGACCTGGAAAAGCACAACTGCCTGGCGTTCAACCTGCAGGGTGGCCAACAGCGCGGCTGGTACTTTCAGCAGAACGGCAAGACCGTGACCGTGCGGGTGCGCGGCAACCTCGACTGCAATGACGGCGAACTGCTGCATCGCTGGACCGGCGAAAGCCTCGGGCTGGGCTGGCGCTCGACGTGGGAAATCCTGCCCCAGCTCGAAAGCGGAGAACTGATCACGGTACTTGATGAATTCGCGTTGCCGGATTACGACATCCTGGCCGTGTACCCGCAGCAGCGTCCGGTGCCGGCCAAGATCCGCTTCTTCATCGAACACCTGAAGCAGGCTTTCGCAAAGCCGGGATATTGGACCGAGCGTGGCAGTAGCTGGACGCCAGGGACGCTTGCCGCCAGCGCGCAATGACAGGCCATCGGCAGTAGGGAAGCGGCGAACAAAAGGCGAAGTACGGAAGGGACGGCGAAGTACGAAAGGGGAGACGTACGAAAGGGGAGACGTACGGAAGGGGAGGCGTACGGAAGGGGAGGCGTACGGAAGGGGAGGCGTACGGAAGGGGACGTACAGAAAGCGACGCACAAAAGAAAAAGCCCGCAGCCATTGCGGTCTGCGGGCAGCCCTTCTTGCGAAGGACGGGGAGAGCTCATGAAGTGCGCCCCCGCAACTTCATGGCGAGAGGAATGATGCGCCTCCTACCCCGTTTTCGTCCTTGATGGCGATCAACCCAGTTGCATCGACCTACGCAAGCAACGCGGCAACCAGGTCCTTGCCGCGCGCGCTGGCTGGCGTTTCCTCAAAATGCAACGCGCTTTCGACGTGGTTCAGGTGCTCCACCATCAGCGCCACCGCGCGGTCGGCGTCGCCGGCCTTGGCCGCTTCGATGAACGCGCGATGCTCGTCGGAAGAGCACGTGGCATCGCGACGGCTCTGGTACAGCATCGTGATCACCGCACTGCGCATCGACAGCTCGCGCATGATTTCGGTCAGCACGTTGTTGCCCGCCACTTCGGCCAGCACGATATGGAAGTCGCCCAGCAGGCGCGTGCGCGTCTGCGCGTCGTTGCCTGCCAGCGACTTGCGTTCGGCCACCAAATGCTTCTCGATGCGCTTGTAGTCGGCCGCCGTCGCCTTGGCGACGAATTCGCGGGCCAGGGCGGCTTCCAGGATGCGGCGCACGGCAAAAACCTCGCGCGCCTCTTCCGCGCTCGGCTTGGCCACGAACGCGCCCTTGTCCGGCACGATCTGGATGACCTTGTCCTTGGACAGCATCAGCAGTGCCGCGCGCACCTTGGTACGGCTCACGCGATACACGCTGGCGAGCGCTTCCTCGCGCAGCTTGGTGCCGGGCGGCAGCCGGTGCGAGACAATCGCCGCGACGATATCGTCGGCGATCGCCTCGGCGGTCATGTCTGGATCGATGTGCTCGGGCATGGTGAGCGCGCGTCTCTTGCCGGACATGCGCGGTGACTGGGATGGCGCGATTCTACCGCCCCGAGGCCGCGCCGGGCAGCGGTGCCGGTACCGGGACTTCCCCGGAGCCTTCCACCAACGCCGACAGGCCTTCGTCCAGCTCGCCGGTCGGGATCGTGCCGTTGAGCACACCGTGGGCGCGTTCGCGGTCGATATCGCGCTCCCACGCCGCCACCACGACGGTAGCCACGCAGTTGCCAATCAGGTTACCCACCGCACGGGCGATGCCGATGAACCAGTCCACCGACAGCACCAGCACCAGGCCGATGGCCGGAATGGCCGGGTGCGCCGACAGCGTGGCCGCCAGGATCACGATGGCCGAGCCGGGAATGCCGTGCGCGCCCTTGGACGTGACCAGCGCCACCGCCAGGATGCCGAGCAGATCGCCCAGCGCCAGCGGCGTGTTGGTGGCTTGCGCGATGAAGACCGCGGCCAGCGTCAGGTAGATCGAAAACGCATCGAGGTTGAACGAGTAGCCAGTGGGAATCACCAGGCCCACCACCGACTTCTTGATGCCCATGTATTCGAGCTTCTTCATGACCTGCGGCAGCACGCTGTCAGACGACGCCGTGCCCAGCACCACCAGCAGTTCCGCGCGCAGATAGCGGATCAGCTTGAGCACCGAGAAGCCGCACAGGCGCATGACCAGGCCCAGCACGCCGAGCACGAAGATCAGCACGGCGCCGTAGAACAGGATCACCAGGAACCCAAGCTGCTTGAGCGAGCCGATGCCGTACTTGCCCACCGTGAACGCCACGGCGCCCAGCACGCCCAGCGGCGCCAGCTTGATGATGAACCCCATCATCTTGAACAGCGCGCCGGAGAAGTTGTCGATCAGCTTTACCAGCGGCCGGGCAGGCTCGCCAACCACCGACAACGCGCAGCCGAACAGCACGGAGACCAGCAGTACCTGCAGCACGTCTCCACTGGTGAACGCGCCCATGATCGTGTTCGGGATCAACTTCATCAGGAAGTCGACCGTCCCCGCGCTTTTCACCTTGTCTGCCGACTCGATGTATGCGGCCATCGCCGAAGCGTCGAGATTGTGCGGGTTCACATTCATGCCCGTGCCGGGCCGGAACACGTAGGCCAGCGCGATACCCAGTGCCAGCGCGATGGTGGTGACGATCTCGAAGTAGACCACCGCCTTGATGCCCACGCGCCCCACCTTCTTGAGTTCGCCGGCACCGCAGATGCCGCCTACCACCACACAGAAGACCACCGGGCCAATCAGCATCTTGATCAGCTTGATGAAGCCATCGCCAAGCGGCTTGAGCTTGGCGGCGAACTCGGGAAACGCCAGCCCTAGCAGGGTGCCGAGCGCCAGGGCAATCAGCACCTGGCCAAAGAGGGAACGGGTGAAGCGGGTGTGCAGGCGTGCGTTGGCGGCGCGCTGCGGGGGTACGACATGCTGCATCGTTGTCTCCGTGCCGGGCCTGGTCCGTGGCGGCTGGGGATCGCCATCGGCCGGCCCTGATCTGGTTCAGGAATGCCCGCCGTCACATGCCTGTCGACTGGCGGGCTGGCATGCACCTGTGGCAATCGCCCTGAGAGCGTTGCCTTGCGCGGAAAGCCTCCCTGTTGAGGCGGAATTCGCGCTATCCACTTGTTGGGACCGGATTGTCCGCGGCGGATTGTCGGTGCGTGGAGGCTAATATAGTGCATATCATTTTTGTATGCAATTTTTGAATTCACTGTGCTAACATGAATCGCACAGAATAGAGAGCACGGCCCCGGGCGCCCGCCCGGACTGGCAGGTTTGCCAGGCATCCTTCGACCGGGCTCAGGCACTAGCAGCAGGAGAGACACGCACATGGCAGCAACCCCTACGCCGTTGTCCGCTGACACCGGTACCCGCATCATGGCCTGGGCCGATGCCCTGGCCGTTCACACCGAACAGCCCGGGCTTCTCACCCGTACCTACCTGACCGACGCCCACCACGGCGCGGCCGCGCAGCTGACCGAATGGATGCAGGCGGCCGGCATGACCGTGCGCCGCGACGCCGCCGGCAACGTGATCGGCCGCTACGAAGGCACTGCACCGGACGCTCCCGCGCTGCTGACCGGTTCGCACTTCGACACCGTGCGCGACGCGGGCCGCTTCGACGGCAATCTCGGCGTGATCCTGCCCACTGCCTGCGTGGCCGAGTGGAACCGCCAGGGCAAGCGCTTTCCGTTTGCGATCGAAGTAGTTGGGTTTGCCGAGGAAGAGGGCGTACGTTTCAAGGCCACGCTGCTGGGCAGCCGGGCCATCGCCGGTACGTTCGATACCAACGTGCTGGACAACCTCGACGATTCCGGCAAGACCATGCGCGATGTCATGCGCGAAGCCGGCTTCGACGCCGCGCAGCTGCCGGCTGCCAAGCACGATCGCAGCAAGGTGCTGGGCTTTATCGAAGTGCATATCGAACAGGGTCCGGTGCTGCTGAACGAAGGCCTGCCCGTGGGCGTGGTCACCGCGATCTCGGGCGCCACGCGCTTTATCGTCGAACTCGAAGGACTGGCCGGCCACGCCGGCACGGTGCCGATGGACATGCGCCGCGACGCCGCGATGGCCGGCGCGGAGATCGGCCTGTTCATCGAAAAACGCTGCGGTGGCAAGCCGGGCCTGGTGGGCACCGTTGGACAGTTCAACGTACCGAACGGTGCCACGAATGTGGTGCCGGGCCGTGCGACGTTTTCCATCGATATCCGCGCCGGCGTCGATGCCGAGCGCCAGGCCGCCGTCAACGATGTGCTGGCCGAAATCGAACGTGTCTGCGCGCGCCGCAATGTGCGCGCGCAGATCCGCAAGACGCATGAGGCGGCCAGCGTGCCGTGCGCGCCGTGGCTGCAGTCGCAATGGGCCGCTGCCGTGGATCGCCAGGGCGTGCCCGTGCGTCACCTGCCCTCCGGTGCCGGCCATGACGCTATGGCTATCTCCGCCATCGCCGATGTGGCCATGCTGTTCGTTCGCTGCGGCAACGGCGGCATCAGCCACCACCCCACCGAGACCATGACGGCCGAAGACGCCCAGACAGCGGCGCGCGTGTTCACGGACTTCGTCGAACACTTCCACCGTCCCCAGTAAGGCTTCCTGAAAGCCACCACGCATCGAAAATTCCAGAGATACGAAGATGACCGCACGAGACAACATGAATCCGATCGAAACCACGCTGACCCAGTACATCGACCAGCACCGTCCCCAGCAGGAAGCCTTCCTGGCGGAACTGGTCAAGGTGCCGTCGGACAACCCGGCCGGGGATTGCGATGCCCACGGCAAGCGCGCCAAGGAGCTGCTGGAAGGACTCGGTTTCAAGGTGGAAGCGCACAAGGTGCCTGAAAACCTGGTCAAGGCGGCCGGCATGATCAGCGCCACGAACCTGCTGGTGCGCAAGACGTTTGGCAAGGGCGGCCCGACCATTGCGATGAATGCGCACGGCGACGTGGTGCCCCCCGGCCTGGGCTGGACCAAGGACCCGTACGGCGGCGAGATCGCCGATAGCGAACATGGTCCGGTGATGTTCGGCCGTGGCGTGGCGGTATCGAAGTCGGACTTCGCCACCTATGCCTACGCCGTGCTGGCGCTGCAGGAAGCCGAGAAGCAGGGCGCGAAGATCAACGGCACCGTCGAACTGCAATTCACGTACGACGAGGAAACCGGCGGCGACATCGGCCCGAAGTTCCTGCTTGACGAAGGTCTGACCAAGCCCGACTACGCGATCTCGGCCGGTTTCTCCTACGGCATCACGTCGGCCCACAACGGCTGCCTGCACGTGGAAGTGACCGTGAAGGGCAAGCAGGGCCACGCCGCCATGCCGCACACCGGCGTGGACGCCATTGAAGCCGCCACGCACATCCTGCACGCGGTCTACGGCCTGCGTGCCGAGCTTGCCAAGCGCAAGAGCAAGGTGCCGGGCATCGACACCGCCACGCTGAACGTTGGCCTGATCAAGGGCGGCATCAACACGAACGTGGTGCCTGACCTCGTTACGTTCCGCGTCGATCGACGCATGATTCCGGAAGAGATCGGCTTCGACGCCGAAGGCGAACTGCGCGCGGTGGTGGAGAAGGCCGCCAAGGATCGGCCGGGTATCGAAGTGAAGGTTGAGCGCATCATCCAGGCCGAGCCGCTGTCGGAACTGCCGGGCGTGGAAAAGCTGATCGGCGCGCTGAAGACGCGCGCGGAATCGGTGTTCGGCGTGGAGATTCCGGTGCAGGGCGTGCCGCTCTACACCGACGCGCGCCACTACACGAGCCGTGGCATCCCGACCGTGCTGTACGGCGCCGGCCCGCGCACGCTGATGGAAGCGCGCGGCCACAACTCCGATGAAAACCTGCGCCTGAACGATCTGAACCGTGCCACGAAGGTGGTGGCGCTGGCGCTGTCGGACCTGATGGGCTGAGCCATCGGGCACGGTATCGAACCCTGTAGTACCCCCTTGTTGTGATGATGGCCCGCTGGCAGTTGCCGGCGGGCCTTTTTTCATTCCGCGCGCATCGGTTCGGTATCCCCATCCACGGGTACCGCAAGGCTGACCAGCCAGCGCCGTACGATCTGTTCCTCGGCCGGCGTTAGTCCGGCGCGCAGATCCTTGTCCACCTCGTTTGCGCGCACCTTGCACTGGGCCAGCAGCGCCTTGCCGCCTTCGGTCAGCGCAATGGTCTGGATGCGGCCATGCACCGGATGCGGCTGGCGTTCGATGGCTCCCATTTTTTCGAGGTTGCCCATGATCACGCTGACCGTCTGCGGCGTCAGCATCGCCAGCCGCGCGACGTCGGCGCCGGAAATGCCCGGATACGCGCCAAGCATCGTCAGCACGAAAAACTGCGGAAGCGTGACGCCAAGGTCCGCAAGCGTGCGTTCCATCCGCAACCGATTGGCCGCGCTGGCCTGCCGCAGCAGGTAGGCCAGGTAGCCGCTTTCGCCACGCTTGCCTTCGCCAGGCGCCGGGATCTCCACAGCCGGAGGCGTTTCGCGCGTCTTTCTCCCTTTTGGAGCAGGGGTCTTTGCCATATTGTCAGAGTTCTTACATTAATCTTCGAACTCTGACATCTTACCGCAAGGAGCGCACGATGGATTTTCAGTCTTTCACGCAGGCAGCCCCCGATGTGTACGCATCGCTGGGCGGCGTCAGCAAGGCAGTGACGGCCTCCGGTCTGGACAAGGCACTGACCGAACTGGTCAAGCTGCGTGTCTCGCAGATCAACGGCTGCGCCTTCTGCCTGCAGTTCCACCTGAACATCGCGCGCAAGCTTGATATCGATCCGCGCAAGTTCGACCTGCTGGCCGGCTGGCGCGATGCGGGCATCTATTCCGACCGCGAAGCAGCGGCGCTGGGATGGGCCGAGTCGCTGACATCGCTGACCGATCCGGCCGCGCGCGACGCCGCGCTTGCGCAGGCGCGCACCGTGTTCGATGAAAAGGAACTGGTGAACCTGGCCGCCACGATTGCGTCGATCCACGCATGGAACCGCATCGCAGTCGGCCTGCACTTTCCGCCGCCGCCGGCCGAAGCAGCACGTGGGAGCCAGGCATGAGCGCGAACGCTATCGGGCAGATCCAGATCCGCCGGCTGGAAACGGTGGAAGAAGTAGCGGCAGCCTTCCCGCTGATGCACCAGTTGCGTCCGCATCTGACGGACGCGACCGAACTGGTCACGCGCTGGCGCCGGCAGATCGGCGACGGCTACCATCTGGCGGGGCTGTGGGATGAAGACAAGCTGGTGGCCCTGGCTGGTTATCGCTTTGCCGACAACCTGATCGTCGGACACCACATGTATGTGGATGACCTGGTCACCGACGCCAACGCGCGCAGCGGTGGGTACGGGCGCCAACTGATGGACTGGCTCAAGGCCGAGACCGAAGCGGCCGGCTGCACGCAGCTCGTGCTCGATACGCCGCTGACCAATGTGCTCGGCCATCGCTTCTACTACCGCAACGGACTGCTGGCGCGGGCGCTGCGCTTCTACTTTCCGATCGACTGAACCGGCTCACCTATGGCAACCCTGCTTCACCTGAACGTCAGCCCGCGCGGCGAGACATCGACCAGCCGGCGCGCGGGCCAGCTGGTGCGCGAGCAACTGGCCGCGCATCACGGCGAACTGACCGTGATCGAACGCGACCTGGCCGCCAACCCGCTGCCGCCGATCGACGCGGCATTCACCCACGCCAACATGATGGTGGCGGCGAAGCGCCACGATGCGGACCCGGCCGCGCTGGCGCTGTCCGAAACGCTGATCGCGGAGCTGCAGGCCGCCGACATCGTGCTGATCACGACGCCCATGCATAACTTCACGGTGCCGGCCACGCTGAAGACCTGGATCGATCTCGTCGTCAGGCCGGAGCGCACGTTCGCCGGTACGCCACAGGGCAAGCAAGGGCTGCTGCGCGACCGTCCGGTGCTGGCCGTGGTGTCCTGCGGCGGGCGGTTCTCGGACGATGCCGCGAGTCAGCGCGACTTCTTCACGCCGTATCTGACCTACGTGCTGGACACGATCGGTCTCAAGCGCGTCGAAGTCGTGCGCATGGAAAGCATGGCGCGCGGCTCCGACCACGTGGCGCGCGCCTTCGATCAACTGCGAACCTGGTGCACCAACGCGGTGCCGTCGCTACTGGCGTAGCGCGTCCGGTTCGGGCAGCGTGCTGTTGCCAACGCCGAGCGGCCGCTGCATCAGCAGGGTGTCGATCCATTGCCCATGTTTGAGGCCGACCGATTCGAGCCGGCCCACCGTGCGAAAGCCAAGCCGTTCGTGCACAGCCACCGAGCCCGCGCCTTCGCCGCTGGAAGTCAGCGCCACCACGGCCACCATCTGACGCCACGGACCGGTCTCGCAGCGCGCGATCAGTTCGGCCAGCAAGGCGCGGCCGAGTCCTTCGCCCATATGGCGGTGATCGATGTAGATCGAGTCCTCGATGGCGAACCGGTAGGCGCTGCGGGCACGGTAGCTCGATGCATAGGCATAACCCAGCAGTTCGCCATCGCGCTCGGCCACGATGTAGGGCAGGCCCTTTCGTTGGACTTCGGCAAAGCGCAGCCGCATATCGTCGACGGTGGGTTCGGTTTCCTCGAACGAGGCACGGCCATGCCGGACGTGGTGCGCGTAGATGGCCTGGATGGCGGCAACGTCGTCAGCGGTGGCATCGCGCAGGTGGAACGGCTTGCGGGAAGGTGCGGCAGCGGAATCGGACACGGTTTCTCTGGTTGACGGGACGGCCGCGGCGGGACGCAGGCGGCCATCGACTATGGATGTTCATGCACATGCACGATGCATGCCGGCGTGCCCCGCACCTTGCCGCGCCAGCATGGTGCACGCCGGTGGCGCGGCTGTATAGTGCGGGATATTCGAACGCACCGTAAGCCGGCTGGAGGACGCCCTCATGATCACGATCTACCACAACCCCCGTTGCTCCAAATCGCGCGAAACGCTGACGCTGGTGGAGACGGCGGCGCAGCGTCTGGGCGAGCCCGTGGAGGTCGTTGAATATCTGAAGACGCCGCCGTCGCTGTCGACGCTGCGGCAGCTGCATACGATGCTGGGCGTACCCGTGCGCGAGATGATCCGCGATGGCGAGGCGGTGTACAAGGAGTTGGATCTGGCCGATTCGGGCCTGACCGATGCCGAGCTGCTGGCCGCCGTGGCGGACAACCCGATCCTGCTGCAACGTCCGGTGGTGGTCCGCAACCGCCGCGCCGTGATCGGCCGGCCGCCGGAGAACGTCGCGCCCCTGCTGGAGTGATACTGCTGCGCCGCACAAAATAGAACCGGCCTCCCCAAGGGAGGCCGGCCGGTCAGTTGCCGATTCGCTTCAGGCGAGTCGTCGTTATTCAACACCCAGCCAGTGCATGGCCTCCTGACCGAAACTGATGCCAGCCAACACCACGAGCAGCACGATCGCGGTGACAGCGCTGACATAGATGAGTGCCTTGGCGACTTCAGCGTCTTCCGTGGAAGAATGGAAGTGCGAAACAACGTTGGTGCGCGCGTGGGAGCGGTGCGGCCAGTGCAGCCTGCCGGACAGGTCCTTGAGATGAAGGTCTGGATGGAATCGCATGGTGACACCTCCTCGCATCCGCCTGCGGACGGCCGCGCTCACATGGCCATCGCCCGGCCATTCTCTCCTTCCAATATAGGAGACGCCGCGAAAATGTGGTGTCGGTGTCGCGCCGACGCCTGTGTGCCGGCGCACCAATGCCGCCGGCGCCGGCATCCTTCGTTCGAAACTATCCCTTGGCGGCAGGCGGAAGTGAAGATCCGCTTTCAATGGCATCCGCGGCGGAGCTGGCGTCGGCAGCCGATGCCAGCTCCGCGAGCCGGCCTTCGCGTGTGCGCAGTTCTGCGAGCATGTTGCAGAACATGGCTCCCTGCTCCAGTGCGTCGTCCAGCGCGACGTGGGTATGGGGCAGCGGGTCGTGCCAGTGCTCGGGGAAGGCAGCCTTGACCGATTTGCGGTACGGCCGTCCCGTCAACGCGAATCCCAGCGTCTTGATGTCCAGCGCGGCCCAGCCAAACGGCGATCGTCCGGCAAAGCGCATCATGTACCAGAACATCCAGGTGAAATCGAAACCGGCGGGAAAGGCGATGAAAACGGGCTTGCCCGGCAGTTTTTCCACCCATTCGACGTAACGCGGCAGCACGTCCTCGGGGCGTTCGAGGTCTCGCCGGCAGGCTGCCCAGGCCTCGGGCTGCGTCTTCCACCATTGCATCTGCGCCGGATGGCCGGCCGCGCCAGGCAGCGTTTCCAGGTTGGCCGAGAAGGTGCCGATGACGGTCTTGTCCGCCAGCATCGCGGCCGACGCAAACGACAGCATCGAGTGGGGGCCGGGAATCGGGCCATCCGCCTCGATGTCGGTGCTGACGTAGATCTCGGGGCGCGTATCGGGCGGCTGCTTCTTTGCCATGCGTCAGGCGGCGTCGATCAGGTGATCGGCGACAAACGGGTTGTTGCGGCGTTCCTCGCCAAACGTCGACACCGGGCCGTGACCCGGCACGAAGGTTACGTCGTTGCCCAGCGGCCAGAGCCGCGTGCGGATCGAGCGGATCAGGTCGGCGTGGTTGCCGCGCGGAAAATCGGTGCGGCCGATCGACCCGGCGAACAGCACGTCGCCCACAATTGCCAGCCGGTTCGCCGGCGAGAAGAACACCACGTGGCCGGGGGTGTGGCCGGGGCAGTGGTAGACCTCCAGCGTTTCATTGCCGAACGTGACCGAGTCGCCGTTCTGCAGCCAGCGGTTTGGCTCAAAGACTTCCGCCTGGCCAAAGCCGAAGCGGCGCGTCTGTTCCGGCAACTGATCGATCCAGAAACGCTCGTCTTCGTGCGGCCCCTCGATCGGCACGCCGAACTGGCGGGACAGCGCGGCCGCGCCGGCACAGTGATCGACGTGGCCGTGCGTCAGGAAGATCTTCTCCAGCGTGACCCCATGTTCCTCGATGGCCGCGGTGATGCGGTTCAGGTCGCCACCGGGATCGCATACGGCCGCGCGCTGCGTGGCTTCATCAATCAGCAGCGAACAGTTCTGCTGGAACGGCGTGACTGGGATCAGGAGGACTTTCATTTTTGTGATCGGTAAGGCGGTCCGGGCGTGGGCAGATGCGGCCCAGGAAGGTGGGTCATTGTAGCCGCCGATTGGTGGGCTGACCGATGCGCCGATGGTCAAGAGAACCGTCCCTGCAACGTTTGAATCGCGCTTGAGAATCATCTGAAAGTTGCATATCAGGCACCTTGATGCGGCGCTGCGGCATTCGGCGCAATCCCTTGTCAGAGCGTCGATTGCGGGGAATTGACCGGCGTTGTAACAGATTTCGTAACAAAATCAAGGCACTAGCTTCAAACGACCGGTGTTAGACTGCGCGCCATGCTCAGTCTCCCCGTATTCCGTCCGGGGCCCGTGCGCGAGGCAGCGCCCGGCTCCAACCGCTTCTTTCGTCAGTGCGCGATCATCGTATCGGCGCTGGTGATGGCTGCGTGCGCGACGCCCCCGGGCGGCGACGCGGATACGGCATCGAACACGACGGGCGCGATTTCCACCAAGTCCGCCAAGTCGAAGACGACCCGCCCCGGCACCGGCGCAGCCAGTTCGGCCAAGGCGGACGATCGCGGCAACTGGAACCTGTTCGGCTTCCAGGACGATAACGCGCCGTCGCAGTCGTCGATCGACGGCCTGCGCGCTGACATGGGTACGTTTGAGCAGCGCGGCATGGCATCGTGGTACGGCAAGGGCTTTCATGGCCGCAAGACCGCCAACGGCGAGCGCTTCGATATGCGTGCCATGACGGCGGCTCATCCGTCGCTGCCGCTCGATAGCTGGGTGCTGGTGCGCAATATGCGCAACAACAAGGTGGCCGTGGTGCGTATCAACGATCGCGGTCCCTATCACGGCGGCCGTATCCTCGATTTGTCGTACGCGGCGGCCAAGCGCCTGAACTTCGTCGATCACGGCGCCACGCAGGTGGAGATCCGCCGGCTGTCGCGTACCGAGGTCGCGGCACTGGGACCGAACATCGAGGCGGGCGGCACGGAAGCCGGTGACGGCAGCGGGGCCGACGAGGTACCGGATACGGCCAACACGCTGGTGCCGACGAAGTCGAAGGCCAAGGCGAAAGCCAGACCCGTCAAGCACAAGAAGTAAGACGATGCGGACCGGCCGGCACCCGACTATCGCGCTACCGTCCTCCCGCCCGCTGCTTTCTCGTCAGATAAGAAATTTCTCAAACGGCACGACCCTCCAGGTCGTGCCGTTTGTCTTTTCATGCGTCCGGTTCACTGTCCGCGCTGTCCGCGCGTTGGGCGAGCGCCAGCTTGTACAGCGCATCGGTCTTGGCCCCGGTAATGGCGGCGGCCAGCTTGGCGGCACGCTTGGCAGGCAGCTCGGGCAGCAGCAGCTTCAGCACGCGTTCGGCTTCCGGGTCGGGCGTATCGTCACCGGCGCCTTCGGCACGGCCAGCGCCTTCCACCACCAGCACGAACTCCCCCTTTCCACGCGCCGCTTCGGCGGCCAGCCAGGCGGGCGCATCGGCCACGGTCATGACCGGCGTTTCCTCGAACAGCTTGGTCAGTTCGCGCCCGATCAGCAGCCTGCGCGTGCCGGGCAATCCTTCGGCCAGAGCGGCCAGGGTGTCGGCGATGCGGTGCGGCGCTTCGTAGATGACCCACGCGTGGTCGAGCGCGGCCAGCTTTGCGATGGCGTCCTGGCGGGCCTTGGGCTTGCCGGGCAGGAACCCGACGAACGTGAAGCGGCCTTCGCCAGCTTCGAGCATGTCCCCGGCCACGGACAGCGCCGTGACGGCGGCGCTGGGCCCGGGCAGCGGTACCACCTTCAGGCCCGCCGCGCGGACCGCCTCGACGAGCCGGGCACCGGGATCGGAAATGCCTGGCGTGCCGGCATCGGACACGCACGCAATCCGCTCGCCCGCGGCCAGCCGCTCGACGATGCGCACGGCCGCCTCCCGCTCGTTGTGTTCGTGCACCGCGACCAGCGGCCGCTGCAGCCCCACGCGCGACAGCAGCTGGCCGGTATTGCGCGTGTCCTCGCAGGCGATGGCGTCGGCCAGGCCGAGCACATGAAGCGCGCGCAGCGACAGGTCCGCGACATTCCCGATCGGCGTGGCCACGATGTACAGCGTACCGGGGGGGTAGGTCTGGCCGACGGCCAGCTGGGTCCAGTCACTCATGCTTGAGAACTTCCGTTGATTCGCTCATTCAAATCCACCACGCCAGCCGTCGCGCGTACGACGACGGAAAGCGGCGCGCTGGCCGAAGACCATGCGCTGGCGTATCTGCGCCGGCAGGGGCTGGCGCAGGTTGTGCGCAATTATCGCTGCAAAGGCGGCGAAATCGACCTGATCATGCGCGCCGGAGACGGTACGCTTGTATTCGTGGAGGTCCGGCAACGCCGTGGCCGGGGCTTTGGGGGCGCCGCGCAGAGCATCACGCCGGCCAAGCAGCGCCGCGTCCTGCATGCGGCGGCGCACTACCTGGCCACCCTGGATAGCGTGCCGCCATGCCGGGTGGATGTGGTTGCCCTGGACGGCGGTCGGATCGACTGGCTGCCCGGCGCGTTCGATCTCTCGTCGGCGGATGGGAACGGCGGCGCGGACGCTGCGTCATAATGCGCGGGATAGTGCAGATGTCACCAGATCATGAGTATTGACAGTATCGAACAACATTTCCTGGATAGCGCCGAAACCAAGCGGCAGGCTGCCGCGCTGATGGCGCCGCATATCGACGCCGCCGTGGAGCGGATGGTGGCGGCGCTGACCAGCGGCAACAAGATCCTGGTGTGCGGCAACGGCGGGTCCGCGGCCGACGCCCAGCACTTTGCCGCCGAGCTGATCGGCCGCTTCGAGCGCGAGCGGCCGGGCCTGGCAGCCATCGCCCTGACCACCGACAGTTCGATCCTTACGGCCATCGGCAACGACTACGATTTTTCGGTGGTGTTTTCCAAGCAGGTGGAAGCGCTGGGCCAGCCGGGCGACATCCTGCTGGCACTGTCGACGTCGGGCGACTCCGCGAATGTCGTGGCGGCCATCCAGGCTGCTCACCAGCGCGATATGGGCGTGGTCGCGCTGACCGGCAAGGGCGGCGGACGGGTTGCCACGCTGCTCGATGAATTCGATATCCACCTTTGCGCGCCGAGCGATCGCACCGCACGCATCCAGGAAGTGCATCTGCTGACACTGCACTGCCTGTGCGACGGCATCGACGAGGCGCTGCTGGGCGAAGCATGAAGTATCGGGCAGCGTGGCAAAGCGGAGTTATCCCCGGATATCCACAAGGCTGCCCACAACCTATGCACAGGAATCGCCGTGTCTTCCACAGCCTTATCCACAGGCACGGCGAAAACCTGGATCTGTCACCCGTTGCAGGCATCATTTCCACCCAGACACCAACAAACGCATGACGAACGTGACCAATCAAAAAAAGACTTCTCCCGCCCGCATGGCCCGTACCGCCGTTACCGTGGCCGCACTGCTGGTGTCCGCCACGCAGCTGGCCGGCTGCTTTCCCGTGCTGGCGGGCGCGGTGGGCACCGGCGTGGTGATGGCCACGGATCGCCGCCCAACCGGCACGCAGGCCATTGACCGCGGCCTGCAGGTGGAAATCGACAGCACGCTGAGCCAGCGCTACAGCAGTAGCCAGGCGCGGGTCAACACGACCGTGTACAACCGCAAGGTGCTGTTGACTGGCGAGGCGTCGAACGCCGAGATCAAGCAGCAGATTGAGCAGTACGCGCGCGGCCGGGAGAACACCCGCGACGTGATCAACGAGCTGGAACTGAAGGCGTCGCCCGATTTCATGACCCGCAGCAACGACACGTACCTGACCAGCAAGGTCAAGACGCTGCTGGTCACCGCGGACGGCGTGCCGGCCAACTCGATCAAGGTCACCACGGAAAAGGGCGTCGTGTACCTGATGGGCGTCGTGACCACGACCGAGGGCGACAAGGCGACCGACGTGGCACGCAACGCCAGCGGCGTTCAAAAGGTGGTCAAGGTATTCGACTACGTGACCGAAGCCGAACGTGCGCGCCTGGATCAGGCCTCCAGCTCGCAGAACGGCAACCCGGGCAGCGAGGCCGTGGGTACGCCGGCGCCGGTGCAGAGTGTGCCGGGCAGCCAGCCGAACGCGCCGGTCACGTCCGACGCGCCCGCATCGATGGGTACGTCGGGCACAACCACCAGCCCCGTGACCGCGCCGGTATCGTCCCCGGTGGCGCTGCCGCCGGGCCGCAACCTGCCGTAAGGAAAGCACCGTGAACCCCCTGCTGCGATTACCGTTCTCCCGACGTTGGATGGCCGGCATCGCGGCGGGGTTGTGCGCCGCGCCGCTGATGGCGCAGCCGCCAGCCTCGGCACCATCGACGCCTTCAACCCCTTCAGCGCCGATGACCGGCGGGCCGGCCGATACCGGCAAGTTGACCATCGAGGTCCAGCGGTCGCGTACCGAGCAGGCGCGCAACCAGGCGGCGTCGTGCGCGGTCTGCCACGGCCCCGACGGCCGGCCGCCGGCGGGCAGCCCGGTGCCAGCGCTGGCCGGGCGCCCACAGGCCGAGCTGATTGAGCTGATGCTCAATTTCAAGAACGGCAAACGCCCGGGAACCGTGATGCCGCAGATCGCCAAGGGCTATAGCGATACCGAGATCATCGCCATTGCCGCGTGGTTTGCGGACCAGAAATAGATCGCATGCATCGACGATCCGTACTGAAGGCGGCGCTTGCCGCCACGGCCCTGGGTGGCCTCTCCGTGCGCCAGGCGCGTGCCGCCGCCGCGGCGCGGGTGGTGGTGATCGGGGGTGGCTATGGTGGTGCCACGGCCGCACGCTACCTGCGCACGTGGAGCCGCGGCGCCGTGGACGTGACACTGGTGGAGCCGGATGCCGCGTTCGTCTCATGTCCATTGTCGAACCTTGTGGTGGCGGGCTACCAGCAGATGGCCGACATCACGTTGCCGTATGACACCCTGGTCAGGCGGCATGGCGTGAAGCATGTCCGTGATACGGCTGCCGCCATCGACACCGCGAAGCGCGTGGTCCGGCTGGCCGGTGGCGCAACCTTGCCCTATGACCGTCTCGTGCTGTCCCCTGGCGTGGAAATGCAGACCAGCGCGATTGCCGGCCTGGCTGGCCCCGGTGGCGACCAGATCGTCCATGCCTGGAAGGCTGGTCCGCAGACCGACGTCCTGCGCCGCCAGCTGGCCGATATGCGCGACGGCGGCACCTTTGCCATCACGATTCCGCTGGCGCCTTACCGCTGTCCGCCCGGACCCTACGAGCGCGCCTGCCTGGTGGCGGACTACCTCAAGCAGCACAAGCCGCGCAGCAAGGTGCTGGTATTCGACGCGAATCCGGACATTACGTCGAAGGGTGCGCTGTTCCGGCAGGTCTGGGAATCGCGCTACAAGGGTCTGATCGAATACCGGCCGCAGCATGAGACCGTGGGCGTAGACCCCGCCACCCGCACGATCCGGTTCGATGTGCAGGACGACGAAAAGGTGGACGTGGTGAACGTGCTGCCGCCGCAGCGTGCCGGTGCCATCGCCGTCGCGGCCGGGCTGGCTACCGCCAACGCGCGCTGGTGCGAGGTCCATTTCCTGACGATGGCGTCCAATGCGGCGCCGGAAATACATGTGCTGGGCGATGCGGTGCAGATCGCGCCGCTGATGCCCAAGTCCGGAACGATGGCCAACCAGCACGGCAAGGTCGCCGCGGCGGCCATCCTGCAGTTGCTGGCCGGCCGCGAGCCGGACCCGGTGCCGCTTTATACCAACACCTGCTACAGCTTCACGTCGTCGACCGAGGCCATCCATATCGCCAGCGTCCATCGCTATGACGCGGCGCAGAAGACGATGCTGACCGTGCCGGGTTCCGGCGGGCTGTCCACGGCGCCGAGCGCGCTGGAGGGACAGTACGGCGTTGCGTGGGCACGCAGCATCTGGGCCGACATGCTCGGGTAGGCCGCGCCGGCCGGACACAAAACCGCAAGATCGTGCAATGCGCCATCGGTGCCGGCTGCTACGCTAGCCGTGCCGGACGTCCCGCCCCCAGGGACGCGGCGCTCTTTCATCGATCATGCAAGCCAAAGACCGTCTGCTCGCCCTCGCCATCATCGTGGTCTGGGGTGTCAATTTCGTCGTCATCAAGGTAGGCCTTGCCGGCGTGCCCCCGATGCTGCTGGGTACGCTCCGCTTCAGCCTGGTGGTGTTCCCGGCCATCTTCTTCATCCCGCGCCCGCGTATTCCGCTGCGCATGCTGGTGGCGTATGGCGCGTCGATCAGCCTGGGCCAGTTCGCATTCCTGTTCTATGCGATGGCCGTGGGCATGCCTGCCGGGCTGGCTTCGCTGGTGCTGCAGTCGCAGGTGTTCTTCACCGTGGCCATTGCCGCGCTGTGGCTGGGCGAACCGCTGCGCTGGCACAACCTGGCCGGCATGGCTATCGCCGCCGGCGGCCTGGCATTGATCGGCAGTGGCGCGGCGCATGGCCCCGGCGGCATGACGGTGGCGGGCTTCCTGCTGACGCTGTGCGCGGCGCTGTGCTGGGCCACCGGCAATATCGTCAGCAAGAAGATCGGCCCCGTGGACCTGCTGGGTCTGGTGGTGTGGGGTGCGCTGATCCCGATCGTGCCGTTCGCGCTGTTGTCACTCTGGTTCGAAGGGCCGGCACGCATCGCCGACGCGCTGACCCATGTGTCCGGCAAGGGTGTGTTCGCCGTTTGCTACCTGGCATTCGCCGCGACGATCTTCGGCTACACGATGTGGGGACGCCTGCTGACGCGGTACGCCGCCAGCAAGGTGGCGCCGCTGACACTGCTGGTGCCGGTGGTGGGGCTGTTGTCGGCCCACCTGCTGCTGGGTGAAGACCTGGCGGCGGCGCAATGGGTGGGTGCGGTGGTGGTCATGGCCGGTTTGCTTCTGAACGTATTCGGCAACCGGCTGTGGGCGGGCAGGGCGCTGGCGCGCCGATAGCGTTCACCCTTCCGTCAGCACCGAATAATTCGAGGGTTAACCCGTAATAGGGCGACATTTCCCAACACTTTTGGGCATATGGTTATCACTGTCGCATCCGTATACGCGCCTTGACTTCAGGCAAAATAGCGGACTGGCCGCATATGCCCGGGAGCCCTCAACGATCACCGCAGAGGCACTCCTGAGAAGCCCGCCCCAACGGCGGCCAGCGCGCGCCGCGCCGCGGAGTTTGTCCAGAGCGCGGGCATTTGCCGTCCCCACGGCTCTCATATAGTTTGGAGCACAACACATGAAGCAGTTTGTCATCGCCGCCGCGCTGCTGGCCGCCGCCGCGTCCGCGCACGCCGCCGTCGACGCCGCCAAGGCCCAGGCCATCGCCAACAAGAACGCCTGCATGGGCTGCCACCAGATCGACAAGAAGCTGGTCGGCCCGGCCTACAAGGAAGTGGCTGCCAAGTACAAGGGTGACAAGGACGCCCTGACGAAGCTGTCGGCCAAGGTGAAGAACGGCGGTTCGGGCATTTGGGGTCCGGTGCCGATGCCGGCCAACTCCGCCGTCAGCGACGCCGATATCAAGACCGTGGTGGAGTGGATCCTGGCCGGCGCACCGGCCAAGTAATCCAGTCTCGCCTGGGTGGGCTGGCCGGCGTTGCCGGCGGCCTGCCAAGTTAGTCATGCATGGATAGAACAGGCACGCGCCGGCGACGCACCGGCACGATGGGGTCGACAGGAAACCGGGTAGTACGGGAAACACAGCAAGATGAACGCAAAACGACGAGATGTACTGCGGATGACCGCCGTACTGTCGCTGATGGCGGCCACTGGCCTGATCAGCGAGGCACAGGCCGCTGAATGGAACAAGACCGCCTTTGATGGCAAGAGCGTCGCCGACGTGATCAAGGCACTGGGCGGCAGCGGCACCGAGAAGAGCAGCGCCATCGTCTTCAACGCACCCGACATCGCCGAGAACGGCTCCGTGGTGCCGGTGGCGGTGACGAGCAACATCCCGGACACCGAGCAGATCGCCATTCTGGTGGAAAAGAATCCGAACACGCTGGCAGCCGACTTCACGATCCCGGCCGGCACCGAGCCGTTCGTGTCCACGCGCGTGAAGATGGGCCAGACGTCCGTGGTACATGCCGCGGTGAAGGCCGGCGGCAAGTGGTACGTGGCATCGAAGGAAATCAAGGTCACGCTGGGCGGTTGCGGCGGCTGAGCGCCGTTACACCGTTCACCTTTCGAGACCAGATTTCCACATACCTGCTGACAGGAGAAGCACATGGCAGACCCGATGCGCGTTCGCGCCACTGAAAACGGCGGCGTCGTAGACGTCAAGATTCTGATGAAGCACGACATGGAAACCGGCCAGCGCAAGGATTCGGCCGGTAAGACGATTCCGGCCTGGCATATCCAGACCGTGATCGCGTCGTACAAGGGCAAGGAAGTCTTCCACGCCCAGTTCGGTCCGGCCGTGTCGAAAGATCCGTTCCTGAACTTCAAGTTCAAGGGCGGCGCCAAGGGCGACAAGGTCACCGTGACCTGGGTCGACAACCGAGGCGACAAGCGTACCGACGAAGCCACCATCGCCTGACCGCCTGAACGGGCGAAGGAGAAGCAGCATGCGCCGAGCATTTATTCGCGCCACGGCCGCCCTGGCCGCAATCGGGCTGACCGCCAAGGCGTCGGCCCAGCAGGCCCCGGCGGCTTCGTCCGCAAAGGGTCGCGTCAAGGTGGTGTACCAGTTGTCCGACGGTATCGACCAGGCCGTGCGGGCCATGTCCAACCTGCGCAACCATCTGAACGGCGCGCCCGACACGAAGATCGTGGTGGTGGCGTTCGGCTATGGCGTGGACTTCCTGCTGGAAGGCGCCAAGGACGCGCGCGGCAACACGTTCGAAGCCGCGGTGGCGGCGCTCAGTTCGTCGGGCGTGGAATTCCGCGCCTGCCGCAACACGCTGACCGCGCGCCGGATTTCGGAGCAGAGCCTGCTGATGGATGCCAAGGTCGTGCCGGCCGGCGTGGTGGAGATCGCCCGCCTGCAGTTCGACGAAGGCTACGCCTATATCAAGCCGTGATGGACCGCGTGGCCCGGCTGCGGGTCACCGTTCAATGACAAGCCGTCCGGCAACGAGCCGCCGGACCTGCACAAGAAGGCCGTCCGCCTGCCGACCATGCGGCGCGATGGCGAGGAGAACCCCCCAATGGTTACCGTGCGCAACATCCGCCGCCTGCGCCGCACCGTGGCCCCCGCGCTCGTAGCGCTGGGCGCCGCGGCCGCCGTCACCGCGACAGTGTCCGGCCCCGCGCTGGCGCAGGACAACACCGCCGAGGAAATCGCCAAGTACCGTCAGATGCTGGCCGAAGGCAATCCCGCCGAGCTGTGGGAAGCCGCCGGCGAGGAACTGTGGAAAAAGCCAGCCGGCCCGAAGAACGCGTCGCTGGAGCAATGCGACCTGGGCAAGGGTCCGGGCGTGACCAAGGGGGCGTATGCCGAACTGCCGCGCTACTTCAAGGACGCCAACAAGGTGATGGACCTGGAGCAGCGCCTGGCGTACTGCCGCGTGACGCTGCAGGGCCTGACGCAGGAAGAGGCGATGAAGAATCCGTTCTCGTCGCAGGGCAAGCCGTCGGACATCGAGCGGCTGGCCGCATTCCTCACCGGTGAGTCGCGAGGCGTGAAGATGAACGTCCAGCTCAAGCACCCGGAAGAAAAGCGCGTCTATGCGCTCGGCCAGAAGATGTTCTTCTATCGTGGCGGCGCCTACGACTTTGCCTGCGCCACCTGCCACGCCGTGGATGGCCAGCGCATCCGCCTGCAGGACCTGCCGAACCTGATGACGGAGAAGGGCGCCCAGGCTGCCTATACGACGTGGCCGGCCTACCGTGTGTCGCAGGGCGAGGTCCGCACGATGCAACACCGCCTGTACGACTGCCTGCGCCAGCAGCGCTTTCCCGAGCCGGCCTATGGCTCCGATGTGATCACCGCACTGACGATGTTCCTGGCGAAGAACGCCAACGGCGGCACGTACGACGGCCCGAACATGAAGCGCTGAGCAGGGAGCAGAACAACATGAAGACACTCCAAAAGATGGCGCTGGCCGCGCTGGTGCTGCTGGCCGCTTCGGGCGCGCATGCGCAAACCGCCGCCAAGGGCGCCAAGGCCGACAAGCCGGTCAAGGTCACCGACGCCGACGTGCGCCAGATGATCGAATCGTCGTTCACGTCCAAGGGGCCAGCCACGGTCGAAGGCGTGATCAACCAGGACGCCACGCAGAAGGCCTGCAGCCAGTATCCGGACCGCCTGCACGTGCCCGCCGCCGTGGCCAAGAAGGTGGAAGCGGCCGAGCTGAAGCAGGTGAAGTACCCGGCCGACAACAACTTCCTGGGCGACTGGAAGGAAGGCGAGAAGATCGCCCAGAACGGTCGCGGCATGCAGTTTTCCGATCAGGTTGGCGCGCCCAACGGTGCCAACTGCTATGCGTGCCATCAGCTGACCAAGGCAGAGATCTCGTTCGGCAACATCGGCCCATCGCTCTACAACTACGGCAAGCTGCGCGGCAACTCGCCCGATGTGGTGCGCTACACGTGGGGCAAGATCTGGGACTCGAACGCTTACAGCGCGTGCTCGAACATGCCGCGCTTTGGCCATAAGGGCATCCTGACCGAACAGCAGATCCGCGACGTGATGGCACTGCTGCTGGACCCGGCGTCGCCGGTCAACCAGTAATACGGCAATGATGCGGGCACGGCGCGTGGCGATGGCCTGGCTGCTGGCCGTGCTCGGCATGGCCGGTACGTTCGCGCAGGCCGCGGAGGTGGGCGATACCATCCGCCTGCCCGATGTGAAACTGCTCGACGGACGCACGGTGCCCGCATCGCAATGGGCGGGCAAGCCGGTCGTGATCGAATTCTGGGCGTCGTGGTGCCCGTTCTGCGCGCTGCAGAACCCGCGCCTTCAGGCGCTCTACGACAAGACACGCGGCACGAAGCTGCAGGTGCTGACCATCAGCATCGACAAGCAGCCGCAGGAAGCCGGGGCGTACCTGAAGCAGCGTGGTTACACGTTCCCCGCGGCGATGGATTCCGATGCACTGCGCAGTGCCTTTGGCGCCCGCAAGGGCCTGCCCGAGCTATATGTGCTCGATGGCCAGGGGCGTGTCGTGCAGAAGGAGGTCGGCGAAATGATCGACGACGACGTGGCTGCACTGGCGCGCTACGGCAAGCCGTAGCCGGCTGCCGACGAATCAAACGGATAACAGCATGAACCGACGCGAGTTCCTGCAGGTGCTGGCCGTGGCCGGCGCCGGAGGCATGACATTTTCCGGTGGCGACGCCCAGGCGGCCCAAGCGGCCGGACGGCTCTATGACGTGCCGCGTTTCGGCAACGTCCACCTGCTGCACTTCACCGATTGCCACGCACAGCTGAAACCGGTGCATTTCCGCGAACCGAGCGTGAACCTGGGTGTGGCCGAATGGGCGGGCAAGCCGCCGCATCTGGTGGGCGACGCATTCCTGCGCCAGTACGGCATTCGGCCCGGCAGCGCCACGGCACACGCCTTCACGTACCTCGATTTCACGGAAGCGGCACGCCGCTTTGGCAAGGTGGGCGGGTTTGCCCATCTGTCGACGCTGGTCCAGCACATGAAGGCCAGCCGGCCCGGCGCGCTGCTGCTGGACGGTGGCGACACCTGGCAAGGCTCCGCCACGGCACTGTGGACGAAGGGGCAGGACATGGTCGATGCCGCGCTGCTGCTTGGCGTCGATGTGATGACCCCCCACTGGGAAATGACGCTCGGCGCGGAGCGCGTGAAGCAGATCGTCGACAACGATTTCAAGGGCAAGGTCTCGTTTCTGGCCCAGAACGTAAAGACCAATGATTTCGGCGATCCGGTCTTCGATCCGTACGTGATCCGGGAGATGAACGGCGTGCCCGTGGCCATCATCGGCCAGGCCTTTCCGTACACGCCGATCGCCAACCCGCGCTACCTGGTGCCGGACTGGACCTTCGGCATCCAGGAAGAGAACCTGCAGCAGGTTATCGACGAAGTGCGCGGCAAGGGCGCCAAGGTAGTGGTGCTGCTGTCGCACAACGGCATGGACGTGGACCTGAAGCTGGCCTCGCGCGTGCGCGGCCTCGACGCCATCCTGGGCGGCCATACTCACGACGGCGTGCCGGTACCAGTGCCGGTGAAGAATGCTGGCGGCGTGACGCTGGTGACCAACGCCGGTTCGAACGGCAAGTTCCTGGGCATGCTCGATTTCGACGTCCGCAATGGCAAGGTGGCCGACTTCCGCTACAAGCTGCTGCCGGTTTTCGCCAACTACCTGCCCGCCGATCCGAAGATGGACGCACTGATCCAAAAGGTGCGCGCGCCCTACGAGAGCAAACTCGGCGAAGTGCTGGCCGTAAATCGTGGCTTGCTGTACCGGCGCGGCAACTTCAATGGCACCTTCGATCAGCTGATTCTGGATGGCCTGATGACGGTGCAGGACGCACAGATCGCGTTTTCGCCGGGCTTCCGCTGGGGCACCACGCTGCTGCCGGGGGAGAACATCACGATGGAAGCGCTGATGGACCAGACCGCCATCACCTACCCGTACACGACCGTGACCCCGATGACGGGCGAAACGATCAAGACGATCCTCGAAGACGTGGCGGACAACCTGTTCAACCCTGACCCGTACTACCAGCAGGGCGGAGACATGGTGCGCGTGGGCGGTTTGCAATACACGATCGACCCGAACCAGCCGATCGGCAAGCGCATCACGGACATGCGCCTGGCCGGACAACCCATCGACGCGGGCAAGACTTACAAGGTAGCCGGCTGGGCCCCCGTTTCCGAAGAAGCCCGCCAGGCCGGTGGCGCCCCAATCTGGGACGTAATGGCCCAGTGGCTGCGCGCCAGCAAGGAAGTCAGCGCTCGCCCGCTGAACCTGCCCAAGGTAGTGGGAATGGACGGAAATGCGGGGATGGCAGCGGCTTGAGTTGGGTCTAAAGTGTTGGCTGGATGCGATTGAAAGGCCGCTCGGGATTCGGCTACAATCAGTCGCTACGGGCCGATAGCTCAGCTGGGAGAGCGCTGCGTTCGCAATGCAGAGGTCGGGAGTTCGATCCTCCTTCGGTCCACCAGATACACAGTCAAAAGGGCTCGGAATATTTCCGGGCCCTTTTGCTTTTTGCGCATCAGGCCCGGATCCGCGCGCTGCTGTTCGGCGCAAGGCTTCAGGAAAAGCAAGCGCATCTGTCAGCGCGACGAATGCTGACGGATCGGAAACGTGTGCAGAAGTGCTACCTTTGCACCTAACGCTTGTCATCGATACCGCTCATGCGCGAACCGCACGACGCCCCAGCTCTGGGCACCGATTCCCTCGACGCCGAAGCCCGCCATCTCGCAGGCCGCCGGTCCACGCTCGTCAGCGTCTTCGTTAACATTGGCCTGACGATAGGCCAGGGAGTGATCGGGGTCATCGCCGGTTCTCAGGCGCTGGTGGCCGATTCACTTCATTCCTTGTCCGATCTCGTTTCCGACTTCGTCGTGCTGTTTGCCGGCCATCACAGCCGCAAGGGGGCCGACATCGATCATCCGTACGGGCATCAGCGTTTCGAGACCGCCGCATCGCTGGCGCTGGGCGCGCTGCTGTTGGCGGTGGGTGTCGGCATGCTGTGGGCGGCGGTCGGCAAGATCCAGCATCCCGAGGGTGCCCAGCCGGTGCAGACCGTGGCGCTATGGGTGGCGATCGGGGCGCTGGCTGCCAAGGAGGGCCTGTTCCGATACATGCTGCGCGTGGCGGAGCAGGTCAGGTCGAGCATGCTCGTGGCCAATGCCTGGCATGCGCGGTCAGATGCTGCATCGTCCCTGGTGGTGGCGCTTGGTATCGGCGGCAATCTGCTCGGGTATCACGTGCTCGACCCCGTGGCGGCCATTGTCGTTGGCCTGATGGTGTCACGTATGGGCCTGCGCTTTGGGTGGGATGCGATGAGCGACCTGATGGATCGCGCCGCCGACGAGGATGTGGTGGCCGACCTGCGCGCCGCCATGCTGGAAACGCCCGGCGTGCTGGGCTTGCATGACCTGAAGACACGCAAGATGGGCGACATGATCCTGGTCGACGTGCATCTGGAGATCCAGGCCGACCTGACCGTCGAGCAGGGCCATGCGATAGCGACCGAGGCACGTCGCCGCGCGATGGAGCGCGACGACGTACTCAATGTGATGACGCACGTGGACCCGGTCAGAGTCCCGCAGGCTGAATCCGTCTCAGCGTAGATCGCTGCGGCGATACAAGCTCAATCCCACCGCCAGGAACGCCAGCATTCCCGCGCAGCCGCGGTTGATCCACTGCACCGCGCGCGCGGACATCGTGCGCATGGCGTGCCGGCCGCCGAACGCATAGATCGACATCATCACGATATCCATCAATGCAGCGATCACGGCCAGAATCACGTACTGCATGGCCACTGGCTTATCCGCGTGCACGAACTGCGGCACGAAGGCCGAGGTGAACAGGATGGTCTTGGGATTCGACAGTGCCACGAACAGCGCGCGCAGGAACGCGGCCCGGCCGCTTGCCGATGTTGCATCCGCCGTGGCGACCAGCGCCTGCGTAGGCGAGCGCCACATCGAAATGGCAAGGTAGAGCAGGTAGGCGGCGCCGATCCATTTGATCGCCGTGAACAGCTGCTCGGAAGCCAGCAGTACCGCGCCCAGCCCGCAGCCGACCGCGCCAATCAGGATCAGGTCAGCCAGCGCGGCACCGGCGATGCCGCAGGCGGCCACGCGCATCGGCCGGGTGGCGCCATTGCTCAGGGCCAGCAACATCGTGGGGCCAGGGGTGACCATGACTGCCGTCACGGCAATCAGGTAGAGAAACAGGGTTGTGCTATCCATCGAACGCTCTCCGGCAGGCTCCGTATCGGCGAGGCGTCAGTGTGTGCCGATTTGCGCGGATATGCACGCGCTTCCTGTGGACATCCCCGGCCCAAGCCTGGGGACAACCGCGTGAACTCCCTGGGGGCGGCCGTTGGGCCGTATACGAACAACTCGGCACGTATACGTGGAGCGGAGCGCGGGGGTCTGTAGTTACCCACGCCGGTACACGTCAGCACCACGTACTTGCCCATACGGTTATCTGTTCTGTAACAGTCTGATTGGAAAGACAAAAGACCGGTTATCCACCGCGCCGGGTCAGTGTTAACCATTACTACTACTATTTATGTATACGTAAACAATGTCGGTATACGTATACGGACCATTGCGTGGCTCGCATCGACACGCGTCGCCTGCGGCATTGCGCTATCGCAATACCCCTCCACAGCACGTCCCGGCCGGCAGGAACGGCATCCTAGAATGTCGACTTTCCTGCACTGCCACGCCGCCACCTCCGATGAACCGTCCCGCGTCCGACATCCAGCCTATCTCGCTGCAATGGGCGCTGGCCCTGACCTTCGTTGCCTGGTTCGTGGAAGTCATGCTGTCGATGCTGCTGCGGCCCATGCTGATGCGTCACGGCCTGCAGTTCATGTCGGCCGCCTCGCTGGTTCGCATCCTGGCCTGCGGCGCCGTGTTCAGCGTGATGTTGCATCTGAGCGGGCTGTCGTACCGCCGGCTCTTTCACGACGGCAAGTCGAGTGCGATGGCGACGATCGGCCTGCTGGGCGCGCCCATCCTGATGACGGTGCCGCTGATCGTGCTGCTCGATGGCGTGATGATGCAGTTGCTCGAAAAAGTGCTGCCGTTGTCGGCCAGCGAAGCGGCGATGTTCGAGTCGATGAGCGGAGGCCTCGGTGCCTGGGTGCTGTCCTGTGCGATTGCGCCGATGGTCGAGGAGATGTTCTTCCGCGGGATCATTCTGCGCGGCATGCTCAAGCGTTATTCGCAGACCGATGCCATCGTCTATTCGGCATTCGTTTTCGGGCTGATGCACCTGAACGTCTATCAGTTCGTGATCGCATTCGCGGTGGGCATCCTGGCCGCCGCGTTCTATGTGCGCACGAATTCGCTCTGGCCCGGCATCGTGCTCCATGCCGGCATCAATACGACGATTACCGTACTCAGCGAGGCAGGCGGGGACGCGGGCACCGAGACTTCCTTGTGGATATGGAGCCTCGCCGTGGTTGCCGGCCTGATCGGCACGGTTGCGCTGCGCCGGATGCTGTGGCGGCCGGCGACCGGCGCGCCTCAAGCCGGGCAGGCCAGCGCCGATACGGAAGGCCCGCCGCCCGATGCCGCCTAGCGCGGCACCTTGAACGCCTTGCGCGCGCGCAGCACCTCGCCGCGCGTCGTGCATCCGTCCATATGGTCGTTGACCAGGCCCATCGCCTGCATCAGCGCATACATCGTGGTCGGACCGACGAACTTCCATCCACGCTTCTTGAGATCCTTCGACAATGCGGTGGACTCGGGGCTGACGGCCATCGTGCGCAGCACCTCGGGCGTGAGCTTCTTCGGCCGGCTCTTTGCATCCGGCTCGAATTTCCAGAAATAGGCCGCCAGCGATGGTTCGGTCTTCAGCAGTTCCTGCGCGCACTTCGCGTTGTGGATGGCGGCCTCGATCTTGCCGCGATGGCGTACGATGCCGGCGTCACCGAGCAGCCGCTCCACGTCGCGCTCGGTGAAGCGCGCAACCTTGTCGATTTCGAAATTGGCAAATGCCTTGCGGAACGCCTCGCGCTTGCGCAGGATCGTCAGCCAGCTCAGGCCAGACTGGAAACCCTCCAGGCACAGCTTTTCGAACAGCCGCCGGTCGTCGTCGACCGGAAAGCCCCACTCGTTGTCGTGATAGTGGCAGTAGTCCTCCAGGTCACCGCACCAACCGCAGCGTACCTGGCTCTGCGGCGCGGACTTCGTTGTCATTCGCCTTGGCTCCTTTGTCGATGGCGCGCACGGGCGCCGCAGCGATCATGCGCCTGCCAGTGCACGGCGTAAAGACAGAAACCGGCTGATTCCGGACATCCAACTGACAAAACGTGGACGAAAAAAAGCCAACCCGAAGGTTGGCTTTTTCATCCGCGAGGCAGGATTGCCGGTCAGGCCAGCTTCTTGCCCGTGCGGTCGTGCATGAACGCCAGCGCCACAATGCTGATGGCGGCGGCGACGATCACGTAGAAGGCCGGGGCCAGCTTGTTGTGCGTCGACTCGATCAGCCACGTCACGATCAGCGGGGCAAAGCCGCCGAAGATCGTAACGGCGAAGTTGTAGGCCAGCGACAGGCCCGTGGAGCGCACTTCGGTCGGGAACTGTTCGGCCAGCACGGCGGGCGCCGGTCCGGTGAACGCGGCCAGCAGAATGCCCAGCACGATCTGCACCTGCAGCAGCGTGGCGGTGGTCGGCGACACGTTGAGCCAGTGGAACAGCGGGTACGCCAGCACCAGGATGGCCAATGCCACGACGGTGAGCATGCGCTTGCGGCCCACGCGATCGGACAGCATGCCCATCAGCGGGCACAACACCAGGATGATCGCGCCGCAGATGGCGGTGGACTGGAACGTCGCGCCCAGCGGCAGGCCCAGCTGCTGCTTGGCGTAGGACGGCATGTAGAACACCAGCACGTAGGTGCAGACCGTCCACAGGATGGTCACGCCCAGCCCGGCCAGCACTTCGCGCGGATGGTCGCGCAGCACCTGCGACAGCGGCGAGAACTTGACGTTGCTGGCGCGGCGTTCGGCCTGGCGTGCCTCGAACTCGGGCGGCTCCTCCAGGTGCGAGCGGATGTACATGCCCACCGGGCCGATCAGCAGGCCGAACAGGAACGGAATGCGCCAGCCCCAGGCGTCGATCTGGGCCTGGTCCAGTCCATTGGTGACCAGCGCACCCATCGCCGCGCCCAGCATGAACGAAATGCCCTGGCTGGCCTGTTGCCAGCTGGCATAGGCACCGCGCTCCTCGTCGGGTGCGTGTTCGATCAGGAACGCCGTGGCGCCACCAACCTCGCCACCGGCCGAAAAGCCCTGAATCAGCCGCGCCACCACGATCAGTGCGGGTGCCCACAGGCCAATCGACGCATAGGTCGGGGCCAGGCCGATGATGGCCGTGCCCAGCGCCATCAGCAGGATGGTCAGCGTCAGCGCCGCCTTGCGGCCCACGCGGTCGGCGTAGACGCCCAGCACGATGGCGCCGACGGGACGCATGAAAAAGCCCACGCCGAACGTGGCCACGGTGAGCAGGAACGACGTCAGGTCATTGCCGGTGGGAAAGAACAGCTTGGCGATGATGACCGCAAAGAAGCTGTAGACGGTGAAGTCGAACCATTCCAGGCCGTTTCCGATCGTGGCGGCGATGATCGCGCGCCGTCGGGTGGCTTTGGAAAGGTCGTTGGCGGATGTTGCGGTAACGGACATGGAGCTTGCTACGACGATGAATGAACCGGTGGATGCCCCCGCCGGTGTACCCCGGCGGTGACGCAAGCTAGCATCTTAAGCGATTCCTTACATCGGATAGGAATACGGAAGCGGATAGCGGGGTTGTCTGCGCGTCACCCGGTGTCTGCCGGAAAGTTCTTAACCGGCGCGGTGTCCGTGATGCCGGGTAGTGGGCGGGGTCTGGGTGGGCGCGCCGAGGTCGAGCGGCGCGGGCTCCCGCGACGGGGCCGGACGCTTGCGCGTGAACCACAGCCATGCGGCGCTGGCCAGCCAGCCCACCACGAAAATGGTGTCGCCCGCGTGGTTGAGCAGGGCCGGGGCGTAGGGTGTGCCGAAGGTGTC
Organism: Cupriavidus sp. 291-E7; assembly: GCF_057798835.1. Taxonomy (NCBI): domain Bacteria; kingdom Pseudomonadati; phylum Pseudomonadota; class Betaproteobacteria; order Burkholderiales; family Burkholderiaceae; genus Cupriavidus; species Cupriavidus sp. 291-E7. The sequence goes on from NZ_JBYOJV010000007.1 coordinate 282,852, forward strand.
CGCCAGCATGTCGGCCGGCAGGCGCGCGATGATCCAGAGCAGCACGGCCGGGCCGCTGCCGTAAACGCCGGGCTGCCACCACAGCGCGTGGGGCAGGGCGTGCAGGGGATCGAAACGCTTTGACACGGGCTTTCTCCGGCGGATGCGTAAATCGCATCTCTGCGGCACATCATAGGCCGATTCCGCTTACGTCCGCTGCCAGACCCCCGCAAAACCCTTCGGGTTGTGTGCGCTATCCAACGCCCATCACGCGCGCGCCAGCCACGCTTCAAGTTTTTTGCAGGACTTGTCCGCAAATGACGTGTGCCACGGGCCGCCAGCTTTGCCAGACTTCCCTCATCGCATAAAAAACCGAACAGGTTGCTGCCATGACCACCATGCTTCCCGCCATCTATGTGTCACACGGATCCCCGATGCTGGCGATCGATCCCGGCCCCACGGGTGCCGCGTTCGATGCGCTGGGCGTGCGCCTGCGCGCGCTCAAGCCGAAGGCCGTGCTGGTGATTTCCGCGCACTGGATCTACAGCACGCTGGCGGTCACCACGCGCTCGCGCCAGGAAGCCTGGCACGACTTTGGCGGCTTTCCGCGCGAACTGTACGCGCTGCGCTATGACGCACCTGGCTCCCCGGACCTGGCCGCCCGCGTCAAGACGCTGATCGAGGCCGCGAGCATTCCCGGCGCCGGCTTTGTGGCCGAAGACGAGGAGCGTCCGCTCGATCACGGCGCGTGGATGCCGCTGCGCTACTTCTTCCCCGATGCCGATGTGCCGGTGGTCCAGCTCGCCTTCAATCCGTACCTGAGCCCGGCCACGCAGATCGAGATCGGTCGCGCGCTGGCGCCGCTGCGCGAGGAAGGTGTGCTCGTGATCGGCTCGGGCAGCTTTACCCACAACCTGCAGGAAGTGTTTGGCAGCGGCGGACGCAAGGATCAGCACGGCCCGGACGCCGAACCGTATGTCGATGCCTTTCGCGGCTGGATGGCCGATGCGCTGAACCAGGCCCTGGCCACGGGCGATGTGAGCCGGATTGCCGACTATCGCACGCAGGCGCCATTTGCACGCCGCGCACACCCGACGGACGAGCATCTGCTGCCGTTCTACGTCACGCTCGGCGCCGCCATCGGGCCGGATGCCGGGGCCGGCAGGCAACCCAGCGTGACGCGCGTGGCGGACGAGGTCACCTACGGCGTGCTGGCGATGGATACGTTCGTGTTCGACGGCATCGGTACCGGCCATGCGCCGTTGCCGAAGGCCGCCTGACTTCGCAAGCGGTCCTCGGTCAAGCCGATGGCCGATGATTCGGGCAGTCAGGTCGTGAGATAGCGGCGCACCGACCTGGCCCCGAACAGCGCGATGTAACCCATCGTCAGCGCCACCACGGCGATGCCGACGCGCAGTTCGGCCAGGTGCGCCACGCCGCCGATCAACACTGGCCCAATCAGCAGGCCCACATAGGCAAAGCGCGCCACGCGCGCGATGGCCTCGGCGGCGGTCATGCCGGGCAGGCGCGACGCCGCCACGAAGAAGATCGGCACCATGTTCGCGGCGCCCAGCCCCATCAGGCTGAAACCGACCAGCGCGGCCAGCGGGTATGGCACGGCCATCGCCAGCGCGATCCCCGCAAAGCCAAGCCACGCGCTGCCGGTGAGCGTGCGCGCATCGCCGAAACGGGCACGCAGGCGGTCGCCGCCGAAGCGGCCGCAAGCCATGCCACCCGAGAACGCCGCGTATCCAAAGCTGATCCATTCCAGCGGTGCCTGGGTGACTTCGCGCATGTAGACCGTGGTCCAGTCATACATCGCGCCTTCGCCCACCAGGCCCAGGAAAGCCATCAGACCCAGCAGCCAGAGCGCGCGTGATGCGTGCTCGTGGTGGTGCTCGGCGCTGGGCAATACCGGATGATCGGCCAGCAGCCCGCGATGCGCGCCAAGCGCCGCGGCGGCCGTCAGCGCGGCAATCAGTGCGGTATGGATCAGCGGCGGCACCTGCAGGCTCAGCATCAGCCCGCCGAATGCCGCGCCGGCCATGCCGCCCAGGCTGAACATGCCGTGCAGCGCGGACATGATGGGCCGGGTCCGGCTGGCTTCCACCGTGGCCGCCTGGGCGTTCATGCCGACGTCGAACATCGCGTTTGCCATGCCGAACACCAGCAGCGCCGGCAGCAGCAGGGCAAAGCTGGGCATGGCCAGGATCGCCAGCGTCATGCAGGCGAACGCCACCGCGCCCAGCATCGATGCCCTGGCGCTGCCCATCTTGCCGACCCAGCGGCCGACCGGCCCCATGACAAGGATCGCGCCGGCGGCCACGGCCAGCATCGCCAGCGACAGCATGGCGTCGGACAGCCCGAAGCGGGCCTTGATGGTGGGAATGTGGACGCCCCAGGTGGCAAACGTGGCGCCGTTGGCAAAGAACAGCGCCATCGTGCCGCGCGTGGCGCGTGAGACGGCCGACGGGGAGAGGGCGGCGGTGGAAGCGGAGGGCGACTCGGTTTCGATCGAATAATCAGACATCAGGTACAGCCAGACAACAGTTCAGGAAGGCTCATGCCGGCACGGCGCCGGGCCGGAGCAGGCCGCGCTGGTGCAGCGCGAACGCGAACGCGGCCAGCGCGCCCACGGCCAGCGCCACCATGACCCACAGCATCAGCCAGTAGCCACCGGCGGCACGCCACAGCAGGGCGCCAAACCACGGCGCGGCCGCCTGCATCAGCAACACGGGGGTCATCATTAACCCGTTCAGCGTTGCATAGTGATGACGCGAGATCAGCTCGGGCATCGCCATCGCCCGCAGCATCGTATTGACGCCATTGGCGCAGCCATAGCAGACCGCCGCGAACATGAGCCAGTAGCCGTAGCCGAGCGTCAGACACAGCAGGCCCAGGCTCATGACGATGTAGACCGGCATCGACAGCCGCACCGGATGGCTGATCGGCAGTCGTGCCATCGCCAGCCGGCCAGCCACCTGCGCGGGCCCGATCAGTGCAGCCACGATCAGTTGCTGTGCCACGGGCATGCCCTTCTCGGTCAGCATCGGAATCAGGTGCGCGCCCAGCAACGATGCGATGACGGCCGTGGCGGTGAAGGCCAGGACCACGGCCCAGAATACAGGCTGGCGCAGCGTGGACCGCGTGATGCTCGGCGGTGACCCGGCGCCAGGCACCGGCGTGCCGCCATAGCTTGGATGCACCGCGTAGCGCAGCCGCGCATGGAGCGGGGCGCAGACGAACAGGTTCAGTGCCGCGAAGATGACCAGCGTCTCACGCCAGCCCAGATGCAGCACCAGCCATTGGCCGATCGGGATGAAGATCGTGCTGGCGAATCCAGCCAGCAGCGTCACGTGAACGATCGGCTTCTGGTAGCTGTCGCCGAATGCCTGGCGCAGCACCACGAAAGCGGGCTCGTAGAGCGTGGAGGACATGGCGAGGCCGAGTGGAATCCACATCAGCAGGAACATCGTGGGCGACGGGCTCCATGCCCAGAGCAGCAGGCCGATGGCCGCCAGCACCGAGCCGATGCCCATGACCTTGCGTGCCGGCACGCGGTCGAGCAGGCGGCCCACCGCAAACGAACACATGGCCCATACCAGCAGCCCCAGGGAGAAGCCTCCCGCCAGGAACGGCTTGCTGAAGCCCAGCGTCTCGTGCATCGGCCCGATGAAGACCGTGAATGTGAAGTACAGGGTGCCCCAGCTGATGATCTCGGTGATACCGAGCGTCCAGACGATCTGGCGGGGCGATAGCGCGGCGGGGCGCGCGGGTTCAGGGGCGGCGGAGGCAGTCATGGCGCGCCCGGCGCAATTGGGGGACGCCGGTGGCGATGCAGTCGATGAAGCGGAAATTGTATCGGCGGGCGCACCAGTGAGGGAAGGCGCACGTCAGGGGGTATCAGGCCACATCCGCCGGATTTGGCGGCCCTTTCAGTTCCACGGTGTTGCCGTCCGGGTCCTTTACATAGATCGACGGGCCGCGGCCTTCGGCCCCGTAACGCTGCTCCACCGCACTGAAATCTATGTGATGAATATTCAGGTGAGATTCTATCGATGAAATATCGAACGGATCGATACGAAGGCAGAAATGGTCGAGATTGCGTCCCTCCGTACCCGGTGCTGCGCCGCCGGCCTGGCCAAGCGGGCCGTCGAGCGATACCAGGTCGATCAGCCCGCTGCCCGCCCGCAACTGGGTCAGGCCGAACGCCGGCTGTTCGCGCTCGACCGTGCAGCCCAGGACATCGACATAAAACCGCAGCATCCGCGCAACATCGGCGGTCCGCAGCACCAGGTGGTCGATGCCCAGGATCGAGAACATGACGGTCGGCGGTTACTTGTGCAGTCCGTCGTACTCGATGATTTTGAGGCTGGCCAGGTCCACGCTTTCGATGCACCGCACATTCACGGCGGCGGTCGGGTTGCCTTGCGGGTCGGTCGCCTCCGAATACGGGCCGATGCCGCAGGTGGGGCAGAACCGGTGCGCGATCTTCATCGTGTTGAAGCGATAGGTGGATGCGTTCTCGTCAGGCGTCTTCAGGCGGAAGCTCGTCTTGGGGACGAACCAGAGCAGGTGGCCGCGACGGCGGCAGATCGTGCAATTGCACTGCAATACCTGGGTGATCTCGCCATCCGCCTCGAACGCGACGCGGCCGCAGTGACAGCTTCCCTGATACGTCGTCATGGGGTCTCCTGTTGGTGGTCTGTTTCTATTGATCGGGAATCAGACGCTTGCCAAGGCTGACAGCGGCATCGCGCCCGTAACCGAGCCGGTCATAGAACGCCAGCACCGCGTCGTTGGTGTCGCGCACGAGCAGGTTGATCTTGGGACAGCCGCGCTCGATCAGCAGCGCTTCGGCGTGTGCCATCAGCATACGCCCGTAGCCGCGTCCCTGAAACCGCGGGTCCACGGCCAGGTAGTAGACCCATCCGCGATGGCCGTCGTAGCCGATCATCGCCGTGGCCATGAGGCGGCCGTCCACTTCGCCCACCTGGAACAGCTCCGGCTGCGTGGTCAGCTTTCGGGCGATGTCCTTGTGCGGATCGTTCCACGGACGGGTCAGGCCGCAGGCTTTCCAGAGGTCGACAACGGCGGTTTCATCGGCGGGGCGATAGGGGCGGAGCTGCATGGCATGACCGGGGAATGGATGGGTCCCCAGTGTAGCCACGCGCGTGCGGAGGTGGAAAGGGCGGCCGGCTCCCGCACGGAGGGAGAGGGGCCGGGGGCGAGGGTGAGCACCCTCCCCACGCCCCCGTGGCGCGTATCAAGCCGCCTGCTGGCCCGCCTTCGGATCGCGGAACAACTTCAGCAGGCGCTCCCACTTGCCGCGTGCCGCCTTGAGGTTGTTTTCCTTGATGTGCCCGTAGCCTCGGATGTCGTCGGGCACGTTGGCCAACTCCACCGCGGTGCCGTGGTTGGCGGCCGTCAGGCCCTTCGACAACTCATCGAGCAACGTCTTGTATTCGCCGATCAGCGCCCGTTCCGTGCGACGTTCCTCGGTCTTGCCGAAGATGTCGAGCGCACCGCCACGCAGGCCCTTCAGCTTGGCCAGGATGCGGAACAGCGTCATCGTCGACGGACCAAAGCGGCGCTTGACCAGGTTGCCCTTGTCGTCGCGCTTGGCCGTGGTCGGCGGCGCCAGCCAGAAGTTGAGCTGATAGTCGCGGCCCGGCTCGCCTTCGAACTGCGCGCGCAGTTTGTCGAGGAAGATCGGATCGGTGTACAGGCGCGCCACCTCGTACTCATCCTTGTATGCCATCAGCTTGGCCAGATTGCGCGCGGCGGCTTCCGTCAGCGGCAGCGGCTTGCCGGCGCCGACCAGCGCCGCTTCGGCAGTGCGCACACGGTTCACCGCTTCACGGTACTGTCCGGCGTAGGCGGCGTCCTGATACTTGGTCAGCAACTCCACGCGATTGGCGATCAGCTTTTCCAGCAGCGCGCCGCTGGACGTCGGCAGCTTCACCACGTCCGCGCCTTCGGTCTGCGCCTTGAGCTTGCCGGTCAGCGACAGCACGTGATCGGGGTCGTGTGCCATATGGCGGCCCCAGTCGAATGCCGCCTTGTTCTTGTCGACCGATACACCGTTCAGTTCGATGGCGCGCTCCAGCGCTTCGAGCGTCAACGGAATCCAGCCCTTCTGCCACGCATAGCCCAGCACCAGCGGGTTGGTGTAGATCGTGTCGCCCAGCAACGCCACGGCCAGCGCGCTGGCGTTGATGAAGTCGCACTGATCGCCCACGGCATTGCGGACGTCCTGCTCGGCCGACAAGCCCGGGAACTGCCACTTCGGATCCTTGATGAAGGCGGCGGTCGGGGTTTGCGCGGTATTCACCACGGCGCGCGTGCGGCCCGACTGCGTCTTCGAGATGACTTCGTCGGTGGCCGACACGATCGCGTCGCAGCCGATCACCAGATCGGCTTCGCCCATCGCGATGCGCGTGGCATGCAGGTCGTTCGGCGTCGCGGCGATCTGCACGTGCGACAGCACCGCGCCGCCCTTCTGCGCCAGGCCCGCCATGTCGAGCACGGTCACGCCCTTGTTTTCCAGGTGCGCCGCCATGCCGAGCAGGCCGCCGATGGTCACCACGCCGGTGCCACCCACGCCGGTCACCAGGATGCCGTACGCGCGGCGCATGTCCGGCAGCGTCGGTAGCGGCAACTCAGGCAGGCCGCTCATCGACACGCCATTCGCCTTGGGTTTGCGTACCTGCGCGCCTTCCGCCGTGACAAAGCTCGGGCAGAAGCCGTTCACGCAGGAGAAATCCTTGTTGCACGAAGACTGGTTGATCTGGCGCTTGGTGCCCAGCTCGGTTTCCAGCGGCTCCACGGACAGGCAGTTCGACTTGACCGAGCAATCGCCGCAGCCTTCGCAGACGGCGTCGTTGATAAACGCGCGGCGTGCCGGATCGGGGAACGTGCCACGCTTGCGGCGGCGGCGCTTTTCCGTCGCACAGGTCTGGTCGTAAATCAGAATCGTGCAACCCGGCACTTCACGCAGCTCGCGCTGGATCGTGTCGAGCTGCTCGCGCGGATGCACGGTCAGCCCTTCGGGCAGCTTGATCGCGCTGTTGTACTTCTCGGGCTGGTCCGTGACGATGACGATCTTCTTGGCGCCTTCCGCAGCCACCTGGAACGCGATGTCCTGCACCGACAGCTGGCCGTCCACGGGCTGGCCGCCCGTCATGGCCACGGCGTCGTTGTAGAGGATCTTGTAGGTGATGTTCACGCCGGCCGAGATCGAGGCGCGGATCGCCAGCAGGCCCGAGTGGAAGTAGGTGCCGTCACCCAGGTTGGCAAACACGTGCTGGTCGCCGGCAAACGGCGCCTGGCCGATCCAGGCCACCCCTTCGCCGCCCATCTGACTGAAGGTGCTCGTGTTGCGGTCCATCCATACCGTCATGTAGTGGCAGCCGATGCCGGCCAGCGCGCGCGAACCTTCGGGCACGTTGGTCGACGTGTTGTGCGGGCAGCCGGAGCAGAACCAGGGCTTGCGCTCGGCGGTCACGCGCGGCGTGGCCAGCGCGCGTTCCTTGGCATGGATGATGGCCAGGCGCGACTCGATGCGCGCGCGGATGTCGCTGGGCAGATCGAACTTTTCCAGGCGCGTGGCGATGGCCTTGGCGATGATCGCGGGCGACAACTCGTAGTGCGCCGGCAGCAGCCAGTTGTTCTGCGGGATAGACCATTCGCCGCCCGCGTTGTCGCGCTCGTCGAACTTGCCGTAGACCTTGGGGCGCACGTCGTCGCGCCAGTTGTACAGCTCTTCCTTGAGCGCGTACTCCATGATCTGGCGCTTCTCTTCGACCACCAGGATTTCCTGCAGCCCTTCGGCAAACGCGCGTGCGCCATGTGCTTCCAGCGGCCATACGCAACCCACCTTGTACAGGCGGATGCCCAGGCGCGAGCAGGTCTCGTCGTCGAGGCCCAGGTCGGACAGCGCCTGGCGCGTATCGAGATAGGCCTTGCCGGCGGTCATGATGCCGAAGCGTGCGCGCGGAGAATCGATCTCGATACGATCGATCTTGTTGGCACGCACATAGGCCAGGCCCGCGTACCACTTGAAGTCGAGCAGGCGGGCTTCCTGTTCCAGCGGCGGATCTGGCCAGCGGATATTGAGGCCGCCTTGCGGCAGTATGAAATCGTCGGGCAGCACGATCTGCACGCGGTGCGGATCGAGTTCGACGGAGGCGGACGACTCCACCACATCGGTCACGCACTTCATGGCCACCCAAAGGCCGGAGTAGCGGCTCATGGCCCAGGCATGCAGCCCGTAGTCGAGGTATTCCTGCACGTTGGACGGATAGAGCACGGGCAGGCCGCAGGCCTTGAAGATGTGCTCGGACTGATGCGCCAGCGTGGAGGACTTGGCCGAGTGATCGTCGCCGGCCAGCACCAGTACGCCACCGTACTTGCTGGAGCCAGCGGAGTTGGCATGCTTGAAGACGTCGCCGGTACGGTCGACGCCGGGGCCCTTGCCGTACCACATGCCGAACACGCCATCGAACTTGGCATCCGGATACATGTTGACCTGCTGCGATCCCCAGACCGACGTCGCGGCCAGGTCCTCGTTCAGGCCGGCCTGGAACACGACGTTGTGCGCCGCCAGGTGCTTCTTGGCCTTCCAGAGCGATTGATCGAGGGCGCCGAGCGGGGACCCGCGGTAGCCGGAAATGAAGCCGGCGGTATTCAGGCCGGCGGCACGATCGCGTTCCTGCTGCAGCATCGGCAAGCGCACCAATGCCTGCGTGCCGCTGATGTAGATGCGGCCACGCTCCAGCGTGTACTTGTCTTCGAGGGAAACGTTTTCGAGCGCGCGGCGGATGGCGTCGCTGACCGGTGGGGTCAGGGGGGCATTCATAAGTGCTCCTCTTTGGGCCCTGTGGGGCATGCTGTCGGGATCACCGACACATCATTTATGGGCAGCCGCACGTGGTCTCTTGTGGAGATGTTGAGCGGCCGTGTCTCTGCGCGGCATGGTAGCACCGGCGTGCAGGCCGCGGTACCGTGCAATGCAGCATAAAGTGCGCCAGATACCCCCGTGATTTCCCGTATACGCCTATGCTGCACGTGTACACTGCGGTGCATCCAAATGGCGCGCGCGCACATCGCATGAATCCCGCGCGCCACACGCCGGAAACCCCGTCACGGTGCAACCCGGCCCCATCAAGAAGAACCTGACCATGACAAATTCCCCTCGCCAGGGCGCTACCCTGGCAGTACTGATCGATGCCGACAACGCGGCGCCCGCCATCGTCGAAGGCCTGCTGGCCGAAGTGGCCAAGTACGGCGTGGCGGCGGTCAAGCGCATCTATGGCGACTGGACGCGCCCGAACCTGTCGGGCTGGAAAGACCGCCTGTTGGCGCACTCGATCCAGCCGATCCAGCAGTTCCGCTACACCGTGGGCAAGAATGCCACCGACAGCGCGATGATCATCGACGCGATGGACCTGCTCTACACCGGCCGTTTCGATGGCTTCTGCATCGTGTCGAGTGATAGCGACTTCACGCGCCTGGCCTCGCGCATCCGCGAGCAGGGCCTGATCGTCTATGGCTTTGGCGAGCGCAAGACGCCGAAGCCGTTCGTGACGGCCTGCGACAAGTTCATCTACGCGGATGTGCTGCGCGGCGATGCGGACACCGATACCGATGCCGAAGCCGAAACCGCTCCGACACGACGCCGCAGCTCGCAGGAGCTGCGTCAGGACTCGCGCCTGGTGCGGTTGCTGCAGAGTGCATCGCAGGCCGTTTCCGACGAGGATGGCTGGTCCACGCTCGGCGGCATCGGCAACTACATCGCCAAGCAGGCGCCGGAATTCGATTCGCGCAACTATGGCTACGGCAAGCTTTCCGAGCTGGTGGCCGCGACGAACCTGTTCGAGGTGGAAACGCGCAACGGCGGCAACAACAAGACGATCTGGGTGCGGCTGAAGAAGCGTGGCAAGGGTGAGGGCGGACAGCCGCAGCAATCCCAGCAGCCGCAGCAATCCCAATCGCAGCCGCCGCGGCCGGTCCCGGTGAAGCCGTCTCCGGCGCCGCTGCCCACGCAGACCGTGGCGCAGCCAGTGCCTCCGGTGGAAACACCGGCTGCCGTGGTGGATGTGGAAGACATTCCCGAACCCGCGCCTGCGTTGTCGGCGGCGGATGACGAGACAGCAGGCTCGGCATCGACGCTGATCTCGGAAACGGTGGAAGCGGTGGACGAAGAATCGAAGCCGCGTGGCAAGCGCACCAAGCGCCCCGACGTAAAGCTCAGCGAAACGCCGTGGCCGATCGACCAGACCGTATTCGCGGCGCCGGGCTCGACGGTGCTGGCGGCGCAGGTGGAAGCGGAGGTGCCGGTTGCCGTTGCCGAAGCCAAGTCCGAAGCCGCGCCTGAGGCGGATGCCAAAGTGAAGGCACCGGCAAAGAAGAAGCCTGCGGCAAAGAAGGCCGCGCCGCGCAAGCGCGCGCCGGCCAAGAAAGCGCCCAAGGCCGGGGAATAAGCGTTATCGGGACTCGATGCGCTAGCCCTCTGGTTTGCTCCCCTCTCCCGCCAGGCGGGAGAGGGGCCGGGGGAGAGGGTGCGGCGCGTGAACGACTACCGCGCTACCGCACCAACTGATTGATCTCGATGATCGGCATCAGCACGGCCAGCACGATCAGCAGTACCACCACACCCATCGTCAGAATCAGCAGCGGCTCAAGCAGGCTGGTCAGGAACAGCGTACGGCGCTCAAGCTCCTGGCCTTCGCCCGTTGCCGCGCGCTCCAGCATCACGGGCAGGTTGCCCGTGGCCTCCCCCGAACGGATCAGGTGCACGAGCACTGGCGGAAACTGGTTCTGCGCGGCCAGCGCGCGTGCCAGCGAGGCGCCTTCGCGTACACGTGTCGTCGCGTCGTCGACGTTTGCCTTGAGCGCGACATTCGTAAGCGTCTCCCCGGCCGCCTGCAGGCTGCGCAGGATCGGCACGCCGGCCGACACCAGGATGGCCAGCGTGCTCGCAAATCGCGCGGTGTTATAGCCACGGATCAGCTTGCCCACCAGCGGCGCGGTCAGTAGCCAGCGATGCCACGACAGCTTGATGTCGGGTTGCTTCAGCAGACTGCGGATGATCGCCGTGATGACCGCGATCACAGCCAGCCCGGCCCACCACCAGTTGCGCACGAAATCCGACAGCCACAGCATGACGATCGTTAGCGTGGGCAGCTTCTGCTTGGTGTTGGCGAACACGCTGACCACCTGCGGCACCACGTACGACAGCAGGAAGATCACGATCGCAAACGCCACGAACGTGACGATGGCCGGATACGTGAACGCCAGGCGGATCTTCGATGTCAGCTGGTTGCGCGTTTCGATATAGGTCGCCAGCCGTTCCAGCACCACGCCAAGGTGGCCCGAATGCTCGCCCGCCGACACCAGCGCGCGATAGATGTCCGGAAAATCCTTGGGATGCTGGGCCAGCGCGACGGACAACGAACTGCCGCCCATCACTTCGGCGCGGATGCCGGCCAGCAACTCGTGCACGTACTGGCGCTCGGCCTGATCGGCCAGCGCACCCAGGGCTTCGTCGAGCGGCAGGCCCGACACGATCAGGCTGGCCAGCTGGCGCGTGAACAGCGCCTGTTCCTGCGTGTTCAGGCGGCGCACGAACATGCCGCTGCTGCTGCGCTGGGCCAGTCCGGCACCGGCCAGCGGATCGACCGTGATCGGGGTCAGGCCGCGCGCGCGCAGTTGCGAGCGCGCCTGCCTGGGGCTGTCGGCTTCGATGACGCCGCGGTCGGCGCGGCCGGTAGCGTCGGCGGCTTCATAGCGATAGGCGGGCATGCGGCGGTCCCCGGCTTATTCGCGCGTCACGCGCAGCACCTCTTCCAGCGAGGTGGCACCACTATCGATCCAGCGCTGTGCATCGCCGCGCATCGTGTGCATGCCCTTGGCCAGCGCCACCTGCTTGATCTCGGACTCCGGCTGCTGACGATGGATCATCGTCTGGATCTCGCTGTCGACCGATAGCAGCTCGTAGACGCCCATCCGTCCCTGGTAGCCCGAATGGCCGCATTTGTCGCAGCCCACCGCGTGCCAGATGCGCTGCAGCGGCTTGCCCTGCGCGTGGAGCGTTTCGGCCTCGGTCGGCGTGACCTCGATCACTTCCTCGCGCTTGCAGTGCGGACACAGGCGGCGTACCAACCGCTGCGCCAGCACGCCAAGCAGCGACGACGACAACAGGAATGGTTCGATCCCCATGTCGACCAGGCGCGTCACGGCCGAGGCGGAATCGTTGGTGTGCAGCGTGGCCAGCACCAGGTGGCCCGTCAGCGACGCCTGCACCGCAATCTGCGCGGTCTCCAGGTCGCGGATTTCGCCGATCATCACCACGTCCGGGTCCTGGCGCAGGATGGCGCGCAGCGCCTTGCCGAACGTCATGTCGATACGCGGATTCACCTGCGTCTGGCCGATGCCGTCGAGGTCGTACTCGATCGGATCTTCCACGGTCATGATGTTGGTGGTGTGCGAGTCGAGCCGCGACAGCGCCGCATAGAGCGTGGTGGTCTTGCCGGAGCCGGTCGGGCCGGTCACCAGCACGATGCCGTGCGGCTGGCGCACCAGGTGGTCGAAGCCGCCCAGCGTCCCGGGCGACATGCCGAGCTTTGCCAGGTCCAGCCGGCCCGCTTCCTTGTCGAGCAGACGCAATACCGCGCGTTCGCCGTGGCCCGTGGGCAGCGTCGACACCCGCACATCCACCGGACGGCCACCGACGCGCAGCGTGATGCGACCGTCCTGCGGCAGGCGCTTCTCGGCAATGTCGAGCTGCGCCATGATCTTGATCCGCGAAATCAGCGCGCCGTGCAGGGCCTTCTTGGGCCGCACCACGTCGCGCAGCGTGCCGTCCACGCGGAAGCGCACTACCGAAGCCGATTCGAATGGCTCGATGTGGATATCCGAAGCCTGCTCGCGTGCGGCCTGCGTCAGCAGCGCGTTGATCATGCGGATGATCGGCGCGTCGTCTTCCGACTCAAGCAAGTCTTCCACGGCGGGAATGTCCTGCATCAGGCGGGACAGGTCGACTTCGCCTTCGACCTCGCCCACCACCTGCGCGGCCGAGCCGTCCTGGCGGTTGTAGGCGTCCGACATCGCCGCTTCCAGCGCGGCCGGTTCCAGCACGCGCAGGTGCAGCGCACCGTGCACGCGCGCCACTTCCGCCAGCGCCGCCGGAGACGTCTTGCGGCTGACCCAGACTTCGAGTCCGTCGGGGCGCTGGTGCGCGATCAGCAGCGGGGCTTCGCGCGAAAACGAATACGACACGAGCCGCGCCGCCATCGGCGACGGCGGCTCCAGTGGCGCTTCGGCGCCTGCGGATGGATTGGCGAGTGTTTCGGTAGCCATGATGCTCAGCTCTGCGGCGCGGTGCGCTTCTTGAACGACTCATCGTTCAGCGACAGAGGCCGCGGTGGCACCTGCGGCGTGGACTGCGGTGCGGGTTGCTGCGCTGGCGCCGCCGGCTGGCTCGGGTCCAGAGGCAGCGGTGCCTGCACGGGGCCGTTGTAGCGCGGATCGACGAACGGCGCGGCCGGCGCATCGGCCGGCGGCAGCACCGGCGTGTCCTTGTCGCGTACGACCATGTTAGGCGACACGAATCCCTGCTGCTGGCCCCGGATGTACTCGTAGCGGTCCTGCGTCAGGCGATCCGTCGCGGTGGCCGTGCGCATCACGTACGGTCGCAGGAATACCAGCAGATTGGTTTTCTTGCGGTTCTTGTTCTCGAAGCGGAACAGCGAGCCCAGGTAGGGAATATCGCCCAGCAGCGGCACCTTTTGCACGCCGTCGCCGTAGCTGTCTTCGATCAGGCCGCCCAGTACGATGATCTGGCCGTCGTCGACGAGCACATTGGTTTCGATCGAGCGCACATTGGTGGTCGGACCCTGGATCAGCGCCGCCGTGCTGGCCACCACCGATGAGGATTCCTGGTAAATCTGCATCTTGACCTGCCCGCCCTCGGTGATCTGCGGACGCACGCGCAGCGTGATACCCACATCCTTGCGGTCGAAGGTCTGGAATGGCGATACCGTGGCCGTGCTGCCGGTCTGCGCGTAGGAGCCGGTCGTGATCGGAATGTTCTGGCCGATCAGGATCTTGGCTTCCTCGTTTTCAAGCGTGATCAGGTTTGGCGTCGACAGCAGGTTCACGCTGTCGTTGGTGCCCAGCGCACTGACCAGCGCGCCCAGCCCGGCGGACTTGTTGACCACGCCGATATTCAGGCCGCCCAGGTCGGGCACCAGTTGCTGCGCGGCCGCGATGCCGGCCGTGTTGTTGTTCCGGTACAGCAGCCCGGCCAGCGTCAGGTTCAGGATGTTCTGACCGCCGGTGCCGAAGTTCGTACCGATCACGCCGATGGTGTTGCCGGCCTGGTTGACGAGGCCCTGCCACTGGATACCAAGCTGCTGCGCCTGCGTGGCCGTGACTTCGACGATCATCGTCTCGATGTAGACCTGTGCGCGGCGCGCATCGAGGTCGTCGATGACCACGCGCAGATTGCGATAGACGGGTTCGCTCGCGGTGATGATCAGCGAGTTGGTCGACTGGTCGGCCTGGATCGTGCCGCCCGTGGTGGGCTGCTGGTTGACGGCGAACGATGCCGAGAACGCGTTCGATCCGCCACCGCTGCCGAGACCGGATGACGACGATCCGCTGCGGTTATAGCCCGAGCTGCCGCCACCGGAGTACTGGCCAGTCTGCTGCGTCGGCGTGCTCTGGAACCCTCCCGTAGTGCCGCCCGTGGCGCCGGCCTGGCCCGGTTGAGTCGAGCTGGCAAACGTGCCGTCGGCGGCGACGATCGCGCGCAGCGTGGCCGCGAGCTTCACGGCATCGGCGTTCTTCAGCGGCACCACCCAGATGTTGCCGGGACGCGCGAACGGCTGATCGATCTTCTCGATCAGCTGGCGCGCCTGCTGCACGCGGGCACGGCTGGTGGCGCGGATCATCAGCGAGTTGCTGCGCGGCTCGGCCACCACGGTGGTGCGCAGCGAGGCATCGGTCGCGCCGGCACCGCCACCGGCGCCGCCGGCTGCCGACGGGTCGAGCAGTTTCTGCAGCACCACGGCCGCATCGCTGGCCACGGCGTTCTTGAGCGGTATCAGTTCCACCTCGCCCGATGCCGGCGCATCCACGGCCGCGATGATGCGGGCCAGGCGGCGCAGGTTGTCGGCATAGTCGGTGATGACCAGCGTGTTGTTGGCCGGGTAGGCCGTGATGGTGTTGTTGGGCGCGATCATCGGCCGCAGAACCGGCACAAGATTGTTCGCCGACTCGTAGTTCAACCGGAATACCTGCGTCACCACCTGGTCGCCGCGGCCCGCGCCGGCGCCAATGACGGTGGGCGACCCCTGCAGCTTGGCGTCGGCTTCCGGCACCACCTTCGTGAAGCCGTTGGATTCCACCATCGCGTAACCCTGCATGCGCAGCACGGAACCGAGCGTCTCCAGCGCCTGCGCGCGCGATACCGGCTGCTCGGTCACCAGATTCACCGTGCCCTTCACGCGCGGGTCGATCACGAAATTCTTGCCCGTGGCCTGGCCGACGGCCTTCACGACGGATTCCAGATCGGCATTGACGAAATTCAGCACCACCTGATCACGATTGCGCGGCGTAATGTCATTGGGCTGCGGTACCTGCTGCTGCGGCTGCGCCCATAGCGTGGCGGGCGACAGCAATGACAGGCTGCACAACAGCGCAGTGGCGCGAGCGCAGACGGTACGGGCAAGGCGGTGGGTGGATTGCGTTTTCATCATCGGTTCCAGGCTTGAGCTTCGGCAGCTTCGGCAATCAGAAGCGCAGCCTTGTCACGTTGTTTTCTGTTCGTCCCAGCAGGCTTAGCAGGCCCGCGAGCTGGGTGGCCGCTTCGGGGTCGGCGTGCGCCGTGCCTTCGAAGCGGGACTGCCGGCCAAGCGTGCCGCTGCCCTCCAGATGCAGCGGCCCGGCCGTGGTCTTCAGTTGCAGGCTGCCGTCGGCGCCGGTCAGGTCGACCTCCGCGCGATAGCTGCCCAACGGGCGCAGACGGCTCACCGCCGCCGACATCTGTTCCAGTTGCAGGGTCAGACGTCCGAATTTCTGGTTGCCGGCAAACTTGCCTTGCAGCGCCGACCAGTCGATGCGCATCGTGCCGTCCGGGCGCAGTGTGTTGAACGGCGCGCCGATGCCTTCGAGCAGCGATGCCGGCAAGCGGATGCTGCCAGGCTGCACGGTCCAGCCGGCCGGCGTCACCGCAACCGTTACCGGTGCGGCCATCGACATATCCTGTTCCAGCACGATCCGCAGCGTACCGGTCAGCAACGGCCAGAACGCCACGTCCCATGTCAGCCGGCCCGGCAGTACCGTGGACGTCTGGCTGCCCGCGCCGGCCGACAGTGCCAGCGTGGCGCTGCCGTGCCACAGCGTGCCCGCCGCGTCAGCCAGTAGCACGCGCCGCCCGCTTTCCGTGGCAATGCGGTCGGCCATCCATGTGGCTGGCAGCGATGCGATCACGGTGACGGCGACCGTCGCCGCGCCGAGCATCGCCCAGCGCAGCCGTTGCCAGCCGCGCGATGCGCGCGCTCGCCGACGGGGCAGCCGCAGGGCCTCTAGCCGCGCCATCAGTTGCGGCCGCCGGCACCGGGGCCTTGCAGCGTTGCCGTGACATTGACGAGTGCCGTGGCGCCCACGTAGCTGATGCGGGCATCGGTAACCTTGAGCCGCTGCTGCGCCCGGACGTCTTGCAGCCAACTGGCCACGGAGCCGAAGGCCACCTTGTCGAGCTGCACCTGGACGGCGTTGTCGCCGGTAGCGGCCAGGCGTGTGGCCTTCAATCCGTGCTGGTTGAGGATGTCTTGCAGCGCCTGCGTCAGCGCATCGCCGCGCAGCGACGGGGCCGGGCTCGCCTGCAGGCCGCGCGCCTCCTGAGCCAGCGTTTCCATTTCCGCCAGGTCGGCGCGCTGCGCGGGCAGGTTGCGCATCAGGCGGTCACGGCCTGTGGCCGCGGGTTCCCACAGCACCAGATAACCGAACACCAGCACCAGGACGATGGCGCCGCCGCCAAGAATGGCCTGCTCGCGCGGGTTGCGTGCGTTCCAGAAGGCATCGAATTTCTCGCGCCATGCGTCGGGAACACGCGGGCGCAGTCGGCCCAGGCGCGCGCCAATGGTGGCTGCGGGGGCGGAGCGATTTGCCGAATTGCCAGGCTTCATGATCCGGCTCCGCCTTGTGTCTTGCCGTCGGCGCGCGATTCGCTCTTGATGGCCCAGCGCGAGCCAGGCGGCGTCGGTGCGCCGCCTGCGCGGACGGTGGCGTCGGGTGGCGTCTTGTCTTCTTCCATCTGCAGGCCTGCCTGCCGTGCGGCATTGCGCAGTGCGTTGGTGTTGGTGCCCGCCTTGAGCGTGGCGTAGAGCGTGCCGGCGCGATAGTCGAGTTGCAGCAGGGCATCGGGCGGGAGATCGCTCGCGGCGCGGGCAAAGCCATCGGCCAGCGGCAGGAAATCGCTCGGGGTGCTACGGCCGCTGGCCGTGCGCAGCAGATCCATCTGACGGCGCATCAGGAGCGGAGGCTCTGCCACCGGCGGCACGTTCGGGAATGCCGTGTGCAGGATGTCGATCTGGGCCGCGTCGATGTGCCGGGACTCCTGACGAAGCATCAGCCATTGCACATTCATGCCGATGATCTGGGCGAGCACCAGTGCCAGGACCAGTGCAACCGGCGCGCGCCAGGCCAGCAGGTTCCAGCGGTCCATCCGGCCCTGGGCGAATTCGAACTGGGCCAGGTCGAGTTGCGGCTCGCGCAGGCAGGCTTCCGCGCCGGCCAGCCAGATGCGCCAGTCGTCGGAAATCCGCGATGCGCGTGCGATGGGACGCTGCGTCCGCAAGGCCGGCACCGGCGCGTGGCTTCTTGCCGCCTTGTCGCCGTGCCATTCGCCGGCGGGGGCCAGTGCCTCCCAGGCGGCAAGGGCCTGATCGTTGAGCAGCAGGCCGTAGCCATCGTACGGGCCGGTGCGCACGGTCAACTGCCAGAGCCGGGCGGCTTCGGCTGCGGCGGGTGGCGGCGCAGCGGCGTCCAGCAGCAAGGCCGATTGCGCCAGCGCCGAGGCGGCCGCTTCCACGACGAGCGTGGCGGGTTGCGCCGCTTCGTCGCTGGAGGCCGGAGCTTCGGGTGCGGACGGTGCCGGTGCGGGCGAGGGCGCGGCGTTGCCTGCGAGGGCCGGTTCCGGTGTGTCGGCGGGCGCCTGAGCCGTGGCTTCCGCAAGCGGCAGGCACAATTGCGCGGGCAGCACGGTGCGGCGACGGTGTTTGTGTTCGGCGAACTGGTCGAGTGCGGCGCGCAGCCAGGCACGGTCGGTCACCATCAGCAGTCGGCGTCGCGGACCACGCGCCGGGGCGGTGGCATCGAGTGCCGGACCGAGGGCGATATGGCACGGCGCGGCGTCCGTGGCCAGCATGTCTTCCACCAGGTTCGGCAGGGCCAGGCGCAGGCGGGCCGGGGGCAAGGGCGGGACCATTGCCGCCGTCAGCAGCACATCGCTGGCGGCCAGGATCAGAACCAGTCGGTCCGCGGCTGGCATTTCAGCGGGCAGGCCGTGGCCTTCGCGCAACAGCTCGGGTCCCGGCGGTGTGGCGCCGGGCCGGATCTTGTCCCCGGAAGCACGTACCAGCGCAAACGGCATCGCGCCAAACTGCCACGGTTGCGGCTGGTCATGCGGCCGGTGCGGCAGGCGGACGTAGAGCGTGGTACTCAAGATTTCCCTGTTGTCTGTGGCGAAGGCGCGCTGGAGGCGCGTGGCCGGCCTGTCGGCCGTCCGGTGTCGCTTTTCTGGGGCGAACAGGCTGGCGCGATCGGTTATGCCACGGCAGCTTGCTGCAGTGGACCCGGCACGGCGCAGCAGCATACCTTGCCTGTGTGACTTACGTGCGTCAATAGTGGCCTGGCTGATTCTGAAGAAGGTTTACGCCTACACGCATCCGGGCAAAAACGGCTTGCGCCCGCCGGTTTTTCAGCGTTGCTCGGGCATCGCGTCCGCGTCGCGGACCCAGATGATGCGGGTGGTATTGCCGCTGCCAAGCACATCGGCCCGGAACACCAGCGAAACCTTGAGCCGGCGCGCGCGCTCGTGCCGCACCAGGCCGTAGATCAGGAAATAGTGGGTGCGCACGTCCACGACATCGCCCGCGTTGGCCGCCTGCGGGGCAATGCCCTGCAACTGCGAAGTGACGTCGCCCGTGTTGTTGAAGTAGCTGCGGTCGCGCTGGCGAACCAGTTCGCGCGCACGGTCGATCGGCAGCTTGTCGATCACGGCGGACAGCACCTCGGCCTCGGCGGTATTCGCATTGACCTTGGTGCGCTCGGGCAGCACGGCGACGAACGGGTCCAGCACGGCAATCATCGCGGGCGTATAGCCGGGGATGGCCAGCAGGTCGTCGACGCTGTCGGGCGGGCGTGGCGCCGGCTGGCCGTTCGTCGACGTGCCCCGGGCCGCGCGCAGGAAATACTGCGCGGTGGGCTCGGCCAGGCCCGCGTTCATGCCGAGTGTTTGTAGCAGGCGCCTGAAGGCGAGCAGCGACGGCTGGTCGATATTGGCCACGCGGCCGGTGCCGTCGGCCTGCCAGATATAGAGATTGGTCAGGTTGAAGCGTGCCTGCGCGTCGAGGATCCGGCCCGATACAAAGGACGTTTCACCGCCCTCGGACGTGCTGACGCCGGCGCCGAGAAAGTCCGACAGCCGGGTTTCCGCCACGGGCACGGACCAGGGCTCGCCCAGATAGTCCACCTGCGAGCGGCGCTGGTCGTCGCGCAGGATCAGCCGCGACCAGTCCACGGCTGCCTTTTCGATCCATGCGGCCTGGGCCACCAGGCGCTGGTTTTCGATCGAGCGGATCTGTACCTGCTGGCGCCACAACATGCCGGATACCACGACCACGGCCAGCGTGACCATCAGCAGGGCCGTCACCACCGCGGCGCCTTGCTGGCGTTCGGGGTGGCGGATGGGGAGGTTGCCGTAGGAGGCAGGGCGGGGCGCGCGCTTCATCACATCCCCGTCATGCAGATTTTCTGGAACTGGCGCGTGGCATCGCCATCGCCCATCCGGGCGAAGACGGTTAGCTCGACGGCACGCACCGCCACGCTGGTCGAGATATTGCCCAACCCGGCCTGCGCGTCACTGGCGCTGATCGCCTGGGCCGCGCTGGCCGCGGCGCTGCCCTGCATCAGGGCGGTTCGCACGCGGCTGCTGTCGATCAGCCAGCCCACCGGTTCCACCCAGGCGCGCGCGGACAACTGGTCGGCCTGGCTCAGCAACGGGCGCATCTGCAGACCCGCGCTGCCGGGTTGGCGTAGCGCCAGAAGCGCGCTCTGCACGTCGTTGCGGGAGATGGCGGGCCGGCTTGCGACGCGCACCACGGTATTGCCATCCATCCGGTACGCCACCACCTGCCAGCTCGGAGGCTGACCTTCGTCACGACGGTCGCGCACCATCAGCAACTGGTTTGGCGCGATTTCCACGGGGCTGGCCTGCAGTTGGGCGGGCTGGGCCAGGTGTTCGCAATCGGACTGGAACTGGCCGTACATCACCTTGAGCGCATCGAGCCGGGCGTCGTGATCGGTCAGCCGCTCGCGGCTGCGGGTCAGGGAATCGAGCGCGCGCCATCCGATGACGGCCATGACGGCCAGTAACGTGATGGCAACCAGCATCTCCAGCAGCGTGAAGCCGCGCTGGCCACCGGGGCGGGCGCGGCGCTCAGAGGACATTGCGGGTTTCATTGGGGACGAGGGTGACCAGCCACGCCAGACGTACGGACTTGTTGCCGGCCGATGGATAAACCGCGACTTCCACCCGGCGGAACGACGGGTTTGGCGTACCCGATACCGACTCCTCGCACCACAGGGGCACGCCGCCCTGCGGACAGTCGTAGCCGCGCGAACCCGGCTCTGGCCAGGTCTTGGAAAGCCGCAGCGTGGCCAGGTGATTCTCGGCGCTGAATTCGGCCAGCATACGCTGCTGCAGCGAGGCACTCGATTCGGTCATCGACCCCATCGCACGCATGGCGGCGGTCAGCGCGACGGCGAGGATGGTCAGCGCAACCAGTACCTCGATCAGCGTGAAGCCTCGGGGGCGAGTCCGGAGCGTCCGGCGGGTGCGGTGGATCATTGGGTCACCGTGGCCACGTAGCGGCCGCTGCCGTCGCCGGTCACGTCCACGCGGATATCGCCGCGCGTCAGTACCAGCCGCTGCGGTTCGTCGATCAGTTCACGGCCGAAGACCAGGCGCACGGGCCCCGTGCCAGGCTGGCGGCCGCCCTGGGTGATCACGGCGCCGTCCAGCGGGATGCGCCAGCGGCCCGGCGCGAAGACATCGGCACGCAGCGGCACCCAGCCTTGCGGAGTGGATTCAAGAAAGCGCCATCCGGTAGCATCGCCTTCCCAGGCGAGGGGCCGGGCGCCGAGCTGGGCATCTTCCTGCGCCAGTTCGAACAGGCGGGCAATGCGCTGGCCGTCGTCGAGTACGCGGCCCCGGTCATTGGGTGTGGCGTTGACCGCCACCAGCGAGATGACGATGCCGGCGATCACCATGACCACCAGCAGTTCCAGGAGCGTGAAGCCGAGCCGCCGGCGACGCTGGAGGAGGGCGGCCTGGCCGCGCGGCGTCACCGGAGTCATGAGAAGAGGGGGCGATTATTCCCAGTTGCCGATATCGGCGTCGTTGCCGCTGCCACCGGCCTGTCCATCGGCGGCAAAGCTGAACACGTCGATCTCGCCGCGCACGCCCGGATTCAGATATTGGTACGGATGGCCCCAGGGGTCCTTCGGCAGTTTTTCCAGGTAGCCGCCGCCCTTCCAGTTGTTGGGAACCGGCTCGGTGGTCGGCTTGCTCACCAGCGCCGCCAGGCCCTGCTCGGTCGTGGGATAGCGACCGTTGTCCAGGCGGTACAGCTTGAGTGCCTGCATGATCGACGAGATGTCCTGGCGCGCGGCCACGATGCGGGCCTCGTCGGGCCGGCTCATGATCTTGGGCACCACCAACGCCGCGAGCACGCCCAGGATCACGATCACCACCATGATTTCGATCAGGGTGAAGCCGCGAGCGCGGCGACGGGTGTCACGCTGGGAGGCGGCAGTCTGGTTGACGGTTCTGCGCATCGGTTCTGTGCCTTGAGGTCTGAATATGGTCAGAGAGTATAACCCTCGTCTCATGACCGTTTGGTGTGCGGCACAGGCCCCAGCCTGAGGGATTGGGTTCTGAGTAAGTATCGTGCAATCGCAACAAAAATCTTGCATTGCAGATGCACGTTATCTATGATTCCCAGCACGATGCAACTGACCCGATTCTCAGACTACGCCCTCCGCCTGCTGATGTATGTATCGCGCGGCGATGGCACCCGGCCGATCACGATCGCCGAGGTCGGCCAGCAATTCGACATTTCGCATAACCACCTTGTCAAGGTGGCGGCGCGTCTGTCGAAGCTTGGCTGGATCACGGCCACGCGTGGGCGGCACGGCGGGCTGCAATTGGGCCCGGCCGCTGAGAAGCTGTCGATCGGCACTATCCTGCGTGAGCTGGAAGGGCACAAGGCGATCATCGACTGTACCGATCCGCCATGTGCGTTGCACGGCAATTGCCGGCTGAAACGCGCGCTGGACCAGGCCGAGGAGGCGTTTTACCAGGCGCTCGACGGCGTCACGCTGGGGGAAGTCTCCGGCAACAGCCGCACGGCAGAGTCGATCATCAGCCTGCATCGGGATTTCCTGAGCCGGCGCGTGGCCTGAAGCGATAGGGGCGAGCCCCCCGCTGAAGGCTGGCGCCGGTTTTATTGTGCGTAAAAACATGCATCTTAAATGCATGAATTCACAGGAGTTTTTGCTGATGTTGTCCGCTGCTTCCCGCCCCTATATCGATGCCAGCGTCCCCGTGCTGCGCGAGCACGGTCTTGCCATTACCACGCACTTCTATCGTGAAATGTTCGCGGCCCGGCCCGAACTGAAGAACATCTTCAACATGGGCAACCAGGCCAACGGCTCGCAGCAGCAGTCGCTGGCTTCCGCCGTGTTTGCCTACGCCGCCAACATCGACCGCGCCGACGTGCTGGCGCCGGTGGTGGAGCGCATTGTCCACAAGCATGTGGCCGTCGGATTGACCCCGGCGCACTATCCGATTGTCGGAAAGTACCTGCTCGAAGCCATCGCCGCGGTACTGGGCGAGGCCGCGGTGCCGCCGCTGCTGGCTGCCTGGGATGAGGCTTACTGGCTGCTGGCCGGCGAGCTGATTGCCGCCGAGGCGCGTCTCTACGATCGCCACAATGTCACAGCCGGCCAGCTGCTGCGCGTGCGCGTGGTCAATCGCGAGGAAGAGGGCGATCACGTCGTGGCGCTGACGCTGGCGGCAGTCGACGGCAAGCCGCTGCGCGACTTCGCGCCGGGTCAGTACATCAGCGTGGAAGCCATCCTGGCCGACGGCCAGCGTCAATTGCGCCAGTATTCGCTGTCCGGCGAGCGCGGAGTGCCCACCTGGCGCATTTCGATCAAGCGTGAGGACGGCAATGCCGAAACGCCGGCCGGCGCGGTTTCGAACTGGCTGCATGACAACGCACACATCGACACCACGCTGCACGTGAGCACGCCGTGGGGCGACTTTGCGCCGGAGATCGACGATCGTCGTCCGATCGTGCTGATGTCGGCCGGTATCGGTGTGACGCCGATGGTGTCCGTCCTGCGCACGCTGGCGCACGAGAATCCGCATCGCCCGGTGCTGTTCGCGCATGCGGCACGCCACGGCCGCCACCACGCGCATCGCCGCGACGTGGTCTGGGCGCGTGAGCGGATGCCGAACCTGCGTACCCACATCAGCTATGAAACGCCACTCGCCGCCGACGTGTCCGGTGAGGATTACGACCACGCCGGCACCATGCCGATCGAGTCACTGCTGAATGCCGAGGACACGGCCGCCTTCAACGACGCACGCTTCTACCTGTGCGGCCCGATCGGGTTCATGCAGGCCCAGCGCCATGCGTTGATCGGTGCGGGGATTCCGGTGGGCCACATCCATCGTGAAGTGTTCGGTCCGGACCTGCTGGACGACCTGCTCTGATCCCCTCTGCCGGGTACAGACCCCGGTTGGCACGACTGACAGACAATTGACGCATGCGTCTGGTACGCTAGGCGATCTCATGGATTCCGCCGCCTGGCGTACGCTCGTGCCAACCCTGACCCGGCCTGCATTCCGCTTTGACCTGTCCGCCCCCTGGCTGCCTCGTGCAGCCAGTCTGTTGTTGTTTGTCGCGCTATGCGCGCTGATCACGCACTGGGTGCTAGTGTTTGGCGCGATGCGGACGATTCCCGTACCGAAGTCTGCGCGCATCGCGCAGACCGAAGCCGTGGAAACTGGCGCCGTGGCCACGCTGTTTGGCGGTAGCGCACAGTCTGGCGTGCGTGACGTGCAATTGATCGGCGTGGTGGCGGACGTTGATGGCGTGGGTCCGGCAGCGGCGATCCTTTCGCTCGACGGTGGGCCGCCAAAGTCCGTGCGTGCGGGTACTTCGCTCTCTTCCCAGATTCGTCTGACTGAAATTCACGGGCGCAACATCGTGATCGAACGCAACGGCGTGCGCCAGGAAATCGCGTTGCCGCTGCAGAACACGGTGTCGGTCGGCCGTCCCGGCAATGTTCCCGCGCCGCCGCCGTCCGGCGCGGCCGCTCCGCTGTCGACGCCGATGCCCGCCCCGGTTCAGTCTGCGCCGCCGGCTGCTGCCACTGCGCAGATACAGGCGCCGCAGCAGATCGCTCCGCAGCAGCAGGGCGGTTTCCCGGGACCGCAAAACGCTCCGCAGTTCCAGCAGGTGCCTCCGCAGGGGCCGATTGGCGAGAACCAGATCCCGAAAGACTGATCAAATCGTAAAAATACGCGTTTCAAATCATTGCGCAATATTTGACTGTCTTACGCATGTTTATGGCGCGAGTCGATTCTGTGAGGCCGGTAACATCGTATTAAAAGTGCCAACTTGGCGCGGTTGTCTGCGTTCTAATCCGTACATGCCCAACGTGATGAAAAGGAGCACAGACATGCAACGCAATCACAAGACGCACATCCTGAAGAGCTTTGTCGCTGCCTCGGCCATGATCATGGCGGCGGGCGCGGCGTTCGCGCAAACGGCACCCGCGCCGGCTGCCCCGCAAGGCGGCCCCGCACCACAGCACCGCATGGGCGGCCCGGGCGAGCACCACCACGGCGGCATGATGTGGATGAAGTCGGTGGACACCGATGGTGACGGCACGATCTCGAAGGCTGAAGCCGACGCACTGTTCAACAAGATCGACACCAACCACGACGGCAAGCTCGACAAGTCCGAAATGGCTGCCTATCGCAAGGCGCAATGGGAGCAGCGCCGGACCGAGATGAAGGCCGAGTTCGAAGCGAAGTTCAAGGCCGCGGACAAGAACAACGACGGCGCGCTGACCCGCGATGAGTTCAAGGCCGCCTTCCCGCGCATGGCCAACCGTTTCGACAAGCTCGATGCCAACCGTGACGGCAAGGTGACGATGGCTGAGATCCAGGTCGACATGCAGAAGATGCACAAGGAACGGATGGATCGCATGGAACGTCGCGGCCCTGGTGGCGCGTCGGCCCCGGCGGTGCCATCGCCCAGCGGCAACTAAGCCTGTCGTCGGCACAGAAAAACGCGGCCTGCGGGCCGCGTTTTTTTTCGTGCCTGGCACCATCCTTGCCTTGTGTCACGTGACGCATGCGCCCGCTGCAAATCGTCCCAGTAATAGTCCTTACATGAAATAAATTGCGGACTTGTGCACGACTTGCTAAATTTGCGCAAGAAAATTGCCGACAAACATATTGCGGAGCAACAAAACGTGAGCAAGGTGGAGCTGGACAAGATCGACCGGAAGATTCTGGAGGTCCTGCAGACCAATGGGAGGTTGACCAACCTGGAAGTGGCCGAGCGCGTGAATCTGTCGCCGAGCCCGTGTCTGCGTCGTATCCGTCGGCTGGAGGAGATTGGCGTTATTCGCCAATATGCCGCGCTGCTGGAGCCCAACAAGATTGGTCTCGGGCTGCTCGCCTATATCAATGTGCGGCTGGAAAAGCAGGGAGGCACGCCGAAGGGAAAGGCGCCGCTCGACCTGTTCCGCGCCGCCATCCTGACCTGGCCCGAAGTGGCGGCCTGTCACGCCATGACCGGCGAGATGGATCTGCTGCTCAAGGTCTATGTCGAGGACATGGAACACTTTGCCCGCTTCATGCAGGAACAGCTGCTGGCCCATCCCTCCGTGATCGACGTACGTTCCAGCTTTGCGCTGGAGTCGATCAAGGACACCACGGCGTTACCGGTAGCGGGCGGCGCCTGATCGTCAGACGCACCAAACAGAAACGGCGCACCGTGCGGGTGCGCCGTTTTGTTCTGTGCAGCCGGTCCGGCAGCGATCAGGCCGTGTGCTTTTGTGGCACCAGCGAGCGCCAGAAGCGCAGGCCGAAGCGGCGCACATCGCGCAGGTTGCGGCGAACCATGTAGTCGAGGTCCGCCACCTGTTCGTCGATGGCCTCGGTCAGGCGGCTCACCGTATCGGCGGGCGGCAGTTCGAGGTAGGCATCGGCTTCGCCGTACGCGTATTGCACCTTCATGCCGGCCTTCTTGGCGATGTGCATCATCGCCGCGTTGCGCGACAGGCAGTGCATGTAAAGGGTGCGGACGCTGGTGTTGCGGCCGTGCATGGCTGCGCGCTGGAACAGCGAGCTGCCGATACCGCGCCCGCGCGCGCTCTTCGACACCGACACGCCGAACTCCGCCACGCGGCCTTGCGCGTTGTCGCGCAGATTGGCGAAGTGGCCCACGCCAACCAGTTCCAGGTGCTCGTCATAGACGCCAAACACGCTGTCGTGGTCAAAGTCGATGCTTTCGACGTATGCCTCGATCACATGGTTACCGACGGACTGGCCAAAACGGAGCAGGCGATCTTCCTCGCCCAGGGCGAGAAAATGCTTTTGCAGGCGCGAGCGATGATGGGCGGCCAGCTCTCGCACCAGGATGGTGTGACGCTGTGCAGCCTGGCTCGCCTCGGCTGCGCGGCGCAGATCTTCGTCGGTAACTGCGCCGACGGCCTTGCTCAGTTCGAGCGGGTTCACTTTGGTTTCCTTCTTCAGTGATCGGTATAAAAATAGCACCGTCGCGGTGGTTGCCCATCCACTTTTCGAAAGGTCAGGAATTTGTGATGCTAAATGCCTGATTGGGGCAAACACTAGGTTGCTGCAACGCCAAAACTATTGTAGTGGAATTGTCAGTCTGACGTAAGCTTCCCGGTCGCCCATTGGCGGCATGAAAGTGTTTCGAATCAAAAAGCTCAGCCAATTCAAGGATTTGCCATAGCGGAAGGAACATCGCAGGCGGGTGGATTGTGGATTTGCTGCAACGCCGCACCGTCTGGCGTAGCCTGTCGCATCAGGCCCTACGGGAAAGACAAAGCCCCTTCATGAACGAACCACCGATTGTTGTGATTTATGCGCATCCCGCGCCTCGACGCTCGCGCGTCAATCATCCCCTTGCCGAAGCGCTCGCGGAGCTGCCCCATGTGGAAGTGCGCGAACTCTACCGCCGCTATGTCGACTACGACATCGACGTCGTAGCGGAACAGCGACTGGTGTCGACCGCCGAAACGATCGTGCTGTTGTTTCCGGTGCGTTGGTACAGCGTGCCGGCGCTGCTGAAACTCTGGCTCGACGATGTGCTGGAGATGGGCTGGGCCTATGGCCCTGGTGGCACCGCGCTGCGTGGCAAGTCGCTGCTCGCCGTGGTCAGTACCGGCGGCCATGCCGACGCATATGGGCCCGATGGCACTCACGGGCATCCGATCGGCGATTTCCTGTTGCCGCTGGAGCAGACCGCGCTGCTGTGCGGCATGACCTGGATGCCTCCGATCGTGTTGCATGACGCGGACCGCGCCAATACGGATGCCGTGGCGCTTCATATCGAACACGTGGCACGGCACTTGGCCGCACCGCCGTTGCCGCCGGAAACGCAGGATTTTCCCGAAGCCGAAGCAACCGGGGAGGATGCCTGATGAACCAGCACGATTTTCTGATTGCGCTGCTGGTCTTCCTGGTTGCCGCCGTGGTGGCCGTGCCGGTCGCGCGCCGTTTCCAGCTTGGGGCGGTGCTGGGCTACCTGATCGCGGGCGCCGCCATTGGTCCGTTCGCCCTGCGCCTGGTCACGAATGTGGAGTCGATTCTCCATTTCTCGGAATTTGGCGTCGTGCTGATGATGTTCGTGATCGGCCTGGAGCTGGAGCCGCGCAAACTCAAGGCGCTGAAGCGGAGCATCTTTGGCTATGGATCCATCCAGATGGCGACGTGCGCGCTGGCCATCGGCATCCTCGCCGCGCTGTTCGGCGCGCCCTGGCAGGTGTCCATCGTGGCCGGGCTGGGGCTGGCGCTGTCGTCCACCGCGATTGCCTTCGCCACGCTGGCCGAGCGCAACCTGATGAGTACCGGTGCCGGTGCCGCCAGCTTCGGCATCCTCCTGTTCCAGGATATCGCGGCCATTCCGATGATCGCGCTGCTGCCGCTGCTGGCCGCCGACGGTGTGGGCGCGGCGACGGCGCATGGCCCGGAAAACTGGCAGACCGCGGCAAAGGCCGTGGCGGTGATCGGCGCGGTGGTGGTGGGTGGTCGCTACCTGGTGCGGCCGGCGCTGCGGATCATCGCCCGGACCGGCATGCGCGAGATGTTCACGGCGTTCGCGCTGCTGCTGGTGGTGGGAATTGCGCTGATGATGGACGCGGTGGGCCTGTCGATGGCACTTGGCACGTTCGTGGCCGGTGTGCTGCTGGCGGACTCGGAGTATCGCCATGCGCTGGAGGCCGACATCGAGCCGTTCAAGGGACTGCTGCTCGGACTGTTCTTCATGGCCGTGGGTATGTCGATCGATTTCGCCATCCTCGCGCAATCGCCGGGCAAGGTCGTCGGCTTCGTCGTGGCATTCGTACTGGTCAAGACGCTTGTGCTGACCTTGCTGGCGCGGCGCTTCGGGGTTTCGCGCGGCCAGTGGCTGCTGTTCGGCCTGCTGATCTCGCAAGGCGGCGAATTTGCCTTCGTGGTGTTCGCCGAGGCGCGCATGGTCGGCCTGCTGCCGAAGGAAACCGAGGCGCTACTGGTGCTGATCGTGGCGCTGTCGATGGTGGCCACGCCGCTGTTGCTGCTGCTGTTCGACAAGTTGCTGGCACCGCGTCTGAACGCGATGTCGAAGCGCCCGGACGACGAGATCGAGAACCACCACAATCCAGTGATCATTGCCGGGTTCGGCCGCTTCGGTCAGATCATCGGGCGCCTGTTGTACGCCCAGGGCGTTGGCGTGACCGTGCTGGACCACGATCCCGACCAGATCGAGTTCCTGCGCCAGTATGGTTTCAAGATCTTCTATGGCGATGCCACGCGCGTGGACCTGCTGGAAGCGGCCGGCGCGGGCGAAGCAAAGATCCTGATCGTGGCCATCGAAGACCTCGACGACAACCTCGGGCTGATCGACAAGGTGCGCCACCGCTGGCCGGATCTCAAGATCTATACGCGGGCGCGGCACGTGTCGCACGTCTACCAGCTGATGGACCGGGGCATCGACAGCGACAGCTACGAGCGGGAGATGTTCGAAGGCTCGCTGATGCTCGGACGGAAGGTGCTGGAAGGGCTGGGCTTCGATCGGGTGGAGGCGCGCGGCGTGGCGCTGCGCTTCCGCCGCCATAACATCGAGGCGATCGACCGCTTCTATCCCTACTACAAGGATCAGAAGAAGCTCGTCTCGCTGGCCAAGCAGGCGCGCGACGAACTTGAGGAAATGTTCCGGCAGGACCGAGAGCAGCGCCGCAAGCAGGAGGACGCTGAGTGGTCCTAGCCGTCTAGCTGGCGGCTGCGGCGCCCGGCATGCCGGGCGCCAGGCCGTTTTCGAGCAGGCTCACCACCATCTCGGCAAATGCCGCGTATGACAGCCGGCCGCCGGGCTTGAGCCAGGTGAACGTCCAGTTGATCATGCCGAAGACGGTCATGGTCAGTGCGGTCTGGTTCTCGGGCGTCACGCGGTCGGGATACGCCAGCTGCAACAGGCGCGCGAACGACGCCACCACATCGCGCTCGCGCTGCAGAATCTGGTCGCGCTGCTCCTCGGCCAGAAACTTCACGTCGTTGATCAGCGCGATATGGCGGGTTTGCGAGGTTTCGTACTCGGCCAGGAACGCGCGCAGAAGGTGGCCGAAGGTTTCACGATGGCTGCGGCCGTGGCGTGCGCCGGCCGCCTCGACGTCCGTGACGATCCGCATCAGCTGCCGGGTATAGCGATCCAGCAGATCGAACAGGATCGCTTCCTTGCTTTCGTAGTAGTGGTAGAGCCGTGCCTTGGACGTGCCGCAGGCCGCGGCCAGATCGGCCATCGACGTACTGGGATAGCTGGTGGCGGCGAATGCGGTGGCCGCCAGGTCGAGAATCTGTTCGCGTTGCGCCTCGAAATCGGGCGCCTTGGTTCTTGCCATAGGGGTCGGATCGATCCGCCTGTTGTTCTGTTATCGGTGTGGCGTCAATCGGCGCTGGCAGCAAGGTAGTTGCGACGGATTTCGCAGGACTCGAGGCTTTCCGGGTTGCCGCGCAGCGCCAGCTGGCCCGTGCTGACGAGCTCGCGGCAGCGCCAGAAGACGAACCAGTCGCTGGCCAGCAGACCCTCGATGGCACCCATCACGCTGCCAACCACCTGCGCGGCGGCGGTCCAATCCTGGGGGGCGCGTTCCAGGATCACGTCGTCGACGTTGTGATAGGCCGCCGGCACCAGCGTATTGCCTTTCCACAGCCGGACGTCGGCGTTTTCCTTGACGTTCTGCTGCCATTCGTAGCCCAGCCGGCCCAGCCGCAGCACGGATACCGGCGCAATGGTCGAAAACCGGCGCGCCAGGCGGGCGGCCGGATACATACCGATGGCGGTCAGGCTGCCATGCGTGGGGACTTCCAGCTCGCGCAGGTCCATCGCCACCTCGTTGATGCGCTGCGGGGCCTGGTAAAGGTGGAACACCACGCGGCGCAGCATCAGCTGGTCCGATGCGCTCTGGCCATGCCAGATGGCCACTTCCAGATTGTCGCGGCGCAGTTGCTGGAGCTGGTCCAGCGCCTGACGCATTTCGGCGGCGAAGTCGATGTCGGTGTGCGGGGCCACCCGCTGCCAGAAGCCGGAGCGGATCAGGCCGGTGCTGTCGATATCGGCGATCGGACCCACGGCGAGATCGTCGCGCAGGACGACCACCGGGTCGGGGCGGGCAGCCTGGGCCAGTGCCTGGCGCAATGTGTTGCCCGCGACATCGCCGTTGACGACATGAATGTATTGCATGACCGTGATTGTATAGGGTGCGACGGGCTCCGGGCCTCCGGTCGCGGCCGCGTGGCCCGCCGGCGGACGGTGGCACGACGGGCGATGCGACGCATGAAGCGTGTCCCGCCATTGTAATCACGGTGCACGGCCCGCCGGGCATCGGCGCCTGTCTGACATGTGGGATTCCCGCCATAGTGCGACGCCCCTTGACACCGGTCACCAGCCTCGCTCACCCATCACCGTTCGTCGTAGCTGACCACCACCCGCGGCGTCAGCGCACGGGCCTGGCATGTCAAGACAAATCCCTTTTCCATTTCCCACGGTTCGAGCGTGTAGTTCTTTTCCATTTCCACCTCGCCCTCCAGCACCTTCGCGCGGCAGGTACAGCAGACGCCGCCCTTGCACGCATAGGGCAGGTCCAGGCCGGCGGCCAGCGCGGTGTCCAGCACATTGGCGTCCGCCAGCGGCAGGCGCATCTTGTGCTGCTTGCCGTCCAGCACCACCACGAGTTCGGCCGTACCGGCGTGATCGGCATGGTCGGCATGCGCGGGCGCGGTTCGCCTGGGCTGGCCCAGCGGCACGCCAAAGCGCTCGGCGTGGATCTGGTGCGGGTCCACGCCGGCCGCCTTGAGCGCATCCTCCACTTCGTCGATCATCGACGCCGGGCCGCAGACAAAGGCGGCGTCGATGTCGTCCACGGGAAGCAGCGTCTGCAGGAACGCAGTCACGCGCTCCCGATCGAGCCGGCCGTGCAGCAGATCCACCTCCTGCGGCTGGCGCGAGAGCACGTGGTACAGCGTGAAGCGCGACAGGTACTGGTTCTTCAGGTCCTCCAGCGCTTCGGAAAAGATGATCGAATCGACGCTGCGATTGCCGTAGACCAGTGTGAAGCGGCTGCGCGGTTCCACGGCCAGCGTGGTGCGGATCAGGGACAGGACCGGCGTGATACCGCTGCCGGCGGCGAAAGCCACGTAGTGGCGGCTGGTGCCGGCATCCAGCGGCACATGAAAGCGGCCATCGGGCGTCATCACGTCGAGGATCTGGCCGGCGGCGACGGTGTCATGGACCCACGTGGAGAACACGCCATCGTCGACGAGCTTCACCGCCACGCGCAATTCGCCGCGCTCGTCGTAGTCCTGCACGCCGCAGCAGATCGAATAGGAGCGCCGCACGTCCTTGCCGTCGACGGGCGCCTTGATCGTCAGGAACTGGCCTTGCGTGAAGCGGTAGGCGTCGCGCAGTTCCGGCGGCACGTCGAAGGCAATCGAGACCGTGTCCGATGTTTCCGGACGAACCTGCGCCACGCGGAGCGGATGGAACTGTGGGGTCATGGCCGGGCGGTGCTCAGTAGGGTTTGAAGTAATCGAACGGCTCGCGGCAATCGAGGCAGCGATACAGCGCCTTGCATGCCGTGGATGCAAAGCGCGACAGTTCCTGCGTGTGCACGCTGCCGCAGTGCGGGCACGCGATGGCCGCATCCTGCGCTGCGCGCGGCACGAAGCGAAGCGGCTGAACCTTGTTGTCGCGCGATGCCGTGGGCGCGCATTGTCCTGGCGGCGCAATCCCGTAGGCACGCAGGTTGGCACGGCCCGCTTCGGTGATCCAGTCGGTCGTCCAGGCGGGCGCCAGCACCGTGCGTACACGCCACGGTGCCAGGCCGGCTGCGTCGAGCGCGCGGCCCACGTCCTCCTCGATCTGCGACATGGCTGGGCAGCCGGAGTAGGTCGGGGTGATCACGGCTTCGATCGTGTCGTCGTCGGCAAGCACGACATCGCGCAGGATGCCGAGGTCACGGATCGACACGACGGGGATTTCCGGGTCGGGCACGGCATCCAGCGCCGCCCAGGCGCGCGCCAGTCGGCTGCCGGGCGTGACGGCGTCGGCGTTGGCCTGCGCGAAGGCAGGGGCGAACGGCGATATGGGTGGCGATGTCATCGGCGTGGCGTGGTCGCGCATCTCAGACTCTCACTACCACTGCGCGCCCGGATGGGCCCGCGCCAGGGATTGCAGTTCGGCCAGCAGGTAGCTCATGTGTTCGGAATGCACGCCGTGCTTGCCTGTCGAGACGAACGCCGACTGCGCCGGACGCCGTAGCGTGGCATCGTCCAGCGTGGCGATCACCGTGGCTTCCCACGCCTCGCGCAGATCGGCGGTGAGCACGGCAACGCCTTGCGCGGCGGCTTCCTGCTCCACGGCATCGACGGCAAAGCACTCGTTCATGTAAGGCAGCAGATGGTCCAGCGCCCGTTGCATGCGCTGGTGCGATACGTCGGTGCCGTCGCCCAGCCGCACCACCCAGTCGGCGGCATGGTGCAGGTGGTAGCGAACCTCCTTGGCCGACTTGGCTGCGATGGCGGCCAGCTCCGCGTCGGTGCTCAGTTCCAGCGCCGGCCAGAGTTCCGCCATCAGCGCGCTGTACAGAAAGTTGCGCATGATCGTGACCGCATAGTCTCGATCGGCGCGCGCCGTGCCGGCCAGCGGGCCATGATGCGGCAGTTCCTGCAGCGTCCAGTTGCGGAATTCGGCTTCGTTCCGCCAGTAGGCGTAGTCGTCCTCGTGACGCACGCGGCCGGTCAGCCGGCCTTCCAGCACGCCAGCATGGCTGTAGAGCAGACGGGCCTGCCCGATCAGATCGAGGCTGATGTTGGCCAGTGCGATGTCTTCCTCCAGCACCGGGCCGTGACCGCACCACTCGGCGTTGCGCTGGCCAAGAATCAGTGCGTTGTCGGCAAGGCGCAGTACGTATTGCAGGGGCGCGGTCTGTGCCAATGGCAGGCGCGCCAGGACGATGCCGTCGGCTACGATGGTTTGCGTCATGGTGCCGGCCTTACATATGGTTCACTTCGTCGGGCAACTGGTAGAACGTGGGGTGGCGATAGATCTTGTCCGCGGCGGGGTCGAACAGCTCGGCCTTTTCCGCCGGGGCGCTGGCCGTGATGGCCGACGATGGCACCACCCAGATCGAGACGCCTTCCTGCCGGCGCGTATAGACATCGCGTGCCATGTGCAGCGCCTGCTGGGCGTCGGCCGCATGCAGGCTACCGCAGTGCTTGTGCTCCAGGCCCTGTTTGCTGCGGACGAAAACTTCCCACAGCGGCCATTCCTTTTGTTGTGTCATGGTGTCTCCTCGCAAGCCGGGATCAGGCGGCCTGTGCGGGTGCGTTGCGCAGCGTGCGTTTTTCGGTATGTGCCAGGGCGGCTTCGCGCACCCACGCGCCGTCCTCGTGCGCCTTGACGCGCGTGGCCAGCCGTTCGCGGTTGCATGGGCCGTCACCGTTGATGACGCGCCAGAATTCATCCCAATCCAGCGGGCTGTAGTCGTAGTGGCCGCGCTCCTCGTTCCAGACCAGTCCGGGATCGGGCAGCGTCACGCCGAGTACCTTGGCCTGCTCGACCGTGGCATCGACGAATTTCTGGCGCAGGTCGTCGTTCGAAATCCGCTTGATACCCCAGGCCATCGTCTGTGCGCT
This sequence comes from Cupriavidus sp. 291-E7, assembly GCF_057798835.1. Lineage (NCBI taxonomy): Bacteria > Pseudomonadati > Pseudomonadota > Betaproteobacteria > Burkholderiales > Burkholderiaceae > Cupriavidus > Cupriavidus sp. 291-E7. The sequence goes on from NZ_JBYOJV010000007.1 coordinate 317,626, forward strand.
ATTGGTGGAGGCGGCGTCGGGCGGCCCGAACATCATCAGCACCGGAAACCACCAGCGGTCGACGGCGTCCTGCACCATGACGCGCTGGCCTTCGGTGCCGCGCATCATCGACAGCAGCGCGTCAAAGCCCTGGCGCTGGTGGAACGACTCTTCCTTGCAGATGCGGATCATCGCCCGCGCATAGGGGCCGTACGAGCAACGGCAGAGCGGAATCTGGTTCATGATCGCCGCGCCATCCACAAGCCAGCCGATCACGCCGACATCCGCCCAGGTCAGGGTCGGGTAGTTGAAGATCGACGAATACTTGGCGCGGCCGGTGTGGAGCGCATCGACGAGGTCGTCGCGCGAGGCATTGAGCGTTTCCGCCGCGCTGTACAGATAGAGGCCGTGGCCGCCTTCATCCTGCACCTTGGCCAGCAGGATGGCCTTGCGCTTCAGTGACGGCGCGCGGCTGATCCAGTTGCCCTCGGGCTGCATGCCGATGATTTCCGAGTGCGCATGTTGCGAGATCTGGCGAACGAGTGTCTTCCGGTAGGCCTCGGGCATCCAGTCCATCGGCTCGACCTTGGCGTCGTCGGCGATGCGCGCATCGAAAGCAGCCTGCCGCCCGGCCGCGTCGGCATCGGCGTCGCTGAGCGCGGGCTGAGGCTGGCCCGGCAGGTCGAGGCTCTGTGTGTACATCACGTCTCCTTGACTTTCGTCTTTGGCGGGGCCGACCTGTTCTTGTCTTGGGCAGGTTTTGCGGGGTCGGACAGTTTGCTAACTATAAATATAAACCGACCGGTCGGTCAATTTAAGGCTTTTACGATGGACACGGCTAGCAAAGTTCGATCAACACGTGAGTCCGGGGCCACGTGTAGTATCGAACTTCAACTTCTTCCCGGAGGGCAAGCTATGTCGAGCAAGGCTTACAGCAAGATCGCGGTGGCGGTGGATGGCAGCAGCACGTCTGACCTGGCGCTGCAGGAAGCGATCCGCGTGGCCAGCGGTGGCGGTGGTTCTGTTCTGGCGCTCTATGTGGTCGACAACGGCGTCATGCTGTTCGATGCCGGTTTCTACGATCCAACGCAAATCGAACGCGCCTACGTGGATAGCGGCAAGAAAGCGCTGGAAGCGGCCGGCGGGATGCTTGGCAGCGCGGGCGTGAAGTTCGAGACAAAGCTTGTGACCGAGCCGGCCGTCATCGGCGATATCGCCGGGTCGATCAATGCGGCGGCGAGCGAATGGGGCGCGGATCTGCTGGTGATCGGCACGCACGGACGCCGCGGCGTGCGCCGCCTGGTGCTGGGCAGCGTTGCGGAGGCCGTGATCCGTCAGTCGACGATGCCCGTGCTGCTGGTGCGCGGTCAGGAAGCCGCCGACTGAGTTTGGCTCGGCAACGACGCGGTGGTCACCCGGCGAAACGGAAATGGCCGCCGCGCAGCACGATTTCGCGCGCCTCGGTCAGCTCGAACAGCGATTCGGCCAGTTGCTCAATCCGCTTGCGATTGGTCGTGAAGGCGCGCACGAGGTCTTCTTCTCGCACGGACTTGGCCCCGCAGTAGGCTTCGAGCGCTTCAGCAGTAACCGAGTACTGCGAACTGTTGCCATTGACCGTAGCGGGACAGGACAGCGTCAGGCTGGACCCGCAGTAGGTAGGAACGGTGCTTGGAAAGGTGATATCGGCCATGGCATACCTCGTCTTGCCGGGAACGGGGAAACGGCGAATATCCATTCAATATAGGCAATTGCGGTTCCCAGGCAAGCCGGCTGGCAAGAGTGTCTGGGAAAGCCCCGCTCGGGGCATCGGATCAGCTTGCCTGAGCGCCGGGTACGCGGATGCGACGCGCCAGGGCCTGCTCCGCGGCCAGCGCTCGAAGGCTGGTGACGGTGTCGTGGGCGCTGTCGATATGAGTGTCCGCGTAAGTGCACTGTTCGGCCAGGAAATGCTCGAACGGGGCGTCGGAAGGCGTCAGCGGCACCATGCGGGCCGGTGCGACGGCGGCGCTGACGCCGTTTCGTCCAGGGCGGACCGCCACTTCGGCAAGGCGGGTTTCCAGGTCGGATAGCAGCGCCTGAACTGCCGGGCCGGGCGTTGCGTGGGCTTCACCGGACTCGGCGCCCGCGCGCACCAGACCTGCCAGCGATGCCATGCGTCGCGCCGTGACATGCAGCGCAGCGTGGGCGGCGCCGAGTCGCGGATCCAGTTCGCCAGTGCATTGCGCCAAGGTGTCTTCGGCGCGGGTTGACGCGCGGCCCGCGGCTACGCGCAGCGCTTCCAGACGCATTCTGGCCGGGGTGACCGTGCGCGCGGCACTGACGGCGGCCCGCAGGTACACGGCGTTGACGGAAAGTGCGTCGAGGCTGTGCCGATAGGCGCGCGACAGCTCGGCACGCGGGGCCAGCACGTAGTAGCTGGCGAGCGCGATCAGACAGCCGATGGCGGTGTCCATGCCGCGCAGGGCCGCCACATGGCTGCTGCTCGACGCAGGTTCGCCCAACCAGGAGAACAGAATGACGGCCGGGGTCAGGCAAAAGGCAAAGCCTCCCGCGCTGCCAGCCAGCCGCAGCGCATAGGCCGCCGCCAGGCTCAGGGCACTCAGGCCAAGCGCCAGCATCGGACTGGGATGGGTAAGCCCCACCAGGCAAGCCAGCAGCGCGCCAGCCAGCGATCCAGCAAACCGGTGGAACGAAATCTGGCGCGTGGTCTGCAGGCGCGGACTCAGCACCATGATCACGGTCACGGCAACCCAGTAGCCGTGATCCACCTGCAATAGCTGCGACGGCAGCAGGCTCAGGCCGCCGGCAAACGCGAGCCGTAGCGCATGCCGTGTCACCCGGGCATCGCGTGCGGCGATGTCCGCCAGCGTGTGTCCGATCCGATCGACGACGCCAGCCAGGCCGGCATTGGGCCAGGAAAACGACTCGCGCCAGCGCTCGAACGCCGGATGCTGGGCCAATGCGGCCAGGGCGGATTGGTACGCCGGTGGTGCGCCCGCGTTGGCACGCTGGCCGATCAGGCGGCGCACGTCGCGATCGAGCATGGCGCTCAGCGCGGGCAGATCGGGCGCATGACGCGACAGTGCCTGCCGTACCTGCTCCTGCGTATCCGTCAGGCAGCGCGCGGCATACGCGAGCGGCAGGTCGTGCCGGTCCCCGGCGCGCTCGCGCAATTCGCCAGCGACGATCAGCAAGGCGAAGATCGCGTCGGCTACCGCCACGGCATAGGCGTAGTGCAGCATGCCGACGGGATCGGTCATGCCGCGGCGCGCGCTCACCGCCGAGCGCGCGGCCTCGATGCGCTGCCGGATTTCCTGCTTATAAATGGAGGTTTCCCGCAGGGCTGGTGCCGCCAGGCAATCGGCAAAGCGCTGCAGGGCATCGTAAGTTGCAGTGATCTCAAGTCTGGGCCGTGCGTCACGCTGCGATGGAATCAGCACCAGGCAGATCAGGCAGGCAAACACGCCGCCGCGCAGGTAGTCGACGCCGGCCGTCCACGCGTGCATCAGCACCGGCGTATCGACGACCGGTTGCAAGCAGGCCGCGATCAGCACGACGTAGAGCAGCTTGAAGCACAGTGCGGCCACCGGACCGCGGATTTCAGCCAGGCCCGCGATCACGCCCGCGGCGATAACGACGGCCAGCGCGGCAAGAGGTGAAGTCGCCAAGCTGGCGCCGATCAAGCTAGCGATTGCGCCGCCGATGCCCACCGCGCCAAGTCCGCGCATGCGCGTGGCGGCCGTACCTTGGCGATCGGCCAGGCACGTCCAGATGGAAGCCGTCGCCGACCACAGATATCCGGCGTCACCTGTCAGCCACGCGGTGCCGGCCAGCGCGAAGAACGAGATCGCATAGACCACGCCACGCTGCAGGAAGGCGGAATCGGGCCAAAAGGAAAGGAAGCGCGGGGCGTGGCGCATGATCGGGGGCGGTGAAGTGGATGTCTCAGGGTGAGTACGGAGTCCACTCTACGAGCAGTATTGTTGCAACGCAACAATTCAGTGATTTCGATCAGATTTGCGCAGAGGTTGTGCGGCGCTGCACCAGGAGGAGGAAATGTGATGCAAAAGCGTGCCAGCATCGGATTTCCGAAGTTCTGCAGTTGAAAGAACTACAGACGGCCCCTGATTCCCCGGATTTTGGGCAAAAAAAACCCGCGCAGGTTGTGCGCGGGTTGGAATCCACCGAGGTGGTGGAGGAGACAGACTTCACTATACACGACTTGTTGCGACGCACCAAGCGCGTTGTTTGAAAATGCATTCAAGAGAGCACAATCTCCGTTGTTGTCGTACAACAAGAGTGGCTACGCTCAGCGAAAGAGGTAGGCAATCCACACGGCTGCCCCCAAGCCCACTACGTCGGCGAACAGGGCGCAGCCCAGCGCGTGGCGCGTATTGCGCACATTCACGCTGCCAAAGTAGACGGCCAGTACGTAGAACGTGGTCTCGGTCGACCCCTGGATGATGGCCGCCAGCCGTCCCTGGAACGAATCCACGCCATAGGTCGTCATGACGTCCACCATCAGGCCTCGTGCGCCGGCGCCGGAAAGGATCTTCATCAATCCAACGGGAAGGGCGGGAACGAAGTCGGTATTGACGCCCAGCCATGTGAACCCGGCCGTCAGCCCACGCATGGCGACATCCATGCAGCCGCTTGCTCGGAACAATCCGATCGCCACCAGAATCGCTACCAGATAGGGAATGATCTGCACGGCGACACCGAAGCCTTCCTTGGCGCCGTCGATGAAGGCGTCATAGACGTTGACGCGCCGAAGCGCCCCGCAGACCAGGAACAGCATGATCAATGACAGGATGAAGCCGCTGCCGGCCAGGGACGCCATCTGACTGACTTGATCGGGCGGCGCATGGCGCAGCCATGCAAACAGGCCCGCGACGATGGCACCCGTCGCGGCGAAGGCGGCCAGCACCGCAGGCTTGAAGAGATTCAGCCGCTGTACCCAGGCCACGGCCAGCAGGCCGGCCAGGCACGATGCCCCGGTGGCCAGCAGCGTCGGCAGGAAGATGTCCGCCGCGTTGAAATTCACCAGCCCCTGCTTGACTGCCATCGCCTGGCGGATCGCGATGACCGATGTCGGAATCAGCGTCAGCCCGGCCGTGTTCAGCACGATGAACATGATCTGGGCGTTGGTGGCGGTATCCGGCTGCCGGTTCAACGTCTGTAGCTCGCGCATGGCCGTCAGGCCCAGTGGCGTTGCCGCGTTGTCCAGCCCCAGCATGTTGGCCGACACGTTCATCATCATCGCGCCCTGCGCCGGATGCCCCTGTGGCACGCCGGGAAAGAAATGGCGCAGGAGCGGATTCACCATCCGCGCAAACAGATCGATGACCCCGGCGCGCTCGCCGATGCGCATGATGCCGATCCACAGGCTCATGACGCCCACCAGGCCAAGGGAAATCTCGAAAGCCGTGCGTGAGCTATCGAACAGGCTGGTCAGCAACGCCGGAAATACCGTCGTGTCGCCGCCGATGAGCCGCACGCAGGCGGCCAGGAAAGAGAGTAGGAAAAATCCGAGCCAGACGAGGTTCAGTGCCATCGACGTAAATAAGGCCAGTGGAAAGCTTCGCGGCGCGTCGCACAGCGAAGCCTCGCATCATAGCCTGACGATCTCACGCAATGTCGGCGCCGCGTTTAGTCAGGAGGTCTCTCAGTATGGATCGATGGCAGTGGGACTCATTCTCGCAGTAGCAACCCAGCGAGAAATTCGTCTGGTGGGAGAGGGCGGCCAGCAGATCCAGCGTGCGACTGGCATCGGGCTGCGCCATTTCGGCCCGGAAATGTTTCTCGAAGCTACGCCACGCCTTGGGGTCGTCCGCGGCCTGCGCCTCGGCCACGAGTTCCGCCGAAGGAGAAAGCGCGGGATACCAGACGTCGTAGAAGTCGCGGCTGGAAAACTCGGCCTTGGGCACGCCGCGCGGTGGTCTGCGCACGGTGCCCATGCGCAGGCCTTCGTCCTTGGCGCGCGGTTCGCCGAGCCTGACGATGCGGATGGTCATCGGATGGTCCCCTCAGGATTTACGCCGTGGCGGCTTGCTGCAGCCCGAGGTCGTGAATCATGGTGTCACGCATCACGAATTTTTGCACCTTGCCGGTGACGGTCATCGGCATCTCGTCCACGAACCGGATGTAGCGGGGGATCTTGTAATGGGCGATCTGGTCGCGGCAGAACGCGCGGATCTCATCCTCCGTGGCGGTTTGGCCGGGTTTGAGCACGATCCATGCGCAGACTTCCTCCCCGTACCGGGTATCGGGCACGCCGAACACCTGCACCGCCTGAACCTTGGGATGACGAAACAGGAATTCCTCGATCTCGCGCGGATAGATGTTCTCGCCGCCACGGATCAGCATGTCTTTCACGCGCCCGACGATATTGCAGTAGCCATCGGCGTCGATGGTGGCCAGGTCGCCCGTGTGCATCCAGCCATCGCGGATAGCTTCGCGCGTGCGCTCGTCGTCGTCCCAATAGCCCTGCATGACGGAATAGCCGCGTGTGCAGAGTTCGCCGGTCTCGCCGCGCGGCACGATCTGGCCGGTGGCATCGACGACCTTGCACTCCAGATGCGGCTGCACGCGGCCGACTGTGGCCACACGCTTGTCGAGCGGATCGTCGGTGGCGCTCTGGAACGAGACCGGACTCGTCTCGGTCATCCCATAGGCAATGGTGACTTCGGCCATGTGCATGTCGGTGACGACGCGCTTCATGATCTCGATCGGACACGGCGCGCCCGCCATGATGCCCGTGCGCAGCGTGGAGAAATCGAACTTGCGGAAGTCCGGATGATCAAGCTGGGCGATGAACATCGTCGGCACGCCATGCAGGGCCGTGCATCGTTCATCGGAAACCGCCTGCATCGTCGCCAGCGGATCGAAGGCTTCGCCCGGAAATACCATGCATGCGCCAACCGACACGCACGCCAGCACGGACAGGACCATGCCGAAGCAGTGGTAAAGCGGCACGGGGATGCAAAGGCGGTCGCCAGCGCCTAGCCGCATGGCCAGGGCGACGAAGCGGCCGTTGTTGACCACATTGTGATGTGTCAGCGTGGCACCCTTCGGGTTTCCGGTCGTGCCGCTCGTGAACTGGATATTGATGGCATCGCGCACATCGAGCTGGCGGGTGGCTTCATCCAATATGGCGGTATCGGCCGGCCGCAGCAGGCTGGAATAGTTGAGCATGCCGGCGGTGCGCTCATCGCCCATCCGGACCACGAACTGGAGTTTCGGAAACCGGGTGATCCGCAGATTCTCCGGATTCGCGTCGGCTAGCTCTGGCGCGAGGGCTTGCAACATTCCCAGATAGTCACTGGATTTGAAGCGGGTGGCGGTGATCAGCATCCGCACGCCAGCCTTGTTCAGCGCATATTCCAGTTCTGCCTGGCGGTAAGCCGGGTTGATATTGACCAGGATGGCGCCAATACGGGCAGTTGCAAACTGGGTGACCAGCCACTCCGCGCGGTTGGGCGACCAGATTCCAACGCGGTCGCCGCGAGCGATGCCGCGCGCCTGCAGGCCGGCGGCGAGCTGGTCGATCTGATCGGCAAACTGTCGCCAGGTCCAGCGGATGGACTGCTCCCGGAAGACCACGGCGTCGCCGTCCGGGTTTGCCGCCACGGCGCGCGCCAGCAGGGCAGGAATCGTGTCGTCGGACAGGGGGATATCAGTCGCGCCGACCACGAGTGAACGGTCGACGGGCACGGATTGCTTCATGAGTGTCTCCTTCAACAGCGTCTTCTAATAGGTGGCTGTCAGCTTAGGGCAGTTCGAAATCGAAGGCTGTCTCCGCCGCGACAGTTGCGCTGATTCGGGCACTCCCATCTTTTTTCTAAAGTTTTCAGAAAGGGCTTGCGCACTGCGGAGAAGCGGTCTAATATTCGCCCCCTCGCAACACGAAGCGCGCTGCAAACGCAGCAGCGACAAGGGCTGCGGGGCAACAGGGGGTGAGCGGCTGAGGAGTTTTCAGCGCTGACCGGCAGAAAAAAAGTTCTGCAAAAACTGTTGACGAAACGCTGAATGCTCTGCATAATCTCGTTTCTCCGCTGCAACGAAAACGACGCAGCGACAGCGAACGGCAAAGCCGGCCGCTGAGGTTCTTTAACAAACAAACAACCGATAAGTGTGGGCGCTTGATGGCGAACGCCACGAGGTTTCGGCCTTGTGATGCTTCAAAAGTTATCAGTGCTCGCACAGTAAAACATGTTGGTTCACGTCGCGAGATGTGAGCCAGTCAGTTTTCTGAGAGTGAGCGACCGCTCGAAAGAGCGAGGTGCTTCGGCACCACACAGAGATTGAACTGAAGAGTTTGATCCTGGCTCAGATTGAACGCTGGCGGCATGCCTTACACATGCAAGTCGAACGGCAGCGCGGACTTCGGTCTGGCGGCGAGTGGCGAACGGGTGAGTAATACATCGGAACGTACCCTGTTGTGGGGGATAACTAGTCGAAAGATTAGCTAATACCGCATACGACCTGAGGGTGAAAGTGGGGGACCGCAAGGCCTCACGCAGCAGGAGCGGCCGATGTCTGATTAGCTAGTTGGTGGGGTAAAGGCCCACCAAGGCGACGATCAGTAGCTGGTCTGAGAGGACGATCAGCCACACTGGGACTGAGACACGGCCCAGACTCCTACGGGAGGCAGCAGTGGGGAATTTTGGACAATGGGGGCAACCCTGATCCAGCAATGCCGCGTGTGTGAAGAAGGCCTTCGGGTTGTAAAGCACTTTTGTCCGGAAAGAAAACGCACTGGTTAATACCTGGGGCGGATGACGGTACCGGAAGAATAAGCACCGGCTAACTACGTGCCAGCAGCCGCGGTAATACGTAGGGTGCGAGCGTTAATCGGAATTACTGGGCGTAAAGCGTGCGCAGGCGGTTTTGTAAGACAGGCGTGAAATCCCCGAGCTTAACTTGGGAATTGCGCTTGTGACTGCAAGGCTAGAGTATGTCAGAGGGGGGTAGAATTCCACGTGTAGCAGTGAAATGCGTAGAGATGTGGAGGAATACCGATGGCGAAGGCAGCCCCCTGGGACGTCACTGACGCTCATGCACGAAAGCGTGGGGAGCAAACAGGATTAGATACCCTGGTAGTCCACGCCCTAAACGATGTCAACTAGTTGTTGGGGATTCATTTTCTCAGTAACGTAGCTAACGCGTGAAGTTGACCGCCTGGGGAGTACGGTCGCAAGATTAAAACTCAAAGGAATTGACGGGGACCCGCACAAGCGGTGGATGATGTGGATTAATTCGATGCAACGCGAAAAACCTTACCTACCCTTGACATGCCACTAACGAAGCAGAGATGCATTAGGTGCTCGAAAGAGAAAGTGGACACAGGTGCTGCATGGCTGTCGTCAGCTCGTGTCGTGAGATGTTGGGTTAAGTCCCGCAACGAGCGCAACCCTTGTCTCTAGTTGCTACGAAAGGGCACTCTAGAGAGACTGCCGGTGACAAACCGGAGGAAGGTGGGGATGACGTCAAGTCCTCATGGCCCTTATGGGTAGGGCTTCACACGTCATACAATGGTGCATACAGAGGGTTGCCAACCCGCGAGGGGGAGCTAATCCCAGAAAATGCATCGTAGTCCGGATCGTAGTCTGCAACTCGACTACGTGAAGCTGGAATCGCTAGTAATCGCGGATCAGCATGCCGCGGTGAATACGTTCCCGGGTCTTGTACACACCGCCCGTCACACCATGGGAGTGGGTTTTGCCAGAAGTAGTTAGCCTAACCGCAAGGAGGGCGATTACCACGGCAGGGTTCATGACTGGGGTGAAGTCGTAACAAGGTAGCCGTATCGGAAGGTGCGGCTGGATCACCTCCTTTCTAGAGGCTTGTGTTCACAAGTCAAGCGTTCACACTTATCGGTTTGTTTGCTGTTACAGCCAAGGGTCTGTAGCTCAGGTGGTTAGAGCACCGTCTTGATAAGGCGGGGGTCGTAGGTTCAAGTCCTACCAGACCCACCAAGTTATCTCACGGGGGATTAGCTCAGCTGGGAGAGCACCTGCTTTGCAAGCAGGGGGTCGTCGGTTCGATCCCGTCATCCTCCACCACTTACCTTGGGGTAGTCGTCAAAGACAAGTATTCAGGAGTTTATTCTGAGTGATTGTCTTTGGCTGTTGCCAACGAGCATTTAGCTCGGCTGTTCTTTAACAATATGGGATGTAGTAAAGGTGTCGTGAAGCCTTGATGAGAGGCTGAAGTACCCAACACGATACCGGGTTGTGATTGTATCAACCAAAATGTATTTAAGTGATCGAAAGATGACTTGGAATACGGCACAAACGCGAGAACTCAGACCTATGACGGTCGTGTCCTTGAGACACACTCGTTATAGGGTCAAGCGAACAAGTGCATGTGGTGGATGCCTTGGCGATTACAGGCGATGAAGGACGCGGTAGCCTGCGAAAAGCTTCGGGGAGCTGGCAAACAAGCTTTGATCCGGAGATGTCCGAATGGGGAAACCCGGCCCTAATGGGTCATCCCTTGCTGAATACATAGGCAAGGGAAGCGAACGCGGCGAACTGAAACATCTAAGTAGCTGCAGGAACAGAAATCAACCGAGATTCCCAAAGTAGTGGCGAACGAAATGGGAAGAGCCTTGTACTCTTTAGCAGCATTGTTAGCAGAACGGGATGGAAAGCCCGGCCATAGCAGGTGATAGCCCTGTATGCGAAAACAGCGTTGTGGAACTAGGTGTACGACAAGTAGGGCGGGACACGTGAAATCCTGTCTGAAGATGGGGGGACCATCCTCCAAGGCTAAATACTCGTAATCGACCGATAGTGAACCAGTACCGTGAGGGAAAGGCGAAAAGAACCCCGGGAGGGGAGTGAAATAGATCCTGAAACCGCATGCATACAAACAGTCGGAGCCTGGAAACGGGTGACGGCGTACCTTTTGTATAATGGGTCAGCGACTTACATTCAGTGGCAAGCTTAACCGATTAGGGAAGGCGTAGCGAAAGCGAGTCCGAATAGGGCGTTGAGTCGCTGGGTGTAGACCCGAAACCAGATGATCTATCCATGGCCAGGTTGAAGGTGCGGTAACACGTACTGGAGGACCGAACCCACTAACGTTGAAAAGTTAGGGGATGAGCTGTGGATAGGGGTGAAAGGCTAAACAAATCTGGAAATAGCTGGTTCTCTCCGAAAACTATTTAGGTAGTGCCTCGTGTCTCACCTTCGGGGGTAGAGCACTGTCATGGTTGGGGGGTCTATTGCTGATTACCCCGCCATAGCAAACTCCGAATACCGAAGAGTGCAATCACGGGAGACAGACATCGGGTGCTAACGTCCGGTGTCAAGAGGGAAACAACCCAGACCGCCAGCTAAGGTCCCAAAGATTGGCTAAGTGGGAAACGAAGTGGGAAGGCTAAAACAGTCAGGAGGTTGGCTTAGAAGCAGCCACCCTTTAAAGAAAGCGTAATAGCTCACTGATCGAGTCGTCCTGCGCGGAAGATGTAACGGGGCTAAGCCAGTCACCGAAGCTGCGGACGCACGCAAGTGCGTGGTAGGAGAGCGTTCTGTAAGCCTGTGAAGGTGTCTTGTAAAGGATGCTGGAGGTATCAGAAGTGCGAATGCTGACATGAGTAGCGATAAAGGGGGTGAAAGGCCCCCTCGCCGTAAGCCCAAGGTTTCCTACGCAACGTTCATCGGCGTAGGGTGAGTCGGCCCCTAAGGCGAGGCAGAGATGCGTAGCTGATGGGAAGCAGGTTAATATTCCTGCACCGTCGTATGATGCGATGGGGGGACGGATCGCGGAAGGTTGTCCGGGTGTTGGAAGTCCCGGTCCCTGCATTGGAGAAGGCGCTTAGGCAAATCCGGGCGCGGAATTCAAGGATGTGGGGCGAGCGGCCTAGTGCTGCGAAGCAATTGGAAGTGGTTCCAAGAAAAGCCTCTAAGCTTCAGTCATACGAGACCGTACCGCAAACCGACACAGGTGGGCGAGATGAGTATTCTAAGGCGCTTGAGAGAACTCGGGAGAAGGAACTCGGCAAATTGGTACCGTAACTTCGGGATAAGGTACGCCCTTGTAGCTTGACTGGCCTGCGCCAGGAGGGTGAAGGGGTTGCAATAAAATGGTGGCTGCGACTGTTTAATAAAAACACAGCACTCTGCAAACACGAAAGTGGACGTATAGGGTGTGACGCCTGCCCGGTGCCGGAAGATTAAATGATGGGGTGCAAGCTCTTGATTGAAGTCCCGGTAAACGGCGGCCGTAACTATAACGGTCCTAAGGTAGCGAAATTCCTTGTCGGGTAAGTTCCGACCTGCACGAATGGCGTAACGATGGCCACACTGTCTCCTCCCGAGACTCAGCGAAGTTGAAGTGTTTGTGATGATGCAATCTCCCCGCGGCTAGACGGAAAGACCCCATGAACCTTTACTGTAGCTTTGCATTGGACTTTGAACCGATCTGTGTAGGATAGGTGGGAGGCTTTGAAGCGTGGACGCTAGTTCACGTGGAGCCGTCCTTGAAATACCACCCTGGTTTGTTTGAGGTTCTAACCTTGGCCCGTGAATCCGGGTCGGGGACAGTGCATGGTAGGCAGTTTGACTGGGGCGGTCTCCTCCCAAAGTGTAACGGAGGAGTTCGAAGGTACGCTTGGTACGGTCGGACATCGTACCTAAAGTGCAATGGCAAAAGCGTGCTTAACTGCGAGACCGACAAGTCGAGCAGGTGCGAAAGCAGGACATAGTGATCCGGTGGTTCTGAATGGAAGGGCCATCGCTCAACGGATAAAAGGTACTCTGGGGATAACAGGCTGATACCGCCCAAGAGTTCATATCGACGGCGGTGTTTGGCACCTCGATGTCGGCTCATCTCATCCTGGGGCTGTAGCCGGTCCCAAGGGTATGGCTGTTCGCCATTTAAAGAGGTACGTGAGCTGGGTTTAAAACGTCGTGAGACAGTTTGGTCCCTATCTGCCGTGGGCGTTGGAATCTTGACGGGGGCTGCTCCTAGTACGAGAGGACCGGAGTGGACGTACCGCTGGTGTACCTGTTGTCTCGCCAGAGGCATCGCAGGGTAGCTATGTACGGAAGAGATAACCGCTGAAAGCATCTAAGCGGGAAACTCGCCTGAAGATGAGGATTCCCTGGAGGCTTGACCTCCTTGAAGGGTCGTTCGAGACCAGGACGTTGATAGGCTGGGTGTGGAAGCGCAGTAATGCGTTAAGCTAACCAGTACTAATTGCCCGTAAGGCTTGATCCTATAACCAGTGTGTTTTACCTGGTGAGTGCGCCTAGTGCCCAGGTGTACAACACAACCCAATCTTTACTACACCCAGATTCGCCGCGCTGACACTAGTCAGCCCGGCAACCCCTCATGCCTGGTGACCATAGCGAGTTGGAACCACCCCTTCCCATCCCGAACAGGACCGTGAAACGACTTTGCGCCGATGATAGTGCGGACTACCCGTGTGAAAGTAGGTCATCGCCAGGCTCTTATACCCAGAACCCCCAAGCCC